>NZ_BAXQ01000033.1:0-35675 GCF_001310615.1 Thalassobacillus sp. C254 | reverse complement strand
AGATCTGGAAGGGTATGCGCTGGCAACGGATGATCAACAAGCAAAAGCAATGTATAATAAGTCAGCAAAAGAAATGGAAAAAGTACTGAACGACCTTCGCCCGATATTATCACAAACCTAAAAACACCTGGTGCGTTATAGACTGACCTAGTCATTTGAGACAGTAATAAAACACCTTCTTAGGCTGCCATTGTATTGATGTGTGGTAGCCTAATTTCTTTGGATACATTCTTCGTTATAATACCCCCATAAATCTGTCTACACGCTGTTCAGCAAGCAAAAAATCATAAAACTCTTCTTTAGTCACCTCTGATTCCATCGCTTCTTCTACGAGCTCCATCCATTCTTTTGATAAGTGTGGATCAGAATGCTCTCTCTTTTCTTTTCGGCTCTGAATAGTTTCTTGCTTTGTTTTTTAATGTCCCCAAACCTTACGGCTTCTCATGAAAACCCCTCATGTCCTTAGGATATTCTCCTCATCATACTATATTTGTATCATATAATGAACGTTTTGTTCTTTTTATTTCAATTTTTCTCTGAATTTGTGTTTTTCCTGCTAATTAGTTTGCCGGCCCCAATTGTATGTTTGTAAGAAGAAATAAACGTTTGAAGAAACGTTTCTATAATCTTACCAAGAAACCTTTGTTTTAACGTTGGATTATGCACTTTTTATCCAGTCGAGCGTTTTCCGTTTTACACAGGGGGTGGGGTGAATTCGAAAGGTGGTAAGAACAAAAATAACATGTACAAGGGCACTATCCACAAAAAAGATACCATGAAGACCTTATCTTCCTTGCTTAAAACCAAAAATGCCCCAAACTCTTTTGTCTACAAAAAAAGGCTACCGATCGCGTACGGTAGCACAGCTAAGGAGTGGTTATTAAATGGTGGCTTTCTGCCTAGGGAATTTCTCTAGATGCTATTTTCTTGGTGCATAACTACTTTTCCCTTTTTAAAACTACTTCGGCTAAAGAGAACATAACTTCTCGCTGTGTAATTCCTTTCGGGAACTACTGAGCCAGATTTGCCTAGTCAATAAATAATGGCGGGTCCCTGTTGGAGGGCCAAGCCAAAAACAACCACGGAATTCAGGGACCATCCTATCCTATGTTACTTATTTGCATTTATAACTTTTTCTTACGTTATTTTGAAATCTAATTCATTCTCGGTACACTGGTCTTCACATTTTTTAACGAAAAAAATTTGGTCTAAGTATTTTTCCAGTTCGCCTGAATCAATTACCTTTACATGGATGTATCTCTAGATATCCGGTGAAAGAATGGAATGGCACCTAAATTCTCTCCATTGTTGGTTTGTGGGTGGTACTCAAGGTTAACAAAGAGAAAGAATTGAGTGCATTTTTAGTGCCAATGAATCTAAGGGGCAAAGCTCCTTGGATTATTCACTGGCAGCACCCCAACATTCATTTTAAAGCCACATTTCAAAATAACACAATACGCTTTCCAATCATAAAAAAACAGGCCCACGGTTATATGATCAACCTGGCGGACCTGTTTTATTAAAGGAACGACTATTTTGTTATCGTTAGAGCCCCTGCTGAAGATCACTTCCCCATAGCATTGGAAGCCAGAAAGTCACAGCAAGCACAATGAGAATGATGGCAACAATATTTATCAAAAAACCGTTCTTAACCATCTCGATAATCTTCAGTTTTCCTGTCCCAAAGATAATGGCATTTGGCGGCGTACTAACTGGAAGCATAAATGCGCAGTTAGCTGCCATCGCACAAGGTACCATCAGGCGTACGGGTCGATATTTAAAGCAATCGCAAGAGACGCAACTACTGGCAGGATCATCGTTCCCGTTGCAGTATTTGAAGTGATTTCTGTTAAGAACCATACCAAAGCTGTTGCTACAAGTACAATTAAGATAAAGTTCATGCCTTCAAGAACTGTCAGCTGCTCTCCAATCCATCCGGAAAGTCCTGTTTCACTAAAGCCGGCAGCTATAGCCAAACCGCCGCCGAACAAGAGAAGAATTCCCCAAGGATTCTCTTTTGAATCTCTCCAATCCAAAATCTTTGCTTCTTGTCCTTGTCCCGCTGGAATTAAGAACAACAGAATGGTAGCCGTAATAGTGATCATACCATCCGTAAGACCTGGGATTTCCACGATTCCAACTGCATCCCATAAGAAAGTTCGTGTAATTCACATAAACGCTGAAACAAGAAGACAGCAAGCACTGCTTTTTCTTCGTGAGTAATTCCGCCCAGGGCTTTTCTTTCACGTTGTATAAGCTCTTTTCCACCTGGCAGTTGTTTAAGCTTGATTGGATAGACCACTCTAGTAAGATAAAGCCATGACCGATTAGTTATATAAATACTAGAGGCGCCGCGAATGCCATCCAGCTGTTTATTGTAGAAAGAGTGTAAAGAAGTTGCTTTTTTATAAAATAGGCCAAGCTTAATCGTCTTGGTCTATCTTTGTTATAGTGGACATAATGGGACCTTCTCAAGCGGAAACGTTTCTTTAAACGTTGTTTCCTTCTTTCGTTTGTTTATGATATTTCTTTGTTACTTCCTTGTCCCCTCATACTTGTTGATAGCTACAGGTTATTATGTATTTCACCGTTTTGAATATTATCCGGCTTACCGATTAAATAGAGTAAAATGGTAAACAACATGACATAGAAAAAATATAGGGTATCCTCGTGAACGATAAGAAGAAGCACTTACTGTTAATATTTTTGAAAATCGTTTGAGTATTAAATGAAGGGGATTCCTCCCTCATTTGGTTTGGACAATGGGTATTCGAAAAGGCTTGGTATGGAAAATTACCACCAAGCCTTTTCTCTTTGAAATAAAGACATTTAAAACTATCAAGGGCTTTGTTCTGAATGAAATATAGGAAGCGACATTTTAACCGTGGTTCCCACTCCTTCTTTGCTTTCAATGGTAATTGTCCCTTGATGCTCCTCTATAATTTTATAACAAACCATTAACCCTAACCCGGTCCCTTTTTCTTTATTAGAATAAAACGGTTCACCAAGCTTTTTCATTCTTTCTGGGGCAATCCCTACTCCTTCATCAATCACCTCAATCTGAAAGTGAGAAGAGATCTTTCTCGTTTTCAGGACTAATATCCCCCCGCAAGGCATGGCTTCCAACGCGTTTTTTAATATGTTCAGCAACACTTGCTTGATTTGATTAGAGTCACAGTAAATAGTCAGCTTTTCAGCTTCGAAAAAAGTTTTGATTTCAATATCGTTTAATGCTGCTTGGGTATTAATAAGAGAGAGAACATTCTTTATCACCTCTCCCATGTCCTCTTCTTTGAATGTAACTGCCTGGGGTTTGGCCAAGGTTAAAAACTCATTGATGATAACTTCGATCCGATCCAATTCAGAAAGCATTAGACCGGTGTACTCGCTTTTATCTTGGAGAAACTGCGTAAACCCTTTGACCGTTGTCAGAGGATTACGAACTTCATGAGCAACAGCTGCAGCTAATTGCCCCAATACAGAAAGCTTTTCAGACCGTCGTAATAAGTCCTCCGTTTTCTTTCGATCCCGAATATCCCGGGTGATCGCTGAGATCCCACTTATCTTTCCATTTCTGTCTCGAATGGGAGAGTACGTAAGACTGACATCAATCAATTCCCCGTCGTTTCTCTTTCTTACCGTTTCATAATCGATAACTTGTTCTCCTCTTTTCGCCCTACGAATGACATTTTTTGTTTCCTCTCTGATGTCTTCTGGCGTGAGGTCATGAAAGATATTAATAGACTCTGGGTTAGAACGATAGCCGTAGAGATCATAGAAAGCAGGATTGGCTTTTAAAATATCCCCATCTAATGAAAGAAGGGAGATGGGATCAGCACTATTGTTATACAAAGCCCAAAGTTGCTCCTGTGTTTCCTGCAACTCTCCTTCCATTTCTTGCCGTGTGGTGATATCACGACCTATGGTTACTAAATATTTTCTTGCCCCTTTCTTATCAAACTGTGGTGCCTTTACTATTTCATAGACTTTCGCTTGTCCATCAGGATGGCAAATTTTTTGCTCGTATTGTATGCCTCCTGGTTCCTTCCACGCTTCTTCATCACGCTCATATGAATGAATAAGCGATAGGTTATAGGAAGGCATAAGGCTCGAATGGCATAAAGGTCCTTTCCTTCCATTCCTAGTAACGCTCTTGCTGAATCATTCATTTCAATCAGGTTGCCTTTCTTATCTTTAAAAAGCACAAATTCCGGCAAAGAGTTAATTAAGGAATGCAGTTGTTCTTCTCTGTCTTTTACCCGCTTTTGAGCCTTCTTTTTCTCCGTAATATCTTCCATTACTCCAAAAACAGCCACAACATTCCCATTCACCTTAACGGGGATATTTGTAACCTTAAACCAAATTTTATGGCCCTTTTTGTGAATACCAAGGGTTTCATATGCTTGAGAGGTTCCGTCAGCTGCTCGTTCAAAATATTCTTTCGTGTAAGTAAGATAATCAGGATGAATGAATTTTTCATAGGTGCCAATCAGCTCGTCTTTCTGGTAACCAAGAAAGCTTTCTAAGGATTGATTCACCGTTAAAACCTCTCCGGTTAAACTCAGGGTTAACACTGGATAGGGGTTATGGTCAAACAGGGATTGATACCGTTGTTTATTTTCTTCCAGCCTTCTTTTTGCTTCCTTTTTTTCCGTTATATCACGTCCGATAACGACAATGCGGTGAACCTGATTGTCTTGCGATAATACAGGTTTAGCCTTTAGAGAGATATCTATATAGCTGTGATCTTGACGAAGATATCTAACTTCTAATGAAAATTCTTTTTTTCTTTTTAGCACTTCCTCCAACTTTTTTTCTGCAAGTGGCAAGTCCTCAGGGTGTATATAATAAAGAGCATTTTTCCCAATGAATTCATGAATAGGATATCCCAAGATCGAAGCATTGGAAGGGGATGCATAGTGAACCACACCCTCTCGATCGAGAACGACAATGGAGTCACCGGCATATTCAGCAATTAATTTAGCTTCCATTTCATCAGTTGGCTTTTCTTTTTCTAGGCTCTTTTTTTCAATGGCAAAGCTCACTAAGGAACTACATACCGTAAGTACATCCATCTTCTCTTTACTAAGGGAGACACCTGGCAAATAAGAAAACACCAATTCTCCAACCTTTTGTCTCTCTAGCAGAATGGGGGAAGCCACAATCGATTCCTGTGATGCATAGGATGTTTCAAAAAAATCGATTTTTCCGACTTTTTAGAGACTCCTGAGGAGGGGCCTACTGCAATAGCTCGGTGCTCAAGACTTTTCCCTCTTTGCGTGACAACTTGTAACGGTAAAGAGTGGTGATCATTAGACCGTAAGTGACCGTCTATCTTCCCTGTGTAATCTATGATAAAGACTGAGCATGGACCGTCTTTACTCAGATAATTTTCAAGTCTATTTTGTAGCTCAAAAAGGGTTTCCCGAAAGGACTTACCCGTAAGGACCATTTGCATGATGGCTTTATAGGTTTCATGGGGTCCAGCAAAGTTCCTCACTAATAGAGAACTGGAATATGAGTTGTTCTGAGTTCAAAAGCTTCATTTCCCCTGTTTGTTTCATTCCATTGAAAACACACTGTACGGTGTACCCGTCCCCCCTCACGCTATCCTTATCAGTTAAATGTCTATCAATATAGTCTTTTACTCCAGTCTGTTGATGTTTACTTATATAATCAAAAATATTTGTTCCTACTCGTTCATCTCCTAACATTTGCTTATGTTTATGGTTAGCAAACGTTATTGTCCCATCTAATCCTGAAATTAAAATAGGGATATTCAATTTATCGTATATGTCTTGTGTAGACACCAATGTCCCCCCTAAGGAAAGAATTTCAAAAGCACTGAACCATAGGTATTATACCAAATTCTGAAAATTTTAATAGTTAATATAAGCATTTCCAATAAAATAGGTCTTTACTGCTTGCTACAAAGAAACAGGAACAAAACAATTAAAAAATTCCCAAAGGATCTCTCAATAGAGAGGGTACTACTCCTTTGGTTCAAGGTTCTATGTACTTTCATAAAAAGAAATTCTAGGATGCCTACTTCCAAAGATTCTCAATGTACAACGATAAAGCGTATAAGGTGTAGGTTTCATCAGACGGAGGATCTATTATTAAGGAGGAACGTTGTAAAGCTCACCGCTTTCAAGGAATCAGTGGATACTTTCACTTATTAATTGGTCCATTTCCCAAGAAAGAGACCAGGAAAACTGTAGTTGTAGTAGGACAGACAAAGGTAAGGGCATGCGCGAATCCTTATATTAATTGTACGCCAGAGGAGGTGCTTCTCGTGTCAGGTGTACTTGCCGCAATCACTTACGACCTTAAAGAAATTGGCTTATTTGTTTCTTATGTGAGACAAAACGCTTTTCTCAACCTCACTCAAAAGCTGAAGAAAAAAAGTATCTTCAGAAGATGCAGGAAGGTGATCAACATGCTCGAAATCTCCTCATTGAACACAACTTGCGGTTAGTTGCACACATCGTCAAAAAGTTTGACCATGCCCGGGAACATACGGAAGACTTAATTTTCATGGGAACCATTGGACTCATTAAGGGCATTGAGAGCTATTCGGCCTACAAAGGGGAAATTAGCAACGTATGCGGCCAGGTGTATCCAAAATGAAATCCTCATGCATTTACGAGCAACCAAAAAATTTAAAAACGATATGTCTTTTCTAACCCTCTTAGATGTGTTGGAAGATGAGGGGGTAGATATAGCTGAGGCTGTTCAATTACAGATGGACAAACAGTGTTTGAGTATCTAAATACCTTGGGAACAAGAGAAAAGCAATTCATCATTAGACGCTTTGGCCTTTACAATGAAAAAAGAAAAAACACAAAAAGAAATCGCTAAGGAACTTGGTATTTCAAGAAGCTATGTATCTCGTATTGAAAAAAAGCTCTTTCCAAATTGCTCTTCCACTTCTATCGTCAGCAACAAAGCAAACACACTGAGCAAGAAAAAAGAAATCGCTGAACACATGAAGGAAGACGGAGAAGTTCCCTAAGAAATACATCCAAAAAATTTAGGAGCTACTTTTTACGTAAACAACCTCATTTCTACATTAGATCTTACAAAAGACAATCCTCTAAACTAAACACCCCTGTATGCAACCACGCACTACATGAATAATGGAATACATCGATCAACCTCGCTGGAGTCCGTGAAAGGTGGGTATACCACTGCCCTCCTTTTTTCCATTAGCGTCCACCCACTTTGTTTTTCTGCCATTTGAGCAAGACATTTCGTGATTTCCCCACCAACAGAACCATTGGCTCTAGAGGTAGTGTCAGGACCCAGTTCATCCACATTCACATGTATACTTGCGGTCTTTTCCTAGAGCATGTAGGAGACGTTTGGTTTGTGTATGCAGGATTCACATTTTCACTCTTAATATCTTCTACGTTTGCTTTGTACTCAATGAATAGAGATAGAATGACCAATTATGCAAACTCTTTTCGTTTTTACGCTTGTTCTTGCCGTCTAACTAATATTCGCAAGTCGTTCTAGGAGGATAACACAAATCTTGAGGGTGGGCGTAGGGACAAGAGTTCGATTTTTATACGGTGGGACAGCGTAAAAAGATATTGTGCCGGGTAGAGGTATCTTCCGCTCGGGTTTGGTATCTAGTCCTCTTTTTTGCTCTCTCCGAAAACTGGTAAATGCGTAAGGATCTCATGGGCTTTCTCTCTACCTACAACTAGCAAACAGGCATTGAACCACTGGTTAAACTGAAGACCTAGTTGCACTTCAAGTTCACCTGCTTTTTCAGCTTGCTCAATTAACCATGTCACTTCATTAGGTGTCAATAGATTTCCGACGCCTCTGAGTTGTGACTGTATTACTTTTTCTTTGATCTCTCTCAATCTGGACTGAGCCATGTTCTTCTCCCTAATTTCTTTTTCATTTTACACAACAGGAGTACAATGACTCCTGCTATTTTGAGTGGATGGGACTCCAGATGTGAAAGATGTGTATCCTATGGATAACCCGAGTCCCATTTTCATTTTTTGCTATAATCTTCTCGTTTATACCCGGCCTCTTTACTGATTAAGTTGAAACAACGTGATGTCATTCTTTTGGTCTCACACTTACTTCTTGTTACTAAATAATTTAGGGAAACTGCTGATGAGTCAGGATCAGTATATCCAAAAATTAAAGTAGCAGGAGTGTACAACGAAAAAATGACAAGACTCTTACTAGAGCATTGTCTTCACATTATTGTTTAGCGTCGACCTTGAGAGTTCTCCCCGCCTTTTTTCCCTATATCCTGGAAATGTTTCTTGCTGTACTTTTCGCTGGTTTTTTCTCCGCCTTTTTCTCCTATTTCTTCATAAAATTCTTGCCCATGTTCGCGGCTTGTCGTTTCTCCACCTTTTTGACCTGCTTCTTCACGACTCATTTTTCGGTTCTTATCGTTTTGGGTCATGAGTATCTTCCTCCTTAATTTAAAAGGATGATGATGACGATAATAACCTTTTACCACTTTTATGGTTTTCTAAACGGTTTTTCAACTAAGTCAGAACATACCTGTCAGATACAAAGCACTAGATGTTTAACAAAAGAATGAACCATTTGTTAAATAGAATCTACCGCATATAAGTGATCTATCTCAGGGCCTATGAGAGCAGAGTTTTTTCATCATTGAAGATTCGTTATTACGTAACATTTATTTTACCAACCATGAGCCTGAAATTATTCACGCTTCCTCAATAAATGGAAATAATAAAAAACGACGGACAGAAATTTCGAGTAGAAAAGGGAAGACTCTCCCACCTATCCATCATGTAGAAACAGCCGCCTACTGGGTAGAAATTAAAGCTCTTCACAGAAAAGCGTTGCGCCGGTTAAATTGGAATGTAAATACATATCCGACGAAAGGAATATTCGAAGGAAGAAATATTTGAAGAAACGTTTGTATGTATAATAGTTATCTCTAACTGCTGACTTGTTTATGGGACAACTAAAGAGAATCCTAGTATACATTTTCTATGCTAATGGAACATTGCTCCTAACATAGCTAAAACGAGGCCACCTTTGCTGGTTAAAGTAAGGCCCAAGATAATAATAGGACCCCACCGCATTGAGTCATCTGCCGAGCCAGCAATAGGAACGGGGAAAATTGGCAGAGTAAAAGCGTCCGAACAGGACGCCTTATTTTCGTTTCATGGTTATGATCATTCCGTCGTCTATATCAATAAGTGAGTATTCAACCAAATCGGTTTCGGCCTTGATCGTCTCCCAACCATCTTCATTCACATAAGTGGCAAACCCGGATTTATTGACTAAAAAGTCATCTATATCCTCGTTCAAAATTATTCCGATCTAACGAGAACATTGCACCTGCCAAAGCCGCGGGCATTTCTCGGCTACCTTCTTCGCTATCGTCTGTATTACCGAGAATCGTCACTTCTGTAACATTCCCCCTTTCCGATACCTTAATAGAATGAGTAACATAGTTACTTATCTGTTGATGGTAATCAGAGCCAGGCTGAAACTCTCCTACGTTAAGGAGCGACTCGCTATCAAAGTACATCGAAACGAATGAATTGTAGTCTGAAACGAATTGCTCGTATTGCGGAGTGGCAGCTGTCTCTTTCTCGACCGGTGCCGGCGCTGCTTGGTCTTCCTTATCTGGATCGACATGGACTTCACTTTTCCCAACTTCGCCCATTTCTTCTTCCAATCTAGTCATCTCCCCTGCCTCTACCACTTCGGTCTTTTCATCTGCAAAAGCATTTTCTGCTTGTTCTTCCGAATAGCCTCCACTCACCTCATCTTCTGTTTCTGCTGTTTCTTTGGGATTTATTTCGTTTGCCACAGTCTCTTTAGATTCCTCTCCGCATGCAACTAATGTTATGACAAGACCTAAAGTCACGATAGACCATCCGATTTTTTTCATTTCCACCACCCCTCTCTTGTATAGCGTAAGTTTATAGTAGTTGAAAGTATTGGAAAATCAAAGGGTTGTATATACAAAGGGAGTATATTTTTAAACGTAACTTGTGTAGAGGATTTTATGGTGAAGTACTTCAGATGAATAGGAATATCTGTGGGGATCATTCTCATTGCAGACGTAAGTATCTCTTGAGGAGGAAGTTATAGAAGAAAACAAAGACACTATAAAGAATTTTCTGAGTAATTGACAAGGTATTTTTTCAAAAAAGACATTAAAATATTTTTAATCTCATGATAAATTATAATTAAGAAAATATTTCTAAAGGAAAGGAGAATTCTATTGTTTGCCTATGAAAAAGCCTCTAATGCTTTGCTTTCTGGTTTGTACTTTGAAATACATAGAAACATAAAGCAAGGCATTTTATCTCATAACATGAAAAGGGAATTAGAATTGATATCCAGAGTAGCTAAACAAAGAGGAGTGTATTTGTAGAAAGATAAAAAAGCGAGGGTTCCCCCCTAACTCTTATCTTTTCTAGCCTTGTCCAATGAATGCCTACAATATCAAATGTGAGTGGGATTATGTGGCTTCCTTTCGGTGTCTCCGTATCACTTACTTTTGTTACTCCATGACTCCTGCCTTCAGGTACCTCCAAATGATTCGGAGGATACGTCCCTCCTGAATACGTTAGCTCTTATCAGTTAGTCGTGATACATTTTATCGAAGAATTTCTCCAGGTCGACATCCCCCATATCCTTTCTTCGTTACTATATTTCATTGCTTTACTAATACCATTTGGTTTCAGAAGGGCCTCCATAGGAAAATAACTCTGAACTTTTTTAGACTGCGCTTCCCTTGCGGACCGCATTAACCCAACCATTGATAAAATTATTTATGGTTTTACCCAATCTTATATGGAGTACCATGAAAAGAAATTTATAGAAGCCAAAGGAGAACTTATCGAACTTTCCGTACCTATTGTTCCCATCACAAAAGACGTGGCTATTTTACCGTTAGTGGGAACATTAGATACATACCGTACCCAGGAGTTAATGGAAAAAACGTTAAAAAGCGGATCTGATCTTGGGTTAACGTACCTGGTGATCGATTTATCAGGTGTCCACATGATTGATACGGCTGTTGCTCAAAACCTTTTTCAGCTCCGGGAAGCTCTACAACTTCTTGGCATCACTGGCATTATGGCTGGAGTAAGGCCAGAACTAGCGCAAACGATGGTACCTTAGGTGTATCATTCCAAAAGACTTATATCGTACGCAGCCTGCCTGAAGCCTTATCATTAACAGGGGTAGAAATTGCTATTTAAAACCCATTCTTAAAAAACCCTTAAAACTGAAGAAGGCCCCTCTTTTAACAGGTACCTAATCTTTTTATGTCTTATTGGCCTTACCTCTTTACGTTCCTCAAATAAAAGCTATTTTGTTTCCTTTTTAACCAAGAAAAGCCCATCTTTCGATAGGCTTTTCTTTGCCGAACAAATCCTCTAAGGAAATTCTATAAAAAAGAGGGTAGCAATCAAAGATTGCTACTCTCAGTATAAAGATTAATGGAATAAAGTTTAAATAGATAATACTTAGTAGGACTAATTTATTGAATACGGTTTGTGAAAATTAGATATCAATCGCACAATACAACCTATAATCACCTGGGTTTTCACCCTTATCCAGATTCATACCTACCTTATTAACCTACATAGGAACCTTGGTACGCGTTACAATCTAGGTCGTTTAAACAAGGGACTCCATAGTTATAAAGCTTTTATTTATTACCCCTCAAGTAATGCAAAGTAAAGAACATCTTCACCTTCAGTACTTGCAATAATCGTGTAATTGAAGTTACCGTTGTGTTCTTCTTTCGTAGCATAGAGCGTCGTCCCTAGAGATAAATGGGTGGAAGTAAAATCATCAAATCCCAGCTTGGTTCGTTCGATTCTGAATCTCTCCAATTTGTTCCCCTTTATCGTAATCTTCTGTATCATAGTGATCTAATTCTGTAGCATTTGAGTAAACAATCCCTCGATATTCAAAGATATCAGCTTCAGGATTAGAGTCTAGTATCTCCTCTGGTGTTGGATCCCCTATTTCTTCATTGGTAGAAGATTCATTGACTTCACGTTCTTGTATAGTGAGGGGTAATCCCAGGTTTCAAAGATCCAGGCATTGATTGGAGGAAAGGAAGCTGCACTGATAAATCCCCCTACTGCCGTTGTTACTGGGCTTATCCATCCCCATCATTCTATCATTATAGAGGACAACTATAAAAATCATTGGGACTTCGTCCCCGTATCCCTTTGTTTAATTGGCTAAACAAAAAAGCACTCCCTCCATGCTGCTGAGGAAGCGCTTTCTTATGAGACCTGACGATAAAGTCAAGTAACCACTTATGATGTTTTGGGGCAGCACATCAGAAAAATAGTCAAGTCTCATGTAGTGGGATGGATATCAAGCTTAAAAAAGCTCGTCTATCAATTTGATTGTAGCATACATTGTTTTTAAATGAAGTCATAATTTTCAAATATTTCCAAATGAAACAATCTACTCCTGAATTACCTTTTCTCTCCTACTATTTTATGGTTCTTTGCCCTTCCGCGCTATAACAAATTGTCTTCCCTTCTAAAAGGGCCGTTATATTATTGTCGATTTCCTTTAACACCTCTTCAGGAGTCGGTTTTGAATCTTCACCGATAAGATGGGAAGTTGCCTCATAGATAAATCCTCCCTTATCGTCCTCAGGTATTTCTAAAAGACCCGAGAGAAAGGACCCAATGTCTATACCCTCAATCGTTATGATGTCATTTATAAAACTATTGCCATCTATCCCAATTTTATTAAGCTGTTGGTTTTTGTACACACTGTTTATGTATACTTCCAACAAACCATGTACTGCTTTATTAGTCTTTCCATCTACATTAATGTTTTTCATTTTGCTTCCCCCTTTGTAAGTATAAGTAGGCAAACTATCCCCCTGTAATTTAGTTCTTAAAGCAGCTCAGTATAGCGTTATAGAAAAAATCCCCTGCTAGCAAAGCAGGGGGCTTAAGAAGAAATGAATATGATAGTCCTTACTATATCACTTATATGATGACGTTTGAAGGGACTGAGGGGGACATTTCCATGAGTTTTTGTTTTTTCATGTTTTTACCCACCTACTAACCTAAGTAAATACCTTGGTGGACGGATTACAATTTACGCCTATCAGTCTTTTAATTATAAGACCCCAAGCGATCAATGCACACCTCTAAATTCAAAGCTTCGACCAGTTGAAACGATTGCTAATATTCCAGGGGTGAGCGCAGATGATATTGGGATTATCACTATAGGATACGTTAACATACGTTGATATTCATAATGGAAAAGATTCATTAGTGTTAGAAGCAATGGAAATACAACGATCAAAGGAAAGAAACTGAAGGTTAGCTTGGTCATTAAATAGTTGAACTAGTATAAGACGTTCAAAAAAGTGCTGCCAACCCATGAGGTATTTTCAACCGAAAATACACAAACTGATTCAAAATAATAAAGAATTACAACAAAGGTTAAAGGCTCTAATGGATGAGCACGACTTGGAGAAGATTTAAAGCATTGTACCATGCTGAAGTTACAGACGGGGGAAGTATCAAAAAGAATTCTGCGCACTTGTAGTTTAAAAAAATTTGACTTTATGAATTTTAATTGTTATTCTTATAAAGAATTATTTTTGTTCGTGTCTTTAAGGAAAGAATTAGTATATAAGCTAAGATAAGAAAAGAATTAGTATATAAGCTTTTCTCCTTTGAAAACTGAGCAATAATAGTATTAAATAGTGGAAAAGATCCACACAGGAGGAAACAAACATGCAACAAGGTACAGTAAAATGGTTTAACGCAGATAAGGGATTCGGATTCATCGAGGTTGAAGGTGAAGACGATGTATTCGTACATTTCTCAGCTATTCAAGGCGAAGGGTTTAAAACTTTAGATGAAGGTCAAACAGTTACTTTTGACGTTGAGCAAGGTCAACGTGGGCCTCAAGCTACTAACGTAAACAAGGCATAATTATTAAAGGACTCTTTCATAGAGTCCTTTTTTGTGTTTTCTTATTGTGACTGTACCCTGCAAGCTTAATCTATAGTTAAGGAATGTATCAAAAAAGCTGACTATTAATGCCCGATCCTAATTAAAACTTAAAAATAGACCAACGTTAAGAGAAAGTCTATATTTTCGTAATTAATGGATTAGGCATTTTAGCCAGCCACAAAAACAACATGAAACAGGTATTAAAATGGTTAGATAGAGCATACCATGTTTTCGTTAAAAAACCTAATAAATTTTAAGTAGGATAATACGCATTGTGAATAAGGCACCTTTCTTCTGATAAAATGAGACGTGAACAGGGGTTCAGGAGCTTTTCAGGAAGTAAAAGAACGTAGTAGTAAAGAGTGTGGTTGTCAACTAACTGAGCACTTTAGGGGAAGAAGGAATGACTTAAATGGACTTCATGATTACCCGGTACAACGATACTATTCAATAAAAGGTACCTACAAAGTAAAATGGTAAATGAGAACCATTCCTATTTATAAATGAAGTGTATTATACTCTTAAGAGAGAATATTTTATATTCTCTCTTAATCGATGTCCTGCTAAGGTAATTTTTTCATTGTTTTGTTTACACCCTCTAAGACAATAAACCCTTCTTGAATTCAAGAAGGGCTTATTGTACCCATTTTCTTCAATGTGTTCACGTATAATAAGGTGATGATAACCTAATAATATAGGCACTTCTAAGAATCACCTCCTGAGTATTCTTATAAATAAAGCAGCATCCTGGATCATACGTCGGTCAAGGATGCTGCTTCATTTTTTGGTTTCCCAAAAACTTTATCTTTAAAGCAACCTTTTATAGTCTCCTTCAAAGATTCTGTATTTTCTTTTTCCACATCTGATTGAATCCTAGAAATTTACTAATGGCCTTTTTTCTCTAACTATAGGTCAATAATTTTGTTATGAATGTTTTTATCAAGGTTATTTTCACCCAGGTTTATACCTACCTATAATCCCCATTAGAATCCCTCCCTTAAAGAGGAACTTTATTTTGGCTTCACCGTTATTATCATACCGTTGCCCATGTTAATAAATGAGTATTCAACCGAGTCTGTTTCAGCCTTGATCCTCTTCTCCCCTTCAGAAGTATATTTATCAAACTCGGTTTCGTTTGTTAAAAACGCGTCTATCTCTTCGACACTCTCGAATGATCCTGATCCATTGCGTGCATGGTACCAGCCAAAGCCACAGGCAGTTCTCGGCTCTCTTCTTGGCTATCGTTCGTCTTACCAAGAAGTTTCACTTCGATAACGTTCCCCTTCAGATACCTTAATCGAATGAGTCACGTACCCATTCATCTGTAGATCATAAGCAGAAACATCTTCAATAGAAAGTAAAAAAGAGCCCGAAGGCTCCCTTACTAGTGAGGATAGGACTCTGGAGGTAACTTGCATGTGCGGAATCGCCTTAAAGAGTCCCAACATCAGTGTATACATATTTCCACTGATAAATACTAGGACCTTTTTACACTTACTAGCTAGTTATGATTTCTTGCTATATTGTTAAAACAGTGATAATACGGTAAATGAAATGATCACTCAGGAATACCTGAATCTAGTTGTTCACCTAGGTTCTTTTTCACCCAAGTTACGGCCTATCAGTCACCTTAAAGCCTCTCGTTTGAATCATAAGAAAACATCGGTAATATTCCACCTAGGTTTTTCTTTTTACTCATGTTATCACCCACCTACTAACCTTTTAGAAGGTGAAGAGAATACGTGATCCCCTTTTGTTTCATTCGTTAGGTAAACACTTTTGCTTGATAGTAAAGTCCCCTTACTTTACTACAAACATTTGGGTCCAGTACGTCCCGAAAGAACCACCTTCTACGTGCCCCACCCAATATGTATAGTCAGGTCTTAATATATTATCCCGGTGACTAGGAGACTCCATCCATTCCCTTACTACTTGTTCAGGAGAGGTTTGGCCTGTAGCCAAGTTTTCCCCTGCCCCTTGAAAATCAATCCCTTGAGAGGTCATCATCTCGAAAGGATCTCCATACGTTGGGCTATAATGAGAAAAATAGTCTTGATCTCTCATGTCCACAGATTTCATTTCTGCCACGTCAGCAAGATCTCCATATGGTTCTAAAGGATCCAAACCATGCTGGGCGCGTTCTTCATTGGTCAAACGAATCACTTCTTGTACAAGGCCCTCTTCAAATTGTTCGGCGTGAGAAGGCGTACCTTGTCCGTCCCCTTGTTGAGGGAGTTGAATCACTTGATTGGCATAGATTGTATTTACATCTAGGATGTCTGGGTTAGCCTGTAGGAGTTCATCGACCGTCACATCGTGTTGTTGAGAGATGCTCCACATGGTATCTCCGGGTTCTACTGTATACGTATTTTCTTCTTGACCAAGAGCCGTAGTTGGAATAAGTAAAAATAGAGCAATCATCCAAAACACTTTTACCATTTATCTACCCCTCCTTTGTTAAATATCACCGTGAAAAGTCTAGAGATCCTATGTTTACTTCCCTATCCCCTCTTTAATCAAAAGAATCGGGGATTCTTTTAACTCTTCACACGGATATTTTATACCCTTTCCACCAGTTTCTAGGAACAAAGAGAGACTATTACACAGTTTTTTATAGTTTTTGTGCTTTTCCTTGCCGATTGTCCTCTCCTCACAGGGTTTCCACCATTCAACCTTTCTTGTGCTTACCTAGGTTTTTCTTTTTACTTAGGTTTTTACCAACCCTACTAACCTTGTTAAAAACCTTAATATACTGAATCCAGGTTTTCTACCCGGCGTGACTACCTTAGACTTTTTGTCGTTAAGAATAGGATCAAAAATAACACTCCTAATAAAAGGTAATAAATGTTATTATTTTACTAATAAGAAACGATTAACGATAAATAGAACAAACGAGAAAACGAGAAGTAGATGTAAAGAATTGAATGATATTTGTGTTTACTTTAAAAGGAGGAAATATGAACACTCATAACATTTCGATCCTCGTGACTTTTAAAAAGATTCCACACCACACAAAAGGGCTATCTTACGTTGAAGAAGAGATACAATTTGGCTTAGAAGATCCACACAAAACCACCATGCGGTATGGTCCAATGCTTAGTGTTGGCGTAGAACAATTTATGAAAGACCGAGAAGACACTATCAAAAAGTATACGCTTGCTGCTGAAGGATATATAAACAACGTAGTTCAAGAATCACGAGAGCACGAAACCAGGCAGATTACATAGTTAAGATCAAACGCCTTACTACCTAGATAGGTACACAGGCGTTTTTCGTTTAGCTCAAAGTCGAAGAAGAAGCCTTACTTCTTCGGGGGATTAATTTTATTTTTTTAACTGAAGATCGGATTCGATTACTACCAAAACTTCCACCATTTCTTCTCTTCACTTGTAGCTGCTTCCAAACGTTTCACTTCACGAAATTCTGTAATGCACTGGTCTAACTTCTGATGTCGCTCTTCTAGTTTCGATCTATGTATTCTTGCTGATGACCTAATCTCTTTAAAAGCTCTTGGTTAAAATCTTTTTGATTATGCTGCTCTTCTCTTAACAGAGACAACTCTTCCTTAATCTTTTTTAAATCCTCAGCCAGTATTTCATCCGTCCCTTTTTCCGGTGTCCATTTATAAGCTTCCCCACCTGTTGCAAAGTAATGTTCAATTTGACGAATGGAATCATTTTGCTCCCGATGAAGCTTCTTAATCAACTTTATTATGTCTAAAGCCTCCAGATCAAACACATTATACCCTGAGGCATTTTTCTTAAAAAGAATGTATGGCTTTAACTCTTACATCCAATTTCGAATGACATTAGGTGTTTCTTCAATGATATTTGAAACCTCTTTCACCGTCAGTTCAATATTATCTATGTTTTCACCCAAGTTACCCTCACCTAGGTTTTCGTTTTTACTCATGTTATCACCCACCCCACTAACCTAAATAATAACCTTAATACCTTAATAATAGGTTATTATTCATTTTACCAAGGTTAATATCCACCTTAAAAACCTAAGTTTTTGGATGAAGTCATAAAACATAATATAGAATGGGTGTAAGATTAAAATTAGTTGTAAAATATAAGCTCTCTCCAACATCAAAAATATGGAACTTTACATAAGAAAGAATAAACGTTATTCTATTGTGGTAATATAAGAACAAATGTTCTTATATTGTGAGGGATGATCATGAATCATACAGATGAGGATGCTGAGCTTTTTGATTCTTTTATTTTAATTCCATACGTGATTAAAAATTTTGAAAGGGATATGAAAATCATTGAAAACTCTCCTTTCAAATTAAAACATCCCTATACATATCTCATTGACGAAGCCATTTTATTAGCTCGGGCTGATCTAAGAGACGTGAAAAAGAAAATGCATACCAAAGGCTTGAAGATGTGGCATGAACCTAGGAATTCTGATGACATGTTTACTGAATTTGTCTATAAATGCAGAGGATATGAAGGCAGAATGCGTTATATGAATGCCAATATCAAAAAGAGAGTTGGGGAAATCATGCTCTCGTATCTTTCACAAGCGAAGTCCAACAAAATCTATGATGGGAAACTGAAAGTATAAACCATACCTTCCCTACTTTGATGAATAGGACTTCAGAAGAAAGCAGGGAAACCATGACGAAAGAAGAGTTTTCATGATCATTTACCAGGAGCTCACCCCTATTATTGAGAAACATCAAGGAGAAGGAAAGAGGTTAAGGGACCCGGATAAAACTTTTTCTGTTTTATCTGATAAGGTGGAGTGTTTAATTAAGAAAGGAAAATTGCAAAGGGTTGTATACGATGAAGATTCCAAGCAACATATAAGATTTGTCAGTCTTGTTGAATAACCCTAACAACCATGAATATGAGTTTGGTCTGAAATTGAAGCCAACACTAAAAACCGACCCCTTCTCATGATTTAAAGAAGAACCCCCATCCTTTTGTTAGGAAGGGGGCGTCGTCTATCCGGGTTACATACCCATTTGCGTTTGTTTTTGCTTCACCATTTTACTACTAGAAAGAGAGTTCTTTCGTTCATCGTTCCAGTCTTTCGCTGTTGGCCGGTGATCAACCAGAACGTCTTCTTTCAAGAGAGACTGTAGCTTTTCATGAAATTGGTTTCCAGCCTTATCGTTATCTACCGCCGATATGACTTTTTCAATCTTATATCCCTTTTCCCCTGCATCTTTAATGGCTCGTTTTAACGAGTCCATTTTTAAGCCACCCATGCTGACCATCCGGGTATCTTGGACTTTTTCTTTTTTCACTGACCAATAGGATAGCAGATCAATCGGAGATTCAAACACGGCCACCTTGGTAGGATTCTTCCCTACATCAATGGTAAAGCCGCCATTTTCTTGAGATCTGGCCACCATGCCCTTAAAATAACCTCCTTTGTCTTTCATGGGTTGTGTGCCTTGCCGATCAGCACCCACCACTGTTCCATGGTTGTTTTTCCACTTAAACACCGCATTGTCTTTCTTGTCCTGGGCAATCAAATCTTTTTCCAAGCACCAGTCCACCACTCTATGATCTATCTTTCGTTCATGAATCAAGTAACCTCGAACCTTATCGGTTTCTTTTACTTCATAGTAATGAGGGTATTTGAAGGCTCATGTTTCACAGCTGCACCCCGGCTTTTTACCGGAGCGTATTCATGTTCATTAATCCGTTTGACCGCATCAGGAAATTTTAAGTCATAATAGGTCATGGCAAAACTAATCGCCCCATACCCTCCTTCTTGCTGGCTGTTCCAGAAGAACTTTTCCCCTTTGATCACAAAACTGTCATGGTCAGTGAGCCGGTAATACGGTTCAGAGCTTTGACCTTCCTGTGTCGCCTTAATTCCGTTTGCTTCCATTAAATCAATAATCCGAACCTCTTTTGCTTGATTGATTTCATCGGTTGTCACTCGTGTCAATGCTCCCACCCTTATAGGCTCATGCCAGAGTTTTTTTGCTTCACACGTTTCTGGGCAAAAGGAAAGTCTGGCTGTTTGGAATCTTTGGTAGAAGATCCACGAGCCAGACTTGAAGATGATTGTATGGAGTTTTGATTTTCCAGGTTGGCAATGTCCTCTTTCCCTACATAGTTTCCTTGCAAGGCACTATTTTTTGCCTTGTGATACGTATTTTCGGCAGCCATGCGGCCAATGATTTTTTCTTCCGTTGGCGTTCCTTTTTGTTCGTCCCGGGCTTTTTCGTGTACGTGGTGTAATGCCCTTTTAGATGTACCATACTGTTTGTTGTATTCATTTCATCTACATGAGAAGACACGTTTTCCTCGGCTGATTTTTTTAGAGCTTGGATATCCTTTGGAGATAAATACTGATGATCTAGGGCAAAGTCTGTAGAGGTTTGAATAGCCAGGTCCGATAAAGTGATATCATGGGGGTCCTCGATCTTTCGATCTTTTTGATAGAAATGTTCTCTGTAATTGCTTTCAATCGTTTGAGATAGAGCTTCTTTGGTATAAATGCCTTGTAAGGCATCGGTATGAACACTGATTTGTTTGGCAGTTTGAGGGTTTGTTTGCTGCACATGACTTCGGAGATCATGATAATGGCCATCCCCTAAATCAATACGGTCAATCGTTTGGACACCGGAGGAATCTACCATGTTGATTTTCGTCTTATCATATCCACCGGAACCTAAACTGTGAAGGTTTTCTTTGGCTAACATCGTATTCATTTCTTTGGCATTCATCATGTTTTGATTCAGCTCTTTTTCCGACCAGACCACATAAAATTGTGGTTCGTTCTGGCTAGGATCCATCAATTTCACATTATCTTTGCTTCCATTCCAGTTGCTTTCTAAGGCATTGAACGTCTGTATGGTTTCTGTTTCACTTTTGTTTTCAAATTGTTTATCCTGCAGAATGTTTCGCCCATCATTAGCCTGAAAAGTAGACTTGAATTCCTCAGGTGACAGATCAGACACCGGCTTGACTTCATTTCGCATTATGACTTGAAGATGACCAAATCGGTCTTGTACGTCCTCTGTTGTTTCATACTCTTTGTCTTTGGCTTTTACCATATCTTCTTCAACATGAGTAATAAATTTATAAGAGGTTCCTTTGACTTCCTCTAACAACTCTAGCTTATCCCCGATGTCTCTTTCATCACGGGTATAATTGTCCAAATACTGCAAGCTGTATTCACTGGTATCAATATTAAAATGGGAAGCCACCGTGTAGGCTGTCATTTCAGCTTGAAATTCCTTTTCAGCATGAGTCCGGTTATACCTTCCCCCGACTTTGTGCTATGGAGATCAGCATGAGCCAATTCATGAATCATGGTTTTGAGATTTTGAATCTCTGAATTTCGTGGATTTAATTCAATCCCTCTCTTGTCTTCCATCACACCTTCCGCATTACGCTGCTGGTATTCAACATAAGCGCCTTTGACTGCCCCTAACTCCCTTCCATCTAAGGGCTGTTCTAAGGTTTCTACGCCCATGTTTTTGCCGAGCCGTTGTAAGGATTGAAACATGTTCTCGTAGTTTTCTACCTTTCCATCGAGCCATTTGTTTGGAAACACTTTCGGTAAATCTTCAGCTTTTGCGTCCGTTTGCGACACATCAAACACATTTCCGGATGTATAGCCCATCTGTTCTTTTGTTTTGATCTCTCCCCGGTCTATGGCTGCCTTCTCTCCTTTTGTGGCACTCCGAACACTCACCGGATAGGTTTTCCCTTCACGTTCGCGTTCAAAGGTTTTGTACGGAGAAGGAACCAAAATCTTAATCGCTTTTTCTCCTTTTTGAACCTGAAAGCCTTCCTTCTTCCAGAAGTTATACCCTCCTACAGCTTCAGCCCCCCGGAACTGACTTTGAATCAAAGCTGAGTTACGGGGAGAGTAATCATAGAATTTTGCCATGAATCGTAAATACTCTTTCATATCCTCTTCAGTACGAAAATAGGATTCCACTTGTTTGTTTCGTTCTACCGTCAACCGATCAATTTCTTTTTTCTTTTCCGCATTAGATTTTCGTTTATACCTAGCCATGATTCCCTTCCTCCTTTTTCCCGTTACTGCTTTCGCTGATCCATTTCTTTTCTGATGTCTTCTTTCATTTTTCTTTTCACTTCCTGAAGACGTCTTTCCACCTGTTCTTCGTCTATGCCGTTTTGTTTTTGTTCTAAAGTTTGGATTAACCTCTCACCCACCTTCTTAATATTGAAGGCAACGAGTAAAAACCCACCTAGTATAGCTGCAAAAATAAGCAAATCCATATTTCCCCTCCTCTGCTTCCTTACTTAACGATGCCATCCTCATCGAGTCCGTCGTCTAAATCGGCTAAGGCTGGATTATCCTTTTCAGTCATTTGTAATACATCGTCCAATACAATCACTTCCTCTTTTGTATCAAACAAGACGTATTCCAATTCTTCTTCTAAGAGTAATCCTTGAAGAGTTTCAGTTTGTTCATCGGTTAAGAGGATGTGATAATCCTTTCCAGCGGCCGTCACGATGGCTTCATTTTCTCCAAACTCTTTAATAAAGGCATGTTCATACTGAACTGCTTCCATATTATTCACCTCCTTTTTTAGCGTAATAATGATCACGTTTTTGTTTCTGGTGAGCAATGTCTTGTTGAACTTTTTCTTTCGCTGTTTTAAGTCCATCGGTTTCAAAATCCTCTGTTGTCATGATGTTATTGATGTTCATGTTCACCATCATTCCGTTGATCAGTTGAAGAAGGATTTGTGTATTTCGATCTGTGTTATTCACCCTAGTAAAATACGAGACAATTCTTTTCTAACTTCCTTTTGAATATTTTCAGACACTTTTTCAACCACATTTTCTTCTAACTGTCCTCTCCACTTTTCCTCTTCCTTCATTTTTTGTATTCTTCCACGATCAAATTTATCGTTCTGTTTTTATGGGTAGGCTGAATCCCTTTTTGCTCTGCAAATTCATCCATAAATGCTTCGGTTTCTTTTGAAATCCGCACTCTTTTCACTACATCTTCTCTCACCGTGAATAACCCCTTTCAATGTTTCGCTGCATTTCTTCATACGAAGCTTTATTTTTCCCACTGTTCATTTCTGAATGAATCGCCCGATCTAACCCATACCTCATTTGATTAAAGGCAGCATTTCGTTTCATGGTCTGAAACGTTTTTATTTTGGGCTTTTGAATGATTTGCACGCTCTGCCTTTTTGACTTTCTTATCGTACTCTCTCATTTCCGCAAGAAATGCGTTTCCCATTCTCTTTTCTAAATCGGTCAATTTGTTTTTCTTAAAATTTTTGTACCGGTGGTTCCCTCCTTTTCCGTACGACTTCTTTAACATTTCCACTTCTTTATCTAATCTTTTTTCTAACTCTTCCATGTTTTTTTTGTGGTACGTCTCGACATATTTTTTTGTTAGTTTATTTAATTCTGGCTTTACATGATTGATGGTTTGGTAACCATAATTCCAATACTTCCGGTTAGCCGGCAGTTGTTTATAGATGGTCATGAAATCCTTCTTAAATTTCCGGTTAAAGGTAGAAAACGTTTTTGTCTCTTTTTTCTTGTTTACGATGTCTTTTCGAATCAAATCATTAATCTGTTGGTATTCTTTTGACCGGTCATTGATTTTATGAATGTAGACCGACTTAAACTGATCAAGAGTTTTTTGTTTTCGTTTTCCTCGTTGATCTTCTGGTGGGGATAAATCAACGGTGGCTAGGTGAATATGAATGTTGTCGGTGTTATGATGAATCGCTCCTGACCAGACAAGATTATTTCCCATGTTGTTTTTTTCGTGCATGTCTTTCATGGCAACCCGAGTAATATCTTTTAACCGTTGTTCATCTACAGTTTTTGTTTTCCGGTTATAGATACCGTTATCTTCAAGCCATTTGTTATCAAACGACACTACATCCTGATACAAAATGCTTCCTCGATTTTGGCCAGTCTTGAATGCATCTTTTACCTTTTCTTTGTGTTCTTGATCTAACCGATCATGTGATTCTGTAAATAGGGATGTGGCTTTTTCTTCATCATCCATATACTCGTTATACATTGCATACTTTGATGATTGTTTTGCTTCTTCTCGATCAATGTAATTGACGTATTCATTAAAGCTAGAGCTTCCCGGTTGAACAAACCGGGAGGTCACAATCACCGCAGCTTCTTTATAACCGGCTGCCGTCATTCTTCTTCCTCTTCTTCTAGTAGTAAAGAAAGCAATTCATTATTTTTTTCTAGCTGGTGCTGCATGGACACAATCACTTCTGTACTTTTATCCAGTGTAGTTTTGAGTGCAAGCTCTCGATCATTCAAGTCGTGAAGCATGGTATAGTTTTCGATCATACTTTTTAAAAATTCTTGTCGGGATTGCTTACTCTTTTTGGCTCTTTCATCAATGCTTTTGATTACCACAGGGTTTAGATTTCTTAAAAGAATATCCATCGACATACCTCTTTTCTTCTGAATTCCCCCTATATATGGAGACAGGACCGATATAGAGAGAAAGAGCATAAGGGAAAAATGATATCACCAAAGGTGATATATCAGGCAGAGCCTGATTTTGAGGTGATATCATGTAAGTTCCTTCAATTGCATAGTTTGTGCATACCTTTTAAGGGAAGTTACATAGTTTGTGCATACCTTAGTTTCTTCGATTGCACAGTTTGTGCAGGGTGAACAGTCATTCTATGAACTATAAAACAGCCATTTCCGAAGGGATATGACTGCTTTCTTGTTTATTTTCTGATCACGATTTTGAAGAAATGATGATCAGGTTTTGAACCAAAACCGAAATGATAACTGATCGGATTTAAGAAGAAGTGAGAGAAGAATGTCGTTCTCTTTGGATATAGTTTTCCATCCGTTCTTCTTCTATTTCGATTTGTTCTTGGGTTTGTTCTACCTCTGTTTCCAGTTCGTTTTGTTCAATCTCTAGAGCGTTGATATGATGATTTCTCTTTCTTTTTCATCTTCTGTCTGATAGTTTTGCTGGTCTCTCAACTCCTGTTTTGTTCTTCCAAAGAAACCATTTCATCTTCAGTTTCCTCAATGTGATTTTCCAGTTGCTCCACTGTTTCTTCACTTCTCTCAATTAAGAGAGCTGTAATGTACCGTAACCCTTGATCACTTTTACTAATCGATATTGTTCCTGTTTTCACTTCTCTTTGATCGGAGTAAATGGTGACTAACCGATTCATGTCCTGTTCCCCGTCCTCATTTTCTTCTCCTTCTCTCCATAATTGAAGAGAAATTTGTTTGAAGTCTGGGTCCAAATCTTCCAGTTTTAAGACCACGTAGCTTTCATATTCAATAACCGTTTGAGTCGTTACTTCGTTTAAATCGGAACGCTGGATCGCCAGGTACTCGATGGAATCCATCTCGTATCGGTAATCATTCAAATCAAGAATCACTTCCATTTCGTTTGCTTCCGGTTCATAAATCCAATCAACAATTTCAATGTTTGTGCCTGACGTAATGCGAATATCTTCTCCCACCGGGGAAGCTAACACCTCCAACTCTTCTTCCATGTAAAAGCCGGAGGTGAGAAAAAAGAACAGTCCAGCCATGACAAAACTGAGCCCGACATAGTACACCCAGCTTACCTTTTTTCGTAGATTGATTCGGTCTTTATTGAGCATGAAACCCCTCCTTTGTTATGAGACATCTTGAATGTCTGTGGCTATCCATTGGTCATGTTCTCGTTCAAATGTGACCCGGATAAAGGCACGGGACTGATCTTCTTGATTGGTTTGAACGTAGTGAATGGTATGAGTAACATCCATCACAACATCCACCTCACCACGGTTCTTCTCAAGGTTCTCAAAGTAATAATGAGCTTCATCAATGGACGTTTCCACTTGTTGTTCCCCGTACATATCAGCCGCAAAAAAGCGATCCATCAAGTCTTCATTCATCACGTTTTCGGCTTCTGCTTTTTGTTCTTGATACGTGTCAGCATTTTGTTCAAAGATAGAAGAAATAAACCGTTTGGACTGTTTTTCTACCTCCTGAAATAGTTGTTCTCTCGCTGTTGGAGATTCATATTCTTCCAAATATCGTAGTCGTTCATTTTCTTCTCGTAGGTCATGTAATTCATCTGATTGTGCTTCGGAAATGGTAGCTTCCTTTTCATCCCCGTTATTGGCAAAGAAGAGAGCACCGTTTCCGACTAATAGAAAAGAGAGGGCGATCACTGAGACATATTTGAATGCTTTGTTGCTATCCATAATGATGTTCTCCTTTCCTAAATTCTTCTCACACGTCCATTAAACACGTCACCCCAAAATCCATCTTCCATGCTTTCAATTGCCACACCGGTGCTGCTTTGTGCGCCAATATATTGACCGTCCCCGACATAGATGCCGACGTGGCCATCCAGTTTATAGGTATCAAAAAAGACAAGGTCACCGGGTTGAATCTCGTTCACCGGGACTGCTTGTCCTTTATGCTTGAGGGTATCGGTTGAAACGGATGTAAAGTGTCCTAACTCAATGCCTACCTGTTCGTAGGCCCAATGAACAAAGGACGAACAATCAAACAATCCTTGTTCTTGTTCTGCTCTGGTTCTCCCTCCCCCAAAAACATATTCTGAGTTGCCAATCCACTGTGCGCCCACTTCAATGACTTCTTCAAATTCTCCGTCAGCAAGTGTTGGCTGCATGTAAGACATGACCGCATCAACGTATCCTATATCGCCGTAACATGCTCCGGTTTCCGCGCTTTCTGGACGGATACATGAATAGTTTCCGGTATCCTTAACCCGTTGATATTGTTCTCTGGAAAAATCAATGGCAAGCTCCTTGGAATACTCTCCGTTGTTGTGTTCATTCGCATAATCAATAAACCCGTGGCCAAAATTATAGGCTTGCAAGGCTAATTTTTCATCACCGTTTGCTTGTTCCAGCACTTGGGCAAAATACCTTGTGCCGACATCAATGCTTTCTTCTTGATCACGAATCGTATTAGGAGGAAGCCCTAAAGATTCACTGGCCTGCATCACATCGGCCAGACGGCCACCGGATTCCTGCATGGTCTTTGCCATGAGTAGATCCACGTGATCAGGTATTCCGTGAAGGTCTGCGTACTTTTCAAATAAGGGACGTAGTTCTTCAACCTCCGGGGCTAGATTCTGGGTCCCGCCAGAGGCAAAATCAAATTCACCCTCAGGTGTAGAATCACTACTTCCCACTAAGGCTTGAAACACCCCAACAATAAAAATTGTGGCAAGTCCCACAATGATCAGAGATGCAAATAAGATGATTCTGGCTTTTAACGTGGCGAAGAAAAGAGCCATTCTTGCCACTAGAGCAAAGAACCCCCTCACGAGTTATGCACCCCCACCAAAGAGATCAAGTTCATCTTGCGAGACATCCACATTCATCTTGATGTTTTTCACAGAGGAAATGGAAAGAATCACTTGCCCTCGTTGTAGATATGGAATTTGATTTAATTCAGAATCGTTTAACTGCCCCATGAAAATATCTTTAAGCTTCAATAGGGATTCACTATCTTGTTCGGCAATAAATTTATATTGGGTTAAGCCAAAGAGCTTTTTGACTTCTTCAGCTGCACTTTGCGTGGCATTATCTGGAACAAAATCACTAATGACATGACTGGCAAAGAAGATCCCACCAAAGTATTTTCTGGCTTCTCTCATGAAACGCTGAAGGTATTGAACGCCGTACTCACTACCTTTCGGGTATTGATAATATGGTGAGCTTCATCAATCAAAATCAAATACCTTATGGCATCTTCAAATTCCAATTTGTGTTTATTAAAGGCTTTAAATTGGGGCTGGCCATTGCTTAACATACCATCCCACAGCATGTTCATGACGTTAAAGAGTTGTGCCTGAAAGATTTCAGGCTTGAGTTCGGAAAGGTTGCGAAGAGGAAACGACACAAACTCTTCCGAATCAAAATCATCAATACTGGAATGCGTGTTAAAGAGATCAGCGTAGTTTTGCACCACGTTCGCAATATTTAGCTCAATATTTTCAAGTCGCTCTCGTTTGTGTTCACTAATGCTGTCATTCACTTGTTGCGTTTCAACGTCTGTATACAACTCGTTTTGAAGCAACTCTAAGAAGTCAGAGAAAACCGGGTATTCTGTGGCTTTTAAGTCGGTAATGGGCTGGGTTTCATTTTCATCATCCGACCATAAGCCTTTACTGACGTACAGTTTCCGAAGAAGATTTTCATATTCTTTGATTTCTTCATTGCTAACGTCAGGATTTAAAAATCGGTAGAAGACGCTTAGTTTGGATAAGTGCTGAGTAAACGAAATACGTTCATTGGCCACCCCTTTGTCATCTGTCGCAGCTTTGTATACGTGAAGAGGATTAATAGAACCGTCTGTTCCATCCAGGGCAATCACTTTTCCATCTAATGCATGGGTTAAGCCTTCAAATTCACCGGTAATATCAAGGATTCGGACTTTATGGCCTTTGATGGCGTTATCGAGTGCCACCTTTTTTAAGAGCGTGGATTTACCGGACCCCATTTTCCCAATCATTAACGCATTATAGGATTTTCGCTTGTCGTCCCGGTGAAACAGATCAAAAATCACGTTTCCATTTGTGTCAGTTGTGCCGTAATGCGTACCGTATGGATCATCTAGTGAGGTAAAATGAAAGGGATAGCCACCAGCCAGCGACAAGGCCGGTATTTCTATCCCTTTTCGCTTATTTGCATAGGTTTGTTGGGAGGAAAAGCTTTTAAATAACCCGTCCCATTCATACTCTTGTTCATTTAAGAAAATGCTTCCTCGAAAATTCATGGATTCTAAGTTATTGATCACTTCTTTGGCTGTTCGTTCCAATTCATCTGCCGTTTTTGCGTAAATAAAGAGCCGCAGAAGAATTCGTTTTAAGACTTCCCCTTGTCTCACTTCATTATAGACATCTTTTAATTCTTCAAAGCTTTCACTGGCATCAATGGCATCGGCTGTGTCTTTGGCCTGGTAGCCTCTGGTCTTGGCTTCGGCCATGCTTTTATTAATGTTTGTAATCATCTCTTTTCGATTCGGAGTGGTCACATCCAAACATGCCACCACATTGGGCATGTTCATGATCTGTTCGAGCCAAAAGTCGGAAACAATGGTTTGGAAATCGTACACATGAATACACGCCTCGTAGCCATCCCCTTTTCTGATATACGATTCTTCGAATCGTATGCCCCTTGTGTTGAATCTCCGAGAGCAAATAGGATTATAGCCAACATCTTTGGTAGAAGGGATGGATGTTTTCGGGCGAATTTTGTGTAACATGGCTTGTAACATGCCTTACTCTCCTTTCGTACTTCGGTATTTCGTGTTTAGGTTGCTTAATTTATACAGAATGTTCATCTTCTTTTCCTCACTTAATCGGATGATAGGACTAACCATGTTCTTTTGACTGGCCACATCGTTCACCCGGGAGCGCAAAGTGTATTCATCATCGGCATAAATGAACATATAAAATTCTCGATTCGACCGTTCTGTTTCAATAAACTGAAGCTCTCGTAGTTTTTGTTCTAGGAATAAACGGTACTGGCTATTTGTGGTCCGATCGAGTTTCTTTTGAATGAAACGCTGCTGCCTTGATGTATCAACAGGAAAGTTTAACGGAATGATTTTAAAATCGGGATGATACCACTGATAGAAAAAGGCTTCTAAGGTAATGGTCTTCTCTTTGTCTTCATTGTTTAAGGCGTAAATATCGGTAGAGGAAACCTGGACAATTTCCATATAACCGGCATGATCAGACAGTTGAAAGAAACCGTTCCCGGTGATGTCGATCACTGGAGCGATTTCCGCAAAGCTCTGTTTTACCTTCACTTTCTTTTCTGGCTCTACTTTTTTTGGTTCCTTGTTGGCTTCGACAAAAATAGAAGTCCCCTGTGAGGGACTTTTCTTTAGCCTTCCTTTTTTATTTTTTTCATCGAATATGGCCATCTACTTCACCATCCTTTTGATGATTCTTTTCATCTACTTCCTCCACTACATAGTCAATCGCAAGATACGTGTCTTTTCTTCTCCGCACCGCCAAGTACAAGGCTTCATAAATCCTTTTTTTGGGGTTGGTGACTGGACGAATGATCACCAGTCCTGCCACCAAGAGCATAAAGAGATAAAAAAACCATACAATGGAAGAGTGGACAAGGTTACTCATGACAAAAGTAAAAAGAAGCAGCCCCATGAGAATGCCAAGATCAGTCAGGTAAAGCACCTTATTGATTTTGAGCTCACTGGATACGTGTTGGGGAATTCGATAATTGGCCACCTACTCACCCTTTCTTTTTCTAGGAATCATGGTTTTTACATTTCGTTTGATCGTTTTTGCTGATTTTCGGCCGCCTATATGATACCGTCCCATCCCCGTTGGACTTTGGTTTATGAATCCTTTGTCTTGTTGGGGTTGTTCATGGCCGGTAGAACGGCTATGATGAGTCGTTGTTTGGCTAACTTGATCAGAACCACCAGAAGATTCTTGACGGGTAGTTGTGAGAATGTGTCTTTCTTGTTCTGTGGTATTTTCTCCACCGGAGTCTTGAATGACATCGTTTTGTTCTTCGATGATCTCTTTGTTCGTGGCACCAGATGGTCCCGGTTTACGCTGGGTGTTTCGAACTGTTGATGTTTTCATTTCTCCACTGGTAGAAGAAGTTCCACCGGCAACAACGTTGCTTCCACTAGAAACCGTGCCAGAGGATGAATCACCAGACGGAGAGCCCGAGGAAGAACTTCCACTGTGCGTCGTTGTTTGTCTCACTTGATTTGCTCCGCCAGAAGATTCTTGACGGGCATTTGTGATAACGTGTCTTTCTTGTTCTGTGGTGGTTCCTTCACCAGAATCTTGAATGATGTCATTTTGTTCTTCTATGACCTCTTTGTTCATGGCACCAGATGGCCCCGGTTGACGCTGGGTGTTTCGAACCGTTGATGTTTTCGTTTCTCCACTGGAACGGCTAGAAAAAGACATTTCTCCGGCCCCGGAAACGCCTTGCGATAGGTGAGTAGTACCTGGTGAAGATCCATTATCGGCAACACTGCCTGTTTCCGTAGACGCTGCATTCACGGTTCCTAGTTGTGTACTTGGGTTTCCTCCTTGATCTCGTTGATTGACGCTAGATTTCACGTCCTGTTCGACTGTGCCAGAGGAAACATCACTGTTTACATCTGTTTGTTGATCTATGACTTCTTTACCGACTTGACCCGTTTGACCGGACACATGTTGTTGATCTCTCACAGATGATGTTTTCATTTCTCCACTCGTAGAAGAAGCTCCAACGGTTCCAGAAACGCCTTGCGATACAGCACCCTGTGAAGATACATTTCCAGCAACACCGCCTGTTGCCGCAGACGCTGCATTCACAGCTCCTTGTTGTGTACTTGGGTTTCCTCCTTGGTCTCGTTGGTTCGCGATAGATTGTACGTCTTGTTCGACTGTGCCAGAAGAAACATCGCTGCTTACATCTGTTTGTTGATCAATCATTTCGTTGCCAACTTGACCTGTACCCGATACCTGCTGTTGATCTCTCACAGAGGATGTTTTCATTTCTCCCTCTGTATTTGCACCCACGTTGTTTGTTGCGGAGTTTGCAGCATGGGTAGCCGTGTTTTCAGCTCTTCTTCCAGTTGTCGCATTGGTTGTTGTTGTGTAGGAAGGAGACCTGCTTTGTTTCTGCTCTTGAATACTTGAGGTATCTGTTTTGCTTTCTGTAGATGGTTCACTATCTACAGCCGGTCTACGTTCACTGGATTCCTTAGAAGATGTGGCAGGAATGCCCTCACTTTTTTGGCCATTGACGGAAGAAAGATTGTTACCTTTATCATTGTTATCTTCATTGGCTACCGCCCCTGTACCAGGTGGAGATGAAGGATTATTTGCTGTATGTTTAGCGGCAGATGCTGATGTGGCTCCTTTCTGTTTCATTTCCTCATGCAACGAGAGAGGTTTAGTTGAGCTGTTTTCTTTTCCTTTTTGCTTCATATCTTCATGAATAGAAGAAGAAGATTCACGGCTGTTCCCCTGTTCATTTCCCTGAGTTTCATTGGTAGAGGATGATTCGTTTCCTGTGCCACCTTGCTGAGCTGACGTTTCAAGGCTCCCACCAAAGCCTTTTCCTTGTTGATCTGACGTCTTGTTGTTTTGTGCTTGGGAAGAGACATGTTCTTTCTCTCCCATAGGTGTTCTTTGTCCATGTTCATTTCCTTGTTGATGATTTGTGCCTTTCCCAAAAGAAAAGGCATTTCCTTTGTCATTTGCGGCATGGGCGACATTTTCGTTCTTGCCATTCGCCCCTTGCATGGCGTTTCTTGCTGCTGCACCAGCACCAGCGAGGCCTAACCCTTTGCCTGCTGCCATCGCCCCTTTTCCAAGGGCTGTAGCTCCTTTGGCCACCGCATATGTCCCAGCAATGGCTCCCCAGCCGGATTTTGCCCCAGCGTCAATGCCAAAGAGACGTTCCACGATATTAGGGCCACCCATAACGGCCACCGCAAGCCCAATCATGGCAATCAAATACGGTAATCCGGACAGTTGATCTCCAAGAAAACTTGTACCGATCATGTACACTTTCAAACTGAGAAAGACCATAATGGTGACGAGAAATATATTTAAGATGTTTTGAACCACTTGCTTCATTCGTTGGCCACTATGCATATCTGACGCTGCCACAAACGGCGCAAGGATATAGTTAAAAGTCAGCTCAAAGAAAAGCTGTGCCAGTTTTACCGAGACAGTGATTAGCACCAGGGACATGATTCCAAGCGTTCCGAGTAAGTTAATCCAGTCCACGGTGTACCGGTAATAATATTCTTGTGAAATATCAGTAATCCAGCCGCCATCTTCGATTTCTTCTACAGACCTTGAACCATCAATAAAAGTTACAACCTTATTGTTTAATATTTCTTCTCCATCACTAGACAGAGGTTCATCAGCTGTAATCTGACTTCCTTCAGTGAGATAAGAATTTATATTAATCTCTCTAGCATGATTTGTTTCAATATAGTTTCGTTCATCTAACTCAGGCGTGTTCCACCCATTTTGGTCAAAAACCCCAATATCTGTAAGGTTGTCTTGAATGATTTGATTAGCCATGGTGACATGATCTCCGTCTTCATGGTTCATCGCATCTATCGCATCCCCGGTAAATTCATTTCCCTGTTCCATGCCTGAACCAAGAGCCACAACGATGACCAATGCCATAAATACATTGGCAAAGACCCCGGCCCGGTTAAACTCTTTTTGAAAGATTAAGAGATAACCAATAAACAAGATATTAAAGGCAAACATCACAATAAGAAGGGGCTGCATTTGATTGATAAAGGCTAGAATCTCTGGATTTTCTGTAAACACCCGTAACCCCAAAATGGTATCGGCAATGTTTTCAAGCGAGTCTATAATCCAAGCCATGCCTAACACAAGCGTCCATCCAATGTTGCGAAGGATGTTATCAAAAAAGGTTCCCAGGGTGAGGTAGTCACCAAACTCAATCAGCTTATCCAAAATCTCTTCTTCACTCACTTACTGCACCCCCTTATTTTGGTGTGAGAAATTCATCCAGTGTGGAGGGAAGAGAAAGATCAAAGGGTTCACAAAAGACTTCATACTTTTCATTTTGTGGGTTTAAGGTGACTGTGCATGTGCCGTCTAATAGACGAACCACAAGGCCGGTTTCTTGAATATGATCGTCATGTTTTTGAATCACGTCTTCAAGCTGTTTTTTCCTATGCTTATTGGATAACGGCACTAGGTTCTTTTTCATGCTCATTCTCCTCACTCTCGTAATCCGTTTTTTTCTTTTCCACACTTTCTATCACCACTTGATACATATGGTCTTTGACATGACCTTGTTGGCGTAAATCTGTGAGAAGTTGGATGAATTCCTCCATCGTCAAACTTTCAAATTCTTGTTGTGTATAAAGGTTTTCTTCGTTCACTTTTTTCCAAATCACTTGAAGAATTGGCTCTCCTTCAAACATGTCAGCTAATGGCAGCTGATCAAAAGAAGATGGCACTGATTCTGTCGGTAATGGCTCTTCTTTTGGGATCTCTGATTCCTTTTTGAACACGTCTGGACCTTCCTCTGGTTCAGCTTGACATTCATGATCTGATTCAGTATCTTGAGGAATTTCTTTTTCTTGTCTTCCTTCCATTTCTTCTATTGCCCGGAGTCGTTTTTCTTCTTCTTCATGGAACCGGTAGGTTATCTCTTTCAAGGAAACCAGCGCGTGGTCACAAGAAATATCAATATCATTAATCGACCGGGAATTATCAAAGTCATCAGCCAAGTATTCAAAACGGTATTTCATCCGGGTTTTTCCTCTGTTGTACACCGGGTAGGCTTTAATTTTCTTTCGTTTTTGGTCTTGTCGCTTAATCCCTCGAATGACCACCATTTCCCCTTCTTCCAGCTGCATGAGTTCTGTCGCTGTTAAAAGTCTTCGTCCGTCTGTTCCTTCGGTCTTACTTTTCTTGAAAGACAACGTTCCACCGGAACGACTATGAGAGGCAATGGTTCGTTCTCCTAGCTTTTTACTAATGGCTTCAGCTGTCTCATTTTCCGTGGTTAAAATATAGAGGGTGTTGGCGCAATTCCCATCTATGGTTTTCCATTGTTTATCGTATTTGTGTTCCAGTTGAGAGTAAGCTTGAATCACCAGGTTAAAACGAATGTTCCGGCCCAGGCAGACGGTAATAATTGACCCCATATCTTCAATCGCCGGCATGTTTCCAAATTCGTCTAAAATAAAAATCACTTCTCGTAAGCACTTTCCCCCTTTTGTGGTACTGGCGGTTCGAGCCACTTCGGTATATAACTGTTTGATATATAAGGAAGCAATCACATGAAGAGAAGAGTCATAATCTGGCGTGATCATAAACAAGGCCGTGGGTTTTTCAAACTGTTCCCACCGTTCGATAGACAAGCCGTGTTCCTCGTCTGTTTTCTCCTGCATCACTTCATAATGAACCACACCACTTTGTTCCTGAATGGATGTGACCTTGAGTTCTAGGAAAATGTCTGTCTTTTCCACCTTTAAAGTGATCGAATCATCCACTTTGATCTTTTGATCATGAGAAATGGTAAACAGGCCATTGTGATCGGTGCGAACACTGGCAGAACCTTTCCGAAAGTGAACTGTGACCCGTGATAAAGGCATTGTTCGGCCCGACATCACCTTTCCAAAGCCCACTTTCTTCATGTCAAAGGAGGATTTCGATGTCATTTTGGCAATAGGAGTAAGGGTGAAAATATTTAATTTATCAAACGCATTGGCAAAGATACCAGCCACCGTTTGACCGGCCCCGGACGCAAATTTCACCGTGGCGTATTGTAACTTTGCCGGGTGATGTTCCGGCAGACTGTCAAAGAATTTATCCAAGCCAGTGATCATTTTCCCATTTACTTCATCTTCTTCTTGTTCGGCAGCCAATTCATTTAACGTATTAGCCACCGTATACATGGTGATTTTCTCTTTGTGGTGAGGTATATTTTTCTCACACAACCCAAGAATTAAGGCCGTGCATAATGCACTGGCGCTATCTTGCCAGAATTTATCTTTAGCTGCCGGATCACTATATAACATCGTGGAAATGGTTTTGGCGTATTGTTCAGCTTTTGCCATGTTTCCTTCTTCGTAAGCATCTATCACGATCTGAAGCACTTGATAAGACATCGACTGTAACGGATCGACCAAGTTTAAGACTTCTACATGATAACCCCGTTTTTCCAGGGTTTCTTTTGACGTGGCGTACAAC
>NZ_BAXQ01000032.1:0-39444 GCF_001310615.1 Thalassobacillus sp. C254 | reverse complement strand
CCGCCAGCTGGTTCGTCACCATTTCCCCCGCATGCTGTAAGTGCAAGTACCATCGCTGCTCCAGTCATAGTCATTGTCCATCTTTTTCTCAATGTTAGTCACCCCTTTAGTAAAATTAAGAACCTCTGTACATACGGATACCAGTAATGCATTATATCTATATAGAAAGTTTCCCTCATGCTTTTTCCTGCCTGCATAAAAATTGGCAAAGCAATCTATTTAATATAAATGAGGAACTCTGCTATCAAAAATAGGAACCTGTTTTCTCACATTTTTCACATTTTCCAGGTCCAGAGAAGCCGTTAAAAACTCTGTCTCCCCCTGACTTCCCTTTGCCAGCACGTTCCCCCACGGGTCTGTAATCATCGAGCGGCCGGCAAATTCCACCCCGTCATACGCGCCGACTCGATTTGATGATATGACATACATCTGATTTTCTATCGCTCTGGCCTGCTGAAGCACCTCCCAGTGACCAGCTCTTGCATCCGGCCATTCTGCAGGGATAAACAGGGCTTGGGCTCCCTGAAGGGCAAGCTCACGCATAATTTCAGGAAAGCGAAGGTCAAAGCAGATGACAATCCCCATTTTAATTCCATCCAGTTCAAACACTTTCACTTTTTCACGACCAGGTGCAAGGTAGTCTGGTTCCTTCAGCATCGGGACAAGGTGGAGCTTGTCATACTCATAGACAACGCTCCCTTTTTTATCGATCACGATTGCCCGGTTGTAAATGCCGCTCTCCTCTTTAACAGCGATAGAGCCTCCGACAATGTGCACACCGTATTCCTGTGCGAGTTTTTTAAGAAAATCAATGGTTTCATGATTTGGCGGCTCAGCCTGATTATGAAGATCAGGAAGCGTATAAGCGGTGGTCCACATTTCAGGAAGAACAACCAGATCGGTTTCCTCACTGGAAACCTGCTCTTTAAACCATTTGGATATATTCTTTCTGTTTGCCTCCGGATCTCCCGGCACAATATCAATCTGGAAAACTAAGATTCTCATTCTACCCCTCCTTACAGCTCCTGGACTTCATAATGAAGTATAATAGAGTCTCCTTTAACCGGATCCTCAAGAGACATTTCATAGGCTTCGCCAAACTTGAAGCCTTCAAGCAAAGGGACTGTCCCTGCAAAAAACACAGAATTAGGAAGCTCAATTCCCCGTGATTTTAAATTTTCCTTGATGTCTTCGTAAGGCATGATTGCTGATACCTTCTCGTTTTGATAAGACTGCCACTGGCCGTCCACTTTAATTTCTGTTTTCAAAACTAACTCATCCCAATGATCGATTACATCTTTCACCGGCCAGACTTTGGAAGCCAGCGGCTTGTCACACACCTGCTTTGACTTTCCGATATGTACTGTCTCTAACTCTCTATCCGTGTGGTCGCTTCCTACCGTCACATACACTTCCTCTTCCTTGTCTCCATAAATAAAGACAAGCTCTGCCTCCCCTGAGGTCTGATCTCCTATTACTTCCATTTTTCCAGTCGTGTTCAGACTTGATAGTCTCATAGGAAAAAGAGTAGGTGTCTGCTCCGGACGGGGTACGCCGAGCTCCGCAAGCTCCTCAATATGCTCCTTTACCTTCTCCTGGTTTCTTCCTGAGTAACCAATACAAAGCACATTGTTTATAGAAAGACCTTTGTTTTCATTGCTGCTTGTAATCGTTAAGCTGGTATCATTGCTGCTCATAGCTTGCCCTCCTCTTTGTCGACTAACCTTATCAGTACTTCTTCACTATTTTTAATGTGTTCTTCAATAGCCTGGCGTGTTTCATCGACAGACCTGTTTTTTAGTGCCTGCAAAATTGACTGGTGTTCTTCAAGTGTTTCTTTTGTACGGAAATCATTGTCCACAGCCCGAATCCCAAACCGGAGCATCTGATCGCTTAAATGGTCAAGAAACTGTATTAAGCGGCTGTTATTAGTCAGCTGGGCCATATACATATGAAACTTTCTGTCCTCATTTATAAATTCTTGCTTATTTTGAGTGGAAAGCTCCACCATCTTCTTGTAAAAGCCTTCAAGAGCCTCGATTTGTTCATCTGTTATGCTCTCAGCAATCAGAATGCCGACAAAACTTTCATTGGCGCAGCGGCATTGAAAGACTTCCAGTATATCCTGCCTGTCGATTTCTTTTACAACGACCCCCTTCCAGGGAATCGTCTCCACCCATCCTTCAAATTCCAATTTCTTTAATGCTTCTCTTACCGGTGTACGGCTCACTCCTAAGGTATCGGCAATTGTTCGTTCCTGCAGCGTATCACCCGGCTTAATATCCTGGCTGATAATTGCAGCCTTTATCTCTCTGTATACTTGATCCGTGTAAGAAACGAACTTTCCCACCTTTTTCAAAACTAACACTCCTCACTAGCTCTCTAAAAACCGATATATGGTGTGCGGTGTGTGGTATACCACTCTCTCATTACTAAGTACTTTATCCTATATTAATGAAATTGTCAAACTAATGATAAAATTTTATTTATTACTTTTTTTCAAATAATCTTTGTAAAAAAACCTTATGACATCTTGTTTTTGATTTTCGCTAAAAAACACTCGCTTGTATCTAAAGGTGCATGTGGCACAATCCATTCATGGTGTTTTCTGTGCCACTGGCATGCCTCATTTTCCTCTGGAAACCAATTTGCTAGACCTTCGACTAACTAGATATAAAAGCAGCAGTTGCCAATAACAGAGCTTTAATTTTCACAAAAATGATTCCCATACCTTGTACAACCAAACTCTGTTCCATGATAATTACTCACTTTCTAGATTAGGTCTAGGAAAAAAGGGGTAGGGATAAGTAAACCCACGTAGGAGTTGGTTTTTATGACATATCATTTGAATGAGAAACATAAGAGAGGGCCGTTTGGAAAGGTTGTTGCATCTTTGGTTGTAGCTGCTGGTCTCTTTGCCGGGGCGGCATCTTCTTCCAGCGCCTGTGCGTGCAGTGAAGTTTATCAAGTGCAGCCAGGAGATACACTTTATTCTCTGGGACAACAATACGGAGTCACGGTGGAACAGCTGCAAAATAAAAATGAAATGGGGCATTCCACTGAGCTCGCAGTTGGTCAAGAGCTCTTAGTTCCTCCAGGTGGTCCGGTACATGACTCACCAGCTTCTGGAGAGAACAATGATACGAGGAGTACGACAGAGTATACCGTCGAACAAGGTGACACCCTTTACAGCATTGCAACGGGTGCCGGAATGACTGTAAATGAGGTGAAAGAAGCAAATAATTTGGGGAGCAACACCATTTATCCCGGGCAGAGCTTGACGTTAGAAAGCAGCAATGGCAGCGATTCAAGGGAAGAGAACTCTTCTTCGCCAAGTGACCCGTCCTATGATCAATACAGAGTAGTATCAGGAGATACGCTCTTTAGTCTGGCTGACCGGTTTGGGACTACAGTTGGAGAATTGCAGAACCTAAATAACAAATCAACTCACCATATAAACGTAGGCGAACAATTGACCATTCCAGGTGTAGTAACGGCTCAGGCTACGATGGTTGGTTACACGGACATGCATACGATCGCAGTGGAGATACATGGAGAAGAACGGGCGTTAAAGCTAGGTATAACAACGATATTCCTTTCTATGCAGGAGACGAAATGAACATCACTTATACAACAGGTGGAGACAGACCGGCTCTTGTACAAGCAACAGAACGCTAAGCTAGCTTCTCTCTAACCATGAAAAGGACTTTCCTTGAAACAAAGGGGAAGTCCTTTTTAAGTATATAATTCTTATAAGGGGCAATATCTATATGAAAAAGAAGAAGCCCTTTATGAATCGTCGAGGCTCTTTCACATTACTTCCTCTCATAGAGAACATCCTTAAAAGTTCAAAAAAAAGAACAGGTTTCACCTAAAAAGGCATTCCTGCTCTATTTTACCTAAGTATTAGTGACGGTGCGGTAACCCTAAAACGCTAACTTCTTCATCTTGGGCAGGTTTTCCTTTGACTGCTTCATCAAAATCACCTGTTACGCCTCCAAATAACCCAAAGCTAAAAAGAGAAGCAACGATGGCAAAACTAGCAAGTGTCTTTGCAGCTTTTTTCATATTTTCCCCTCCTTTCATTCCTACCTATATATTACTTCACTTTTAACAAATTCCCTAGTTCTTTTTTGATAGTTCTACCATTTCTGTATGCTTTTGGGCTTCAAATAGCACAATCGCTTTTTGAATCATCATTTCACCGTCTTTGATCCTGCCTAAATTAATGTAGTTTTCACCAAGCTGGAAATACAATTCCCCAAACAGATACATGGTTTCATTATCAATACACATATCAATGGCCTGTTCAATCATCTCACAGGATTTTTCATACTCTTCTTCATCCGTGTAAGTTTTGGATAAGGAGTATAATATACGAATGTGAATATGAGGGTTATTTAAGTGCGGGCTTGATGCCATCAAATTTAATGCCTTATTATAAATCCTGATTGCTTTCTCAAGTTCCCCTATTTCACAATGAATGATGGCTTTGCTGATCACAATTTCAACTTCTCGTTCTTTTATTGGTTCCTTTGATGTATACGTTAACTGCAATGCTTCTTCCAATGTGTCCAGTGCTTTGGCTGCGTCTCCCAGATGATGGTATTGGCAAATACCCATATGCCACAGCAAAAACTGCTGACGATATCTATCCCAGGATAATGGTTCATCCTCCAGTTCCCGTGACACGATTTCATAAATAAAGGCATAATCCCGGTAGCGAATAAAGCGACGTATAATATTTTCTATGGCACCGCCGTAATCATTAATTTCTTCATTTCTGATTTGAAAAAAGTCTTCGAGTTCAATCTGCAGCCGGCAGCTGAGCTTCTGCAGGACATCCACTCTCGGATACTGAAGGGATAACTCAAAGTCTCTGTATTCTTCTCTTGTACAGATCCCCCGGCACACTTCTTCGATTTTCAGGCCTCTTGCTTGACGGAGATGGGATAAAACACGTCCTACTTGTCTTACACTCATGTCTAATTGTCCCCCACCCTTCTCTCTTCCAGTTCTCTCTACGATTTTAACTTACCCCTATCATAAAGATGTTTTACTTATTTTTCTATAGTTATTAAGCATGAAAATGGAAAAATTATGATTTTAATTATAATTCCCTATTTTAAGAAGGGCTACTTTTATCCTAGTAAAGGATTAATTGAGGAATGCCAACGGTGGGTGCCTGGCACCCTTGGCGGCTGTAACATTTCCGTTTTCCGCTTTCCTTCTATATCACGGCTTTCACTGTTTTCTATATTACAAACCCCTATGGGTGCCAGGCACCCTTGGCGGCTGTAATATTTCCGTTTTTCGCTTTCCTTCTGTATCACGGCTTTCACTATTTTCTATGTTACAAACCTCTATGGGTGCCAGGCACCCCACCGCAAAAGGCATCGCAAAGAAGCGGGGACCTTGCTTTTCCTCACAAGATCCCCGCTTCTTCTGTTATCCTCTCGCAAAGGCGCATGCTCCCTCTACTTCTTCCCAATTCATATATATTCTAATAATATCCTCTTCGATGAGCTCGCTTCCCTGCTGCACCTCAATAAATTCCAAATCTTCGTTTGCCTTGATCCCATGTTTTGCTCCCACAGGAATTTCAAGCACATCTCCGGGTTCAACTTTCCTTATTTCATCATTTAAAGCGAATTCTCCTTCGCCTTTGATAATGGTCCATACTTCGCTTCGCTTCAGATGAAGCTGATAACTTAAATTCTTTCCTTTTGCCACACCAATGCGTTTTGTCAGGATTTCATTTCCGCTTTCCTGCTTTGTATAATCCAGCACCCGGTACCAGCCCCAACGACGCTCTTCAAACATAGGACGCTGAACCAGATCTTTAATGGCGTCCTTTACTTTCGGGCTTGCTTCTTTTTCGGTTACTAGAATCCCGTCTGGGCTCACCGCGACCACTGTGTTCCTCAATCCTAACACGGCTACGGTATATCAAGTTCGTTCACGATATGTGTGTGAGTGGAAGCCTCACACATTTTCCCTTTCCCTATTATACTAGTAGTCATTTCCTCAGTGAGTGTATTCCAGGTACCAAGGTCTTTCCAATACCCGTCATAGGGGATAGCGGCTATGTTCTTCGTTTTTTCCACCACTTCATAATCAAAGCTGTTCTTTGGAAGTATGCTGTATTGCTTGAGAAGCTCTTCGTACTGAATCGGCAGACCCTTTTCTTCAAGAAAAGAAATCATATAATCAAGCTTAAACGCAAATACTCCGCAATTCCACAGGGCTCCTTTTTCTATGAGTGCAGCTGCCTCTTTTTCAGAAGGCTTTTCCCGAAAATAGCTGACTGGCAGGGAGGAAGATTCCTGGCTGTGTGCTTCGGGAACAATGTAGCCGTATTTTTCGGATGGGTATGTCGGGGTGACTCCGACAAGTCCTATGTCGGTTTCTGTGGAGGAAAGTACCTCCTCTATGTCTTTGATTCTATGAAAAAACTGGTCATCTACATAAGGGTCTACTGGCAGGATCAGCACCACTTCATCGAGCTCTACGCCTTGAATGGAATAAAGATACGCTGCAGCAAGGGCAATCGCTGGAAAGGTATCCCGTCTTTCAGGCTCTGTAATAATAGATACATCTTGTCCAAGTTGACTTTGCAGCATATCCACCTGGGCCTTGCTGGTGGCAATCATTGTGTTCTCCTGCAGCCCTGCTTCACCAAGCTGCCCCCAGACCCGCTGAACCATGGATTCCTTTTCCCCATTTTTTCCTTCTAGCACTTTTAAAAATTGCTTAGAGCGAGCATCATTTGATAGCGGCCAGAGACGCTTTCCAGACCCGCCTGATAACAAAACCAGTTTCATCCGTCTTCCTCCTCCACCATATTATAAATACAGAGCCTCTTTCTTAAGGACCGAATCATTGTCAACGTTTTTTGAAGCAGCCTTTTCCCAAACCTTTATCAGAGTATCTACATTCTTTTCCCATGAATAATTTCTAAAGATAAAATCCTGCCCTTTTTTACTAAGCTCACGCCTTACAAGATCTTCCTGAATTAAGTTATCAATACTTCGGCAGAGCTCATCATTGTTGGTCACTTTAATAACTTCCCGATCAGATATTCCTTTGATCCCCTGCAAAGCAAGGGGAGTAGCCACGCTAGGCAGGCCGCAGGCAAGGGCTTCAAGGATTTTGTTTTGCATTCCCGTTCCCGAGTACATCGGATAGACCCCAATGGCAGCTTTCTTTAAGTACTCACACACTTCTTCTACAAAGCCAGTTACGACAATGTTTTGCTGCCCATGAAAGCTTTGAATTTTAGAAGACGGACTTTTTCCTACAATATAAAGCTTGTAATCCGGGTACTTGCCATGAATCCTTGGCCATATTTCTTTCACAAAGACAGTCATGGCTTCCACGTTTGGGAAGTATCCCATGTTCCCATGAAAAAGGATGATTTTTTCCCTCTTGATCGTTTCATAGTTCTGTAGATATTCTTTCGTGATGTAGGTGCCATTCGGGTTGACGGTGATGTTTGCTTGCGGAAATGCTTTCGTATCACTTTCTGATACAAGCAAGGCTTTGCTATACTCTGAAAGCACACGTTCTTCGTAGGCACGAAGAAGCTTGCTCTCTATCCGGCATACTTGCTTTAAAGGAAACTTCTCTTTCTCAGCTCTTCTTTTCATATTGAGGGAAAGAGCATCAATCATGTCTACTACCTTAGGGATGTCAGTATCGAGAAAATAATCAGCAATTCTTACGGTTTGTACATGGATGAGATCCGGCGAAACCGTTTCAACAATGTTATCCAGTTTGGTTTTTATGAATGTATTTGTATTAAGATTGACTTGAAATGGTTTTTTGTTAGTCAGCGAATTTGCCAGATTTCGTATTTGGGTCGATTTTCGTATAGAAAGTGTATAAATGGCCTCACAGCAGTCTCCTACTTCCTCTCTTAGCTCTTTTTCTTCTCCCTCAGAGCTGACAAAGCTAATAAGGTAGACTTTCACACTGCTTGCGGCAAGTTTTTTGATTTGCTCATAAGCTATTAATTGATCTCCTTTATGAGGTGGATAGGGAGACCTTGCCGTTACATAAAGTACTTTCATACGGATCCCTTCTTTAAAAAGAATTTTCCAAGCATCTATTGTTCTTCATTGAGAACCTAACTACATAATATATCACCACCTGTTCTTAATCAAGAACAATGGAGGGATTTTTGATAAAAATTTCCCTTGCCAGTACAGGGGTGCCTGGCACCTTTGGCGGCTGTAACATTCCCGTTTGCCTTTTTCCTTCTATATCACGGCTTGTACTGTTTTCTATGTTACAAACCTCTATGGGTGCCTGGCACTTGGTGGCTGTCATATTTCCGTTTGCCTTTTTCCTTCTATATCACGACTTGTACCGTTTTCTATGTTACAAACCCCTATAGGTGCCAGGCACCCCATAAGGCACCCTATATATATTACAAAAAAAGCACACAGCATGTATTACATGCTGTGTGCTGCTTATTAGGAGAAATTAATCGAGACTTTTAGATTTGCATTTCGTTCGCGAATGGCATCCATTAATTCTTTATCAAGGACGCCTTCTTTGTTACGAACAGAATAATCGAGCTGAATCATCGTTCCAAGGTTTGTTGTCTCTACGCTTCGAAGTTCTACATACTCCAGCTTTTCCTCAAAGATGTCAGTAAATAGGTCTTCGTAATGTAGGTTCTCTGGAATCGTAATTCGCAAACGCTTCAAGGCTTCGCCTTTGCTTCCGTAGTCCATGACATACAATACATAAATTAAGAAGCTTAATGTTAAGGTAAAAAGAATCGCCAGCATATAGAATCCTAAACCACTCGCAATCCCTGCGGCCATTCCAAAAAAGATAAACGCGATGTCCTTTGGATCACTCATGGCACTTCTAAAGCGAATAATTGAGAAGGCACCAACCAAACCAAACGCTACAGCAATATTGTTACCAATTACAATCATTACGATAGAAACAACCACACTCATAATAATGATCGTGTGGACAAAGGATTGAGAGTATTGAGACCCTTTATACGTATGTTTATATAGAACCGTAATAATCATACTTAGGACAAAGCTTAAGATGATTGCCATAAATGCTTCTGTAAGAGTGGTTGTAGTACTTGTTACAGTAAATTGATTAATAATGTCGCTAAATTGATTCATGGAGTACTCCTTTTACTACTGCTAAAATTGACTGACTGCTTTCTTTTCTTCTTCTCCCGTCATTAAGTCAATGCTTGTGCAGAATTTAGAAACGCTCTGCCTGGAGCATTCAAAATCGCTTAACATACGAGCAAGCCACAACGGTACGCTATTATTCACCTTCACTTCGAGGATGACCAAATTCGGGTCAACAAAGTTCGTTCCCTGCGGTCCATTCTCGATTCGTAAATCGTCGCTTCGGCACATTAAATTGTAATCAAACGTGACGCGAAGGTCGTCTTCAAATAACCCATGGAATGCCTGCCGGTCATAACTTACAACAACCTCTGGCTGCAGATTATAAAGGGTCTTAAAGTTATCAATTTCCCGAAGGGTTTGAAAGTTCGATGCCTGAAGGTTCTCTTTTTCACCTTCATAAATGTATTTATAAGCATCATTTAGTTTAATGGAGGTTCTGCGTTTGTTAACCACATTATTAAACTTCTGTTTCACTTCCAAAAAAGACGTGTCATTCACCGTCACATTATCGTAGACGCGAAGTCTCAGCTTCTGCCTGAAGCGCAGCTTATTACGGGTTTCATAGTATATCTTATAATCAGGGGAATCAAAGTAAAGGCTGACTATGTTGTATCTTCCTTCATTTCCAAATTTATCAAAGCGCATATAGGGCATCATTGCTTCTACTAATCTTTGATATTTATCGAAAGGAATTAAATACTTAACTTCATACCGGCTAAATATCTCTTTTGACAAGCGCCCCGCCTCCTTTAATACACCGAATATGTTTAGAGTTTGTTAATATTTCGTAAATGACACGTAAATAATTATAAGGTCAAATTTTTTAAAAATCAATGAAACTATGATGTTATCAATAAATTGGGTTTGCTGAAAAGCGTAAATATCGGTATAATTTTTTAGCTCACTATTAATTTTTTGTAAACACAGGAGGATTGTTTTGAGAAAAGGTCTTGTTATTCTGATATCCCTGCCAATTTTACTTATTATATGGTACATAGCCCTAGTCATCACCCCAGACGGGGCTTCGTTTGCAGATGAAAATCTAGAAAGTTCTTTTACTGATACTACCGGAGAACCGATCCAATCAGTTGATCCAACCACTGTCTATGAATTGGACCTGAGCGGATCAAATATCCAAAACATTGACGGATTACAGCAATTTACTGAGCTTCGCAGGCTGGACCTCAGTGACAATCAGATTGAAAACCTAATGCCGCTCACAGCGCTGGAACACCTCGAAGAGTTATCTATCCAAAATAATGATCTTGAATCGTTGCAAATGCTTTCCAACCTAACGACGTTGAGAGAGTTGGACGTAAGAGGAAATCATATTCAAGATTTGTCAGGAATTGAAGAGCTGGAACAATTAGTCTCTTTAAATTTACGAGATAACCAGATTGTAAATATTGACCTGCTGGCTTCTCTCGATACCCTGGAAGAATTAAACATCAGAGATAATTACATTGAAGACATTTCTGCGCTTGCCAACCTTAGTGATCTGGAAGACTTAAATATGAGAAATAACAATGTTACTTCTCTGGAGCCTTTGCGTAACTTAAATCAGCTCCGTACACGCCTCTACTTACGGGGGAATCCCATTGAAGGGACAGATCCTATCGAGGAGTATTACGAAGAAATCCATGAAACTGATTTTGATTTAACTGCTGCTCCGCCTGCGTTCTCACACGAAGGCGGATTTTATACTGATGAATTTCAATTAGAAATTGAAGCTGAGGAAGGTTCCACTGTCTATTACACGCTGGATGGCTCTGAACCTACTACTGATTCAGAGGTATATGATTCCCCGATCTCTATTTCTGATTTGTCTTCCTCAGAGCCAAACCTGGCAGACATTACCACAACTGTATTAGAGGGCTGGGATGCCCATTCCGTTGAAACTTTGTTTCAAGCTAATGTAATAAGAGCTAAAGCCATCCGTTCAGATGGCGTGAAAAGCGAAACCATTACCCATTCTTATATGGTGGATGAAGCAGGAGAAGACCGCTTCTCTCTTCCTGTCATTTCACTTGCCACCGATGCTGAGCATTTCTTTCATGAAGAAACCGGAATCTACGTACCCGGCATCCACCATGATGAGAATGCCGAACGACCAGACAACACCGGAAACTACCACCAGAGAGGACATGAGTGGGAACGGCCTGCAAGCTTTGAATTTTATAATGAAGAAGGAGAGCGTGAGCTGGCTGAAGATTTAGGTGTAAGGATTCACGGGGGATTAACCCGGCGTTATCCGCAAAAATCCCTCCGCCTCTATGCTCGTCATGATTACGGAAGAGGCTACCTTGACTACCCGTTTTTTGAAGAAGGAGATGTTCAGCAATTTGAACGGCTGCTCCTTCGTCAGTCAGGAAACGACTGGAACAGCATGATGTTTAAGGACGCCATGCTGCAAAGCTTAGTAAGAGATTTCACTGACGTAGATACACAAAGGTACCGCCCGGCAGTCGTCTTATTAAATGGAGAATACTGGGGACTGCACAATATTAGAGAGCGCCAGGATGACCGGTATATTGAAAGCCACTATGGAATGGATCAAAACGATGTAACGATCTTAAATGCCGATGGCTCTGTATCTGATGGCTCACCCGGCGATGAAGAACACTATGAAAGCATGCTTCGTTTTGTAGAGCGAAATGATATGTCCGATCCTGGAAACTATGAATACGTACAGACACTTATGGATGTAGATAACTATATCGATTACAACGTATCCAATATCTACTTTGGAAACACAGATTGGCCTCACAATAATCTGGCAATGTGGAGAAAAAACACTTCTTATGCCCCTGACGCAGAGCCTGGGCATGACGGAAGATGGCGTTGGCTATTATATGATACAGACTTTGGTTTCCAAATTTACGCAGCAGACCGCACTGACCATTACGGAAACCCTATGGATTACACCCACGACACCATCCACTGGGCTACCGATGATGATAGTGATGGCCCTAACGAACCATGGGCTACCTCCTTGCTGAGAAATCTTCTTGAAAATGAGGAATTCAGTGAACAGTTCGTTACCCGTTTTTCAGACTTAATGAACACCGCTTTTGAGCCAGAGTATGTGGTTAACCGCATTGATGAAATGGCGAGTGTCATTGAACCGGAAATGGAAGAACAGTCAGCCCGTTGGAGAGCTCCTTCTTCCTTTGAGAGGTGGGAACAAGAAGTAGAAATTAGAAGAGAGTTTGCTGCAGATCGTCCAGAAGCGATGAGAGAACACGTCATCAACCATTTTGACCTTGAAGGTACCTTCAATATCACTGTTAACTCATCCTCTGAAGGCCAGGTCGTAATAAACGATTATACCGTCGAAGATTCATGGGAAGCGGACTATTTTGAAGGTTCCACCCTTGAAGTAACCGCTATTCCTGAAGAAGGCTACTCTTTTGCTGGGTGGGAAGAGTTTGAAGAAGATGAGGAAACCCTTCATTTACAAGTAGATAATGATATTAATCTCACCCCGGTATTTGAATAGCATGACAAGACCGTCTCTTAGAGACGGTCTTTCTTGTTGTTCATGTAAAATAGAAAAGACAACCCGGCAGCTAGTAAAGCACCAGCTCCCAAGAGCTCCAATGACTCTTCGTACACTCGGTCCATAAACCAAAACTCCACTAAGTGATTTCCTCGCTCAGCGAACTCCATATTGGTCTGTTCATAGAGCTCTCTCGCTCCTTCATTCAAATGAAAAAGAGGACGTACGATGAATTGCCCTGCGAAGGTATACAGGTCATTAAACTCTGTCACTGAGCGGAAAGCGCTTCCTGCCCAGGAAGAAAAGACAGCCAGTCCGTAACAAAAAAAGCCGAGAAGGAAATACCCCTTTGTTGCTTTGACAGGCCAATAGACCCTTCGGTACCTCAAGATGGCATACAATGGATAAGAGCCAGGACAGCAAAATAACTTAATTCAAATATTGTTCCTATGTAGCCATAGCTGCTTTCCCCGGTTATTTCTTCAATATCATTACGGATAATATGCCGTACATCCCCCGCATCTTCCATCAGCATCAGGATCACTCCCGCACCAAGCAAAAGCCAAAAAGAAAGAACTTCCTTCTCTCCATTCCTATAAGCTATCCCGGCAATGAAAGCATAGGTAAGAATACATAGCCCAAGCATGGGCCACTGAAGTACTTCAACTGGAACTAAAAACCAGTGAAACCAAAAATACGGGAAGTCACGATATTCAATCACAAGGTCCCTTACGCCAAAGAGATTCCATACATCAATCAGGAGGATGAGAATAAAAGATAACGTTAACAAAGCAATAACAAAAATGACTGGTAAATGAGACAGTTTTTTATTATTCATTGTTTACTCCTTCTTTTTTAACACTCACCATAAATTGTATCACTATTTGCACTTTTTAGAAAAAAGGTATGACGAAAAAAGTCTGTTTTCCTTTGTTGGATTTCATCTCACTCCGCCTTGTAATTAGACCCTTCTATATTGCCGTAGTAGCGGGCATTCAATAAAAAAAGCTGCCTGGCACCTAATGCCTGACAGCTTCCTGCAAATACTTTCCTGATTACTGAGTGACTCTCGTTGCCCCCACAAGTGCATCCTGCCAATAAGGAGTAAAGCCAGTATAATCTACACCTAACGTAACCGTGGCATGAAAGAGTTTATCTTCATCTATATAGATGGCAACGTGGTTGATCACATCATCGCCGCCTGTATCAAAAAACACCAAGTCCCCTTTTTGAAGATCATTGGTCGATACTTCTTCACCTGCATTGATTTGATTCCTTGATACTCTCGGGATGTCTACACCATTTTCAGCAAACACTCGCTGAGTGAAAGACGAACAGTCAAATCGATCTGTGCGGTGCGGTGATGCGCCAAACTCATACTCCGCTCCCATGTACTTCTCCCTGTTGCAATGACATCGTCAATAAATTCACTGTGAGTATTTTCACTGGTTCCTTTGTAAATACCTTCGTCAGTAAATGATTGTGCTGCTTCATCACTAACTGCTGCTGGTCCGCCTAAAATAATAGGCTGTTTGTCAGATTCACTCACATAATCTAGTGTAGAGGAACGGGGCGAATCGTGGTGAGACAAGACTACCGGGGCATTCAACTGGTTCGCCAATCCTGCAGCTGCAACGGCATCCGGGTAATCTTCCTTGCTGCTATTTACCGACGTTCCACGGACAATAATATTATGGGCCCCCTGTAAATTAGCTGCATTTGCCGCTTCCACACTCGTAGCAAAGCGATTATCACCTTGGATTCTACGAACTTCCTTCCCATCATTTTTCAGCTCTGACTCCACTGCTTCACTTACTGCACTTGGACCGCCAAAGATAATGACCTCATTGACTGAATCTGGAAGGTTCGCCGATAATGAGTCCGGTCTAGTTAAATAAATCGGCCTTTCCTGATTGGCAGCCATTCCAGATGCGCTTAACGCATCAGCTGCTACTTCCCCGCTCACAAGAATGGCCGTGCTTTTATCGCTGTACCCGGCTTCTGCATTAACAGCTTCCGCTGTGCTGTAACGATTATCTCCAGCGACACGGGTCACGGCCAGACCTTCAGCTGTTAAAGTATTTTCCACTTCCGGCTGAATCGCCTGCTCTCCCCCTAATAGGTACACTGTGTGTGTTCCTAACCGATCTAGTTCTTCAAGAATCCCATCTCCCAAAGATTCACTGTTTGTGAGAAGTATGGGGCTCCTGTCTTGGCTACAAGACTTGCTGAAGCCAACGCATCTGCGGGATGATCAGCACGAGCCAGGACCACATGGCCGCTGGAATTCCACCCGTATTTGGAAATTTCTATGGCCGTTTCTATACGGTTATCTCCATGAATTCGATCCACTGCTTTGACGTCTGCCGGAGACAGTGAAAAAGCGAACAGACCAAAGAGTAAAGCTATAAATATACCAAACTTAAAACCTTTCTTCATGATTCTCTCCTTCTCCTGGTAAAACGAACGATCACTTACCATGAAATCAATAGTTTCGATCCAATTATGTATAAATAGACAAAAAAGGACGTTCATTTACCCATCTTACGCGAAGTTCAAACCACTTTTTAGACTTGTATTCAACAAATTTTTTTGTTAGCAAGGAAATAAGCAAGAGAGGAAATTATTTCCCATGTATATAAAAAAAGGGACAAGGTGATCGTTCACCTTATCCCTTTCTTCTATTCTCACTCACTATAAAAGCGTTCTAATCCTCTTACGATAGCGTCTGCTGCCCGCTCACGGTATGTATTCGAACGAAGCTTTTCTGCATCATCTGGATGATCTGTAAAAGCAAGTTCAGCAAGCGCTGCAGGCATGGTGGTGTTGCGAAGAACAGAGAAATTAGCGTCCTTGACTCCTCTGTCATTTGTCTCAAGGGCTGCCAGCATTTCTTCTTGAATGGCTTCAGCAAGCCTTTCACCATCTTCACTTCCTGGATAATGATAGGTTTCTGTTCCTTGAGCTTCCGAATTAAAAGCATTTGTATGGATACTTACAAATGAACTTGCATCTGCATTGTTTGCAATCGTTGCCCGGTCTTGTAATGACACGTATACATCTGTTGTTCTTGTCATAATGACATTCGCCCCGGCACTTTCCAGCTTCTCTTGAACTCGAAGACCCACATCAAGAGCAATTTCCTTCTCCTGAAGGCCGTTTGCCTCCGCTCCCGGGTCCCTGCCTCCGTGACCTGGATCAATAGCAATCGTCTGACCGTGAAGCACCTCTGAAGAAGTGTTTAAGGACACGTACGTCATACTGACATAACCGATATCACCGTTATAGTCAATTTTAGCCCAATTGCCGTCAATTTCATAGATGTCCAGTGAAGTGCCGTTTGATAGGCCGCCTATGATGCTTGATGAAGTTGTTGGCCCACTGCGGACATTTAAACTGTTTTGTACCCCGCTCACCGTTCCCGTTGCTTCATACGTGGCTCACTGATCGATACATAGGTCATGCTCACATAGCCCACATCTCCACCATAGTCGATTTTCGCCCAGTTTCCGTCTTCTTCATAAATATCTATCTCGGTGGCGTTGGGCAATCCCCCTATGATACTTGATGAAGAACTCGGCTGACTGCGAACGTTCAAGCTGCTTTGCACCCCTGTAATGATCCCTGTCTGCGTAATTTCTCCAGGTGAAGACGACGAAGTTTCAGACAGTGCCTCTACCGCTGCATGACTGACTGCAGCAGGACCACCAAGTACCAGATTATGGTTTCCACTGTTCTGAACGAAGTGAAGTGTTTCATCTCTCGGATAGTCATGATGGGTAAGAATGACTGAAGCATTTAACCTGTTTGCTAACCCCGCTGATGCGACGGCATCCGGATAATCCTCTGTATCACTTCGCACCGATGTCCCCCGGACAATAATGTTATAGTTCCCTGCTAGATTCGCACGCTCGGCAGCCGCAATACTCGTTTGAAAGCGGTTGTCTCCCTGAATGCGCTCCACCTGTCTTCCTTCATTGACCAGCTGATTTTCTACTGACTGACTAATGGCGCTGGGACCACCAAAGATAATAACATTGGATACGGAAGATGGCAGACTGACCGGCATGGAGGTCGGTCCGCTTAAGTAAATGGGATATCCTTCATTGGCAGCCAGGCCAGAAGCACTTAAGGCATCTGCAGCAACTTCTCCGCTCACAAGGATCGCTGTACTTTCATTTATGTATCCTGCCTCCCGGTTCACTTGCTCTGCGGTTTGGTACCGGTTATCTCCTTCTACCCTTGTCACTTGCAGCCCCTCATAATTAAGGGCCCCTTCCACATCATGACTTATCGCATGAGGACCGCCGAGTATGTATACATGACTTGCACCGAGCCTATGTATTTCGTTAATTACCTGCAGATCTATACTGCTGCTATCTGTTAATAGAATCGGAGCCTCTGTAACAGACAAAAGACTTGCTGATGCAAGGGCATCTGCCGGGTGGTCCGCTCGTGCGAGGACCACGTGTTCACTTGAATTCCAACCGTACTGTGAAATTTCAATAGCTGTCTCTATTCGATTATCGCCAGCGATTCTCTCCGCGGCTTCAGCGGCGTGAGAAGAAAAGCTGAGTAAAAATAAGAGAGCTACAGAAAAGATAAGAAAAGCTTGTAACCTCTTATTAATCATTACGTCCCCCTTTATAAACTAGTAAATTGAGCCTTTTGGCAGAAAACTCCACTAAAAGTGACAAATTTAGTCATATTTTCACTATAATGAAATACTTCAACGAATAAAAGACCTAATTTCAATCTAGTCACTTTCTGCCATGGTTTTCCCAATAAACTAGAGAGAAGGAGACGACTTTCTATTATTTTAGCCTTATGTTGAACTGACAGTTTAGAATGGATACAACGATATTCCTAGTCCTACACTCAGGAAGAGCAATCGATACTTTTTTAACTTGCCTTTTCATCCTCCATTTCTTGATCTACCTTCCCAGACATCGTACTTCTTTTTCCTTTCAGTCAGTTCAATATAAAGAAAAAAGCAAAGGAGCGGTGTTACCGCCACTTTGCTTTTTCTACTATCTTTTTAGTTAGATACAAGAGTGTTCTTCGGAAGAAGTCCCATTTCTGCCGCTTGAAGTTCCAGCTCTTCTCTGAATTTTGGATGAGCAATATCAATTAAGGCTCTCGTTCTTTCACGAACTGTCTTGCCTTTTAACTGTGCGACACCGTACTCAGTTACAATGGTATCTACGTCGTTTTTGGAGGTGGTGGTCACTGCTCCTGTAGCTAAGGCAGGGACGATCTTAGAGATTGTGTCATTCTTAGCAGTGGAATATAAGCAGATAATTCCCCGGCCGTTCTCGGTTAAGCGGACACCTTTTGCAAAGTCTGCCTGCCTCCGGAAGAAGAATAGTACTTACCTTTCACTGTTTCAGAGTTACATTGCCCTAAGAAATCTACTTCCACGGTCGTGTTGATGGAAACAAGATTAGTAAACTTTGAGATGGTACGGACATCGTTTGTCTGGTCACAAGGGATAAAATAAAGGTCTTCATTTTCATGCATGAAGTCGTACAGGCGCTTGGAACCAAACGCAAAGGTCATGGTCGTCTTTCCCATGTATAATGGCTTGTTTACATTCGTGACTGCTCCTGATTCATAAAGGTCCACTATTTTGTCTGGAAGCATTTCTGTGTACACCCCAAGATCCTTATGATCTTTCAAAAAATCCATGACGGCGTTTGGCATCGCGCCAAATCCGATTTGCAGTGTATCTCCGTCATTAATGATATCAGCGATATATTTTCCGATCTGCTGGTCTTTGTCACTTAAAGGAGGGTTTGGAGCCTCCGGGAGCTCTTTGGTGTTTTCTATGAGAGCCGTGACCTGACTAATATGAATCTGGTTCTTGATTCCATAGGTTCTTGGCATTCTCTCATTAACCTCAAGAATAATTTGCGTTGCATCCTCAACGAGGGGAGCAGTATACGCAGGGCTTACTCCGAGAGAAAAGTAGCCGTCCTCATCCATAGGAGATACTGCTGCCATAATGACTCTTTCCTCGGTTGCTTCCCTGACTAAATCCGGGATATCGGAAAAATGATTAGGGAGCAGATCAACTTTCCCCTCATGATAACCAGGCCGGTCCATCCCGCTTAGAAACAAGGATACCTGCTTTAACCTGTCCTCCTCGATATCCAACACTGGATAGCTTGGAAGCATACGATAGAGGCTGTTGCCTTTCAGCCCCTCATGAGAAGGCAAGGCTTCAAGGAGTGCCGGCGGTTCCCCGGCCATGACCGGAACGACGATTCCTGTTTGAGGCTGTATCATTTGTACTGCCTCTTCAGCTGTTCGTTTCTTCATCTCGTAATCTGCTTTAAAATTCATTTCTATCCCTCCACTCAGTTTTTCTTCTAGTTGTTCTGCCTGTGATCGCTGACTCGTTGATCAGCTTACCTTAGCAATTGTTCCTTTGGCCGCAGCGATAACCGTCATCAAGCCTTACAAGCTTTCAAGAATCATGGCGATTCCTTGTCCGCCCCCGATACAAAGCGAAGCGACTCCGTATTTTGCTTTCCTGTTTCTAAGCTCAAGGGCCAGGGAGTACAGCACTCTCGTTCCGCTGGCTCCCACGGGGTGACCCAGGGCGATAGCCCCGCCGTTTACATTTGTTTTCTCACGGTTTAACCCGAGTTCTTTTTCTACCGCTACATATTGAGAAGCAAAGGCTTCATTCACTTCAACGAGATCCATATCTTCAATGGAAAGAGAAGCTCTTTCCAGTGCTTTCCTGATGGCAGGCACAGGACCGATCCCCATAATGTCTGGCTCAACACCTGCCACAGACCAGGAAACAATCCGGGCCAGCGGTTTTTCCTGCCTCTGGTTTACGTAATCTTCGCCTGCTAAGATAACAGCCGCTGCTCCATCATTTATCCCGCTGGCGTTTCCTGCTGTTACCGTTCCTTCTGCCTGAAATGCAGGCTTTAACCCTTCTAGATTTTCCAGGGTAAGGTCTTTTCTAATGTGTTCATCCAGTTCAATCATTTTCGTTCCTTTTTTACTTTTCAGCTCTACTGGAGTAATTTCTTGGGTAAACACTCCATCAACCGCTTTTGCTGCCCGCTGGTGACTAAGGTGAGCGTATTCATCCTGCTCATGTCTAGTAATCTCGTATTTCTTTGCCAGATTCTCGGCTGTGATTCCCATGCCGCACCCACAGTACTCATCGGTTAATGTCTCCCAGAGCATATCGTCCATCTGGGGACTTTTCAGGCCAGTGCCAAAACGGCTTTTTCGAAGAGCATACGGTGACATGCTCATATTTTCCGTTCCGCCGGCAAGCCCTACGCGACCTTCATCAAGGGTTAATGACTGGGCCACAGAAATGACTGATTGGAGGCCGGATCCGCATAAACGATTGACGGTTAAAGCTGGTGAAGTAATGGGAACTCCCGTATGAAGGGCAATATGCCGACTCAGATAAGCGGCATTCTTTTCAGAGGGAATGACGTTTCCGATGACGGAGATGTCCACCTCTTCTGCTGTCACTCCGCTTCGTCTAACAGCTTCTTTGGCAGCCGTGACCCCTAACGTGAGAGGTCCTGTATCCTTCAAGCTTCCCCCAAATGATCCAAAGGGGGTCCGCGCTCCTTCTAGTAAAAAAACGTCCTTCATTGTATCCACTCCTTCTGCACTTATTTCTCTGTATAGGCCGGCTTTCGTTTATTCAAGAAGGCATCCATGCCTTCTTTTTGATCTTCTGTTGAAAACATATTTGCAAATACTTCGACTTCATAAGAGATGGCTCTGTCTATATCCATGTTTGCCCCTTCATTTACCAGCTGCTTTGTTCTCTGGACACCTAAAGGAGAGCGGCTGATAATGGAGCTTGCCAGGTCTCTTGCTTTTTCATGCATTTCCTCCTGAGAGTCAAGGACATGGTTCACAAGCCCGATTTCATACGCGCGCTGTGCTGTAATCATTTCTCCTCCCAGGAGAAGCTCTTTGGCAATCGCGGGCCCGACTAATCTTGGCAGCCGCTGAGAGCCTCCAAAGCCTGCAACAATCCCTAAGTTCACTTCCGGCTGTCCAAACTTCGCATTTGCGCTTGCCACTCTCATATCGCAGGCCAGAGCTAATTCGCAACCGCCGCCAAGAGCAAATCCATTTACCGCTGCAATGACTGGCTGCTTTAACTTCTCAATCTTTGACATTAACCGGTTGCCCTTTTCCGAGAAGTCTCTGGCTTCCAGTGCGTATTTTCCTTTCATCTCCCCAATGTCCGCGCCTGCGACAAAGGCCTTCTCTCCTGAACCGGTAAGAATGACGACGTGCACATCAGAACGGCAGACAGGTCGTCAAAGACCTCTGTAAGCTCCTCGATGACCTCTGAACTTAATGCGTTCAGTACCTTCGGCCGGTTAATGGTGACAGTAGCAATCTTTTCTTCCACATTGATTTCTATATTTTGATAGTTCATTTTCATCCTCCTTTAATAGCTAAAGAATCCTCGTCCTGTTTTTCGTCCAAGCCAGCCGGCATTTACGTATTTGTAAAGGAGCGGGCATGGCCGGTACTTGGAATCTCCAAATCCGTCATGAAGCACTTCCATAATGGATAAACACGTATCCAGCCCGATCAAATCAGCTAACGCAAGGGGGCCGAGGGGGTGATTCGCTCCTAATTTCATGACCTTGTCCACATCCTCCGGGCTGGCCACCCCTTCATACACACAGTAGATGGCTTCGTTGATCATCGGAACAAGAATGCGGTTGGCGGCAAACCCAGGGTAATCACTTATATCAACGGGCTCTTTTCCCAGCTCTTCTGCCAATGACCTGACTTCCGTAAAGGTTTGGTCATCTGTTGTGAGTCCCCTGATCACTTCTACCAGCTTCATGACTGGCACCGGGTTAAAGAAGTGCATCCCGATGACCTTTTCCGGCCTGCCAGTCACAGCTGCCAGCTCTGTAATCGAAATCGATGACGTGTTCGTTGCCAGGATCGTTTCTTTTCCTGTCAAACGGTCAAGATCCTGAAAGATTTTCTTCTTAATTTCCGTATTCTCTGAAGCGGCTTCAATGACTATGTCTGCATCTGCCGCTTCTTTAAGATTGATAGAAGGGTGGATTCTTGCTAAGATCTCTTCTTTTTCTCCCTCTGTGATTCTCTCTTTTTCAACTTCTTTTCCCAGTGATTTCGCGATTCTTTCTTTCCCGCGTTCAACCAATTCTTCCTTTACATCATGCAATGTCACTTGTTTTCCCTGTTTCGCTGCCACCTGGGCGATTCCTGCACCCATTTGGCCTGCTCCAATGATTGCTACGTTTTCAATTGGCATGATTCTTTCCACTCCTTTATTCAACGGCTAGCTGATTTTCTTTTCTTCAGCTTCTTCGTCTGTCTCTTCACTCTTAGACTTCTTAAATAAGCTTGTCTTTTCTACAAGGAAGTACAAGGCGATCCCTGCAAGAAGCCCGAATTCCGCACCGTGGATGGCCAATACGACAGCCATGACACCAGCGACACCACGCTCTGTGGTCGTATGAACCTGCTCAATTCCGACACTGATACAAACGTACCCAGTAATGATTAACGTCAGAGCTAAAGCGATTGGAAGAACAGGCTGGAACATAGTGACCAGCGGCAGAATGAATAAGGCAATAAAGCCTGCAATCCAGAAGGTTCCCATTCCGCTGTGAATTGACTCCATCGCTTTGCGGCCATGCCTATACCGTTCCGTGACTGTAGCCTGCACCGGCGTCCAAAGTGGACCAGCAAGTCCCGGGTACGGAGCAAAGAAGGAATGAATTAAGTTTCTAAGAGCCGTCACCAGGTGAGTGCGGTCAATTCCTGTATCAATCCACTCGTCTTTTCTTACTTTGTTTGCTCTTTCTAACAGCGTGTTACCGACAATAATGTCACCAAAGGCAATAATATAAGCAATTAATGCTGTTGGAATTGCCAGGAGGAATACATCAATTCCCGGGAAACCAACTACAAATGGAAGGTAGCCCCACATTTCTGCAAATGCTGGCTGTGTAATCCCCCACTCAATATTAGGACCGGATATTCACTGACCATCCAGCCGATAACCATGGCAATAATCATTGCCGGCACTAACCCGTAATTAGCAATTTTGGCTGCAAGTTTATGTTTTTTAACAAGATCTTTGAACGATAAAGAGAAGAGAATGTATATGGCGATCAAACTTCCAATAATTAAGGAAAATGGCGTAGAAACCAATCTGCCGCCCGCTTCAATCTCCCCAATGATGGCTGCAAGCCCGGCTCCAATTAAGATCCCTGCTTTCAAGGAATTTGGAACGACGGCTACCAGTTTTCCACCGAGCTTTGTGACACCAAGAATGAAGAAAATCAAGAACACGGTAAATTGGAGAGCAAACAGCCCTTGGATTGCTTCAGGACCTGGTTCAAAGTTCCCTAAATAAATGACCACCACCGGAATCGCTGCGGTGATCCACCCCGGAACCATCGCGACCCCGAGCAGGGAAGGAAGCATAAACCCAAGCCCTCCGATAAATACGTACGCTAAGGCTACTTCGTAAGGCAATCCCAAATGCTCTTGAAGAAGCGGGATCATCCCTAAACTGACAACGAACATAATAAGTGCCTGGACAAACTCAGCGGATTCCCAACGATAGTGAACAAAAGGCAATCTGATTTTAAAAGGGCCAAATTTCCAAAATGGCTGCTCCTGCCCTTCCTTACGCTTGTACAATTGCATATAATCCCTCCCCCTTCTTTTAAACAGGTTTTGTTATTTTCGATAAAAGACGCTCGCTTGCCTCGGGCATTGCCTCAGCTTCCTCGGGAAAACCACCCTGCGGGATCTTCAGCTAATGCTTTTCCCGAAGGCGTCTCGCGTTTTTGTCTACAATCAAACTGAATAGATATCAACATTCGTCTTTAATAGAGCCTTTAAATAAATTAAAAATAGCTGTCTGTAAAACTTTTCCCTTTATAACAATTTAAGCGCTTACATTACACCTCCAAAAAAATAAGACTGAAATATCTTCTATTCCAATCTTAAAAAAATTCTAACTACTTATGTTTTAATATTTTTCTTAATCTACTTTTACATTTTTGCTATTCTTGTAAATTAGTAGGCCATTACAGAAAATATTGTTCCTTTTTCAGCTTACTAGCCGGAGGGGAACAGCCTGTCCCCCCACACCGCTATTTAGCAAAATTGCCAAATAGATTTCTGTACTCCCTCGGTGTCACTCCTTCTATCCGTTTAAAGGTCGTAGCAAAGTAAGCCGCACTGGAAAAGCCGGTGTTATTAGCGATGACTTCAATCGGCAGGGTCGTCATTTTCAAAAAGCCCTTCGATTTCTCAATACGGTATTGATTTAAATACTCGATAAAATTGACACCTGTTTCCTCTTTAAACATCCGGCTGAAATGAGACGGGCTTAAATACACAAGGTTTGTGACTTCCTTTAAGGTTAAAGGCTCCTGATAATTCAGGTGAATGTATTTCATCGCCGTGTTTATCGGATTGGCCCGATCAGGTAAAAGTCATTTTCTTCTTCTGTCTTCTCCTGTCTGACATAGTCGTTCGCTTCTCTGACGAGCCCTTTTATTAACAGGCGGTCAAGGACCTGGAGGGCTTCGCTTTTCGTCACGGGCTTAAGCAAATAACCGGAGAACCCGGCATTAATCGCTTCATGAACAGGCTCAAACATTTGAAGCTGAGACAACAGGACGATTGGTAGATTAGGATAATGACGCAGCACCTTTTTCCCCAGTTCGATCCCATCTCCATCCGGCAAAGAAAGCTCAAGAAACAAAACGATGGGTTCTCTTTGCTTGATAAGCTCAAACCCTTTTTCAAAGGAGTCTTCTTCCACAAAAGAAAGGTAGCTATAGGAGCTTTGCTTAAACACTTCTTTGATCGAGTGTCTTGCTTCCACATCATCATCGATAAGAATAATTTCAGCCATTTCTGCCTCCTTTCTTTCACTATTTTGCGATCGAGCAAATATACGAAAACTTATATCTGTTTATAGAATCCCTCTCGCAGTTTTCTTCTTAGTATTTTTCCTGTTTTGCTTTTAGGAATTTCTGAGACAAAGGTATATTTCCGCGGTCGGTTCACATTTGATAACTGAGGATGCTTTTTACAGAACTGGTCAAGATCCTGAACTTTCAGTGATGGATCCTCCGGTACGATAAAAGCAGCCACGATCTGTCCCCACCTTTTATCCGCTTCTCCAACCACGATCACTTCCCGTATGCCGGGGTGTTCTTTCAGGACATTTTCAATATGAAAAGGATAAATATTTTCTCCCCCAGAGATAATCATGTCATCGGCTCTTCCAACCACAACCAGATTGCCTTCCTTGTTGAAATAGCCTAAGTCTCCTGTATAGTACCAGTCGCTGCTAATGGCGTCTCTTGTCGCATCGGGCCTGTTCCAGTACCCTTTAAATGCTTCCACAGAGTTCATATTGATGACAATTTGTCCTACTTCCCCCTCTTTCATCTCTGCCTCTGCCATAGAGTCCGGTCGAGAGTTTGGGGAAATAAGACGGATATTCTGGTGTATACCGGGCTTTCCGCCCGAGCCTTTCAGGCGAATATCTTCACAATAGGTAAATGTATAAATCTCCGTGCTTCCATAGTGATTGACAAACCGCTGCGGGGAAAAGACTTCATCACATTTTCTCACCAGTTCATCAGACATAGGCGACCCTGAATAAGCAATCGTATGGACGTTAGATAAGTCATGCTTTGGAGCGTCAGGATGATACACCATATCATGATAATAGGTAGGAGTTAAGAACAGACACGTTACCTTCTCTTCCTCTATCGCTTGCAGAGAATCTTTCGGATCAAACTCTGTCATTAACACTGCCGAGCCGCTAAGGAGAGACACAGCAAGCAAAGACCTGATGCCTATGACGTGGTACATGGGAACTGCCAGTAACGTCCGGTCAAAGGTTTTGTACCTGCACTGAATAATGTGTGCTAACGAAGAGGTGTATTCATTGATATGAGTCCTTGGCACCCCTTTTGGCACCCCGGTGGTCCCTGAGGTGTACAAAATCATCGCGATGTCCTCATACGAAATATCCGGCCGGCTATAAGAAGAAGTCCCCTGGTCAATAAGCTCTTCATAGCTGATATCTGCTTTTGCCCCATTTACCCCTATTAAAATCGGACGCTCCGCAAATACTTCTTTTTTCACCAGATGCTCACTAAACGGTTCATAGACAACTACCTTTGGTTCAATATCCTTCACACAAAAGTAAAAGTCATCAATGGATAAGCGAAAGTTGACCGGTGTGTATATGACACCGAGCTTCTGACAGGCCCAAAATATGATAACGTTTTCAATGTTATTTTTTAAAATAACCATCAACCGGTCCTGCTTTTTTATGCCAAGCTTTTGTAAAGAAGAAGCCATACGGTTCACTTCTTCCTCCAATTCTTTGTATGTATAGCTTTTCTTTGAGCTAATAAGAGCCGACTTACTGGCGTGCCGGTGGACGGAGATATCAAACAGCATGCTCAAGTTCAAAAGAAACCCTCCTTTACTCTCTAAATCTTTAAGACCTAGTCTTATTTTATCATTATTATTTTGGTTTTGTGATAAAGCTTCCTGCTTTTTTCAGCTAGTTATAAAGAGAGGTATTTCCTAGGACATCGTTCTCACTATTCTAAGAATCAAAGAAAACTATTACCCTGTTTAAGGGCTATAATCACAATGGATCATTTTAATTTCCATAAATTACCTATTTTCTATTGAAATGACGCTACTAAACTACTATAATGACAATTGTTCGTTATAAAAAACAAGGGAGGACGTTATTTTGAAGAAAAAAGTATGTATGATGCTAGTTTTGACCATGGTGATGTCTCTGTTTATTGCTTCCTTCGCGGCTGCAAGCCCCCCATCTCACTCGCAGGTGAACAAAGATTTGGCCCAACTGCGCCAGGCAACTGTACAGTACCAAGACATTGAAAAGGCCATCGATGACGGCTACAATGACCCACACAACTGTATTCCGGGAATGGGCATTCACCTTATCAACCCGACATATTAGGCACTGCTACTATTGAGAAGTTCCAACCCGAAGTTCTGTTGTATGAACCGAAGAAAAACGGCGGTTACAGGCTAGTAGGAGTGGAATACATAGCTCCACACGAACTTATTGATGAAACACCTTGGTTATTTAACCGAGAATTTGACAAAGGTTCTCCCCCTCCTGCATATGAGGGCGCACCTGGAAATGACAGCTTGCACGTGTGGATTTGGCAAGGAAACCCGGAAGGTATGTTTAACAATGAAAATCCTAACGTAGGACAAAACGAACGGTGCGGAGAAAATTTTGATCCAGATGCTTTTAAGGAACAATTTGCTCACCTGTATGAAGATTAACTTCTTTTCTTCAGCCACCCACACATAAGATTTTTCCCGAAAACAGAAGTAACCCCCGCTTCTATCATCATTGAAAAAGGTTAACCAACATGTTGGTTAACCTTTAGTTGATTATCGTTTGTTATGGCAGGCAACATTCCACAGTGGTCTATCTCTTTGCCTGCATCAGAAACCCTACCTATTACCTGCTTTCAACCATAAATTCCATGTTTGCAAAGGTTACTCGGTCTCCGTCTTGCAGGGGATATTCCCGCTGTGCCAGTAACCGCTCCCCATTTAACTTGGTTCCGTTGGTACTGTTCTGGTCGATTAGGACATACCCGGCAGAACCAGGAAGAATGTCAGCGTGAGTATTGCTTACAAATTGATTGTTTTGGAAGTGTTCCGGCACCACATTCCCGGAACGGCCAATCGTCCCTCCTGTTACGGGAATAGTAATCTCATACCCGCTCATACTGCTTCGTAATATGACCTCCGACATCCTGATGGTCTGGTTTGGGTGACTTTCACCGGTGGTTACAGGGTCAGGTGAGACAGGCTCCTCGTTCACTTGCTCATCTTCATCAACGAGCTCATTGACAGCAGTCGGTGGGATAAAGGATATGTCTTCTCCGCAGCCGTCCCCTTTGCAAAACAGAGAATCAAGAGGATTATGGTAGCCGCATACGGGACAGACTCTTACTTCTTCCATTTACATTCTCCTCTCCATTCGTTTTGATTTGTTTCTTTTTCTGCTTTCTTTACGTGTCTGGTTTGCACGGCTCACGGTGTTCTTTTGGGATAGATCTATATTCTTCACGTATTTTTCATCAGCAGGGTGCAAAGATTCCCTGGTCAAATGAATGCCTTTCTCTTTTAGCCTTTCTTTGATTTCCTCATAGTCGGTACAAAAATCCTCCATGCTTCTTTAACTTCTACTCTTTCATTTGATGTCAGGTCTTTTTCCTGTTCGCTGACCCCTGACACTTCAAACAAGACACTGCCCTGGTCAGATACAAATACGTTCACGCCAGTATTAATGCCAAGTTCATAGATGTTATGGTGCACCGTTTGTTTGGTTCGTACCATATAGTCATTCGCCACAATGTCATACCCCAAAGAACCCATTACTTCTTCGACTGATTCTGATATGTACTGGGCTTGCTGCTTATCTGCCAGCTCTCTCTCCAGCATTATTACTTCTTGTTGTAAAGCATCTTTGTCCCAAACACCGTCGAAAGAATAGGCTGAGGACTCTTCTTTTTCCAGGACCTTACAAAGAGATTGATAGTGAAGGTAAACGTCATCATACTCTTGTACCTGCTTTTGAAAGCGGCTCATCCTCTCATCATACTTTGGCTGCATGGTAAAAAAAGTACTCATCCTCATGTCAATTTGTGATTTCTTGTAGCCACTATCAAAGGACTCATTCTTGTATATAGAAAGGATGGACTGATACAAAGAGTATACCTCGGAGTGAAAAGGAAGCTGACTGGTTTCAAGGTAAGGAGCCAGTTCTTCTTTTACTTGATCAACGACTTCTTCAAGATCCACCTCGTATTCTTGAGGTTTTTCTTTTCTTTTCACCTCTGGAATGGCATAGTTTTTCTTTTCATTTACAGATAAATTCTCTGATTCCTGTAAAAAGGCTTCTTGCTTTTCGTGGCTTTGTGCTGACGTAATTTCCTTTTCAACGTTCTTTATCTTCTCAAGCCTATCTTTTTGAAATTCCTTGCTTACTTCCTCTAATAAGAATTTCAGGTCCTTACGATAACTCTCCATACTGGAAATTTGATTTTCATTATATGTTTTAGTGAAGCCAGCCAACTGCTCTTGTAAATGCTGCTTTTTGTCCTCAAGGAGCTGCACAGAGTAGGAATCCTGTAAGTTATACTGACTGGCACTTGTTAAAATATCCTTACCGTAGTGAGCCACCTTTTCTTTCACCTGTTGAAACTGGGTATGGAGAGCTTGAATATGTCGCTGTAATTCAAGCTTTCTTCTCTCTTCTTCGAGTCTTCTCTGTCTCTCTTGTTCAAGCCTTCGCTGCCTTGCTCTTTCCAACTGAAGCTGGCTGTATTTAGGTCCGCTCATCCTGCCCTCCTAGCTTGTCGCTTTTTTCCAGTTTTTAATGTGTTCTTCAAACCCCAGATGGGTTAACCAGGCAAAAAAATAATGGTTATTGATTAAACTTTTGGAGATCTCCTCAACACGGTCGCTTTTTTATAAAGGTAATTTACAAGACTGTCCACATCGGTAAATGTGTGTTGTTCAAACAAAAATTCTTTGTGGCCATTCAGCAAAAAGGCAAGCTGGTAATAGGCAAAGGTCTGATTGCTGCGGGCCTGGCCCACAATTTTCATTACTTCTTCACAAAATTGGGGGTTCGATTGATCCGCACCAATTTGCTGCAGGTAGGGTAATAATAGATCTTCCGCCAGCAACTCAGCTAAAAGAGGATCTATCGCAGGAAGACGCGTCGAGATCTCTTTTCCAAGCTCAGTTAAATGATTAAATACCCTCCTTTCCAGCAGAGAGGCACTTCCTCGTTGACCTGCATGATTAATAGGCTCAACCCTTTGTCTTGGTCTCGCATTTCTTCACACTCAATGACCTTCAGAGCATAATCCTCTCCAAACTGTTGAATAAATTCCCTGACAAGCCCCCGGTACAAGTGCTTTTTGGCGTCCTCCCAGCTTGCGGCAAAAGCCCGGGTCAACCCCTCTAATGTATATATTTCCTCCCCGTTAAACTGATAAGGCTTTATGTTTCGCTGGAATGTTTCTTCGGCAAGTCCCACATCTTCCCCATTAAGCCATCGTTTAACCTCTTCATATCCCCACCGATTCTTTCTGTCCTTTCGCGTGAGCCCCCTGATCAAATGAGACAGCCTTTTATCCATACTTTCAGGAAGATGCAATTCGTCCATCACCGTAACCTTCATAACCTGTTCATCAGTCATGCCTATAAACGGGAAAGTTCCTACGGAAAGCTCCCATAAGGTAATGCCAAAGGAATAATAATCACTTTCGCGAGCGCTGAAGCTCTTATATACCTCCGGAGCAGCATATCCAGATGTCCGCCCTCCCTTTGTGGGATTCACCGTCTGCTTTTCATTCAGTGCGGAGCTGATGCCAAAGTCACCAAGAACAACAGTGGAAAAGTCATTGCTGAAAAAAATATTTCGCGGCTTGATGTCTCGGTGAACAACCTGTTCGTTATGAATGGCCTGCAGCCCTCATTAATCGCCGGTGCAAGCCAGTCTAAAATGTCTTCTGTAGAAAAGGTATCTCTTTTTGTAATATCTCCGTTTTTGTAATAAGGAGATATTTCATAAAAACGATTCGTTCTTTCTTCCGTTCCTTCATCTATAATGGGAATGACATAAGGAGAATCTATCGAACGAATACGCTTAATCACTTCTTCTTTGGGCTTGATGTTTTCATGGTAGATTTTCGCCACATATTCCTCACCATTACTTTGGCAGATAAAAAGAGTGGCCTCCCCCGTATTATGAGCTAAGTTTTCAACTAATTCATATGTCCCGGCTATCGTATCTCCAATGCTTATGTAATCGTTTGAGGTATGTCCGGCCTGATCGCCCATGACAACAGTCTGCTGGTTATCAGGCATTCTCACCGTTTCAAAAGTGCTGTCGTTGCTGTCCATCCGTACTGTTTCTGACCCCGTGTCGTCCATCCTCACTGTTTCATTTCCGCTTGCCATTCTCTGCGTTTTTCCATGATTCCTGCTCACATGAACACCTCACCTTCTGCCGATTTCCCCTTTGGTTACTGGATCCTTTTGACGACAAGCACAGTAATGTTGTCGGGTCCTCCCCGTTCATTGGCCAAGGCCACTAAGGAACGAGCCACCTCTGTTGTTTCCTCCCTGCCCTGAACCATCTGCTCAATTTCAAGGTTTGACACAACATCAGACAAGCCGTCACTGCACAGGATAAAGGTGTCTCCTCTATCAACCTTGTAAGGAAACGACGTAACCTCTGCTATCGTTTCTTTTTCTCCAAGGGACCTAAGCAACACATGCCTCTGACTATGGTTCTGCTTCTCTTCATAGGTGATTTGCCCAGTGTCATAAAGCCTCTCTACGAGACTATGGTCTTTGGTCAAAGGCTTCAAAAAGCCATCACGAAAACGGTAGACACGGCTATCTCCTACATGAAAGACCTGTAACCTGTCATCCTGGCAGACAATCCCGGCAAGAGTGGTACCCATCCCTTTTCTTTCCTGGTTCTCTTCCACATGAAGACGGAGCTGCCCCTGGATGCCACGCTCAATCGCAGCCTTTATTTCTTCTTTTTCCAAAGTGACAGCACGCCCGGCAAGATACTGAAGTGTTAAAGAAGAAGCCACTTCGCCTGCATTCTCACCACCCATACCGTCTGCCACCGCTGCCAGAAAAGGTAAGTCAGTTCTCTCCATTCTTTCCCCTTCAGCGATGACCTCCCCCGCTAGTAAAAAGCGGTCTTCGTTATGAGGACGTACTTTGCCCTCGTCTGTTATTCCAACTATCTCATACATCGTCTACTTCACACTCCAAGTGAATGACCTGGTTTTCACTTCTAATGTTCACTATTTTCACATTCTTGTTTTCTTTCACCTCATGATCATACATATAACGAGAAAGAGGGTTAATAAAGGAAGATTCCACGACATTCCCAATGCCCCGGCCGCCGTTTTCTGTATTTTCCAGTGCTCTCCCGGCAATAAACTCACGAGCTTCCTCTGAAATCTCTAACTCTATATTTCTCTGCTCTTTCAGTGATTTAGCCACCTTCTTCAGCTGATACTCCAGAATCAGCAGGGCAACCTCTTCACGAATATAGTCAAATACAACAATGTTATCGCCAATCCGGTTCAAAATTTCCGGCCGGCCGATTTCCAGTGTGAAATAATCTTTAATCGCCTGTAACAGCCTCTCTCTCATTTCCTCATAAGACATATCCGGGGTGACATTCTCTGTCCGTTCTCCCGCCTGATTCTTATGGTAGATTCCCAGATTACTTGTAAAAATAATAAGAGATTCTGAGAAATAAACGGTTTCCCCCTGCCCATCGGTCATGCGCCCGTCTTCTAAAATTTGCAAAAATTTATCCAGGATAGAGGGGTGTGCTTTTTCAATTTCATCAAACAACAGGATCGAAAAAGGATTTTCTTTAATAGTATTCGTCAATTGGCCTCCTGCTTCGTAACCTACATACAGGAGGGGCACCAAGGAGCTTCTGATCCGCATGACTCTGCTGGTATTCACTCATGTCAAAACGGTGGCAATAGTTTTCATCTCCAAAAAGAATTTCAGCAATCGTCTTTGCGAGCTCAGTCTTTCCTGTACCGGTGGGACCGGCAAAGAACAAGATCCCCTTCGGCTTACTTGAATGAGAAGAATGGTGAAGCCTGACAAGCCGCCGACAGCCCGTTTTAGAATATCCAGCGTTTGAGTGACAGCCGCTTCTTGTCCCTTCACTCGGTTTTCGATATGCTCCTCGGCATTCTTTAACTTTTCCGCTCCTACCTCTTCCCACAAATTCTCCTTCACGCCATGCTTATAGAGACGAATGGCTTCTCCTATTTCCCTGATGTGAATTTTCTCCTGCCGGCAAAGGACGCGCAGACCATTTAACTCAATGTTGGTGAAGCCATCGGTTAAATCAACAAACTGCTGCTTATATTTCTCAGCTTCTTCCTCAGTCACTTCACTGCTTCCTACAAATCCATCAAACTGACTTTCGATGAACCTTGTTCTGGTTTTCCGTTCAGGCTTGGGAATATGTAACGTTTTCACGTATGGGTTCTCTAAATAGAACCAGGCGGGTATGTCATTGGCCTTATTTGAAAGAAAGAATAGCAAATTATTTAGAGTCTTCCCTGTGCTCTCCACCCGGTGCTGTTTCGGCTTAAATGTGGTTAATAATAATCGTGAATACAGCCTCCGCTCTTCTTCATCCAGGTCCTGGGGAGAGTTAACATAGCGAGAGGAGAGATTTAAAATGACGGCCGTCGGGGTGGTTTGATTGTCCATCGCCCTCCGCACCATTTCAGTAGCTTTTTCCAAGGTCGCTTTATATCTTCTCTCGTTGATTTCCTCTTCCTGTTCTGCGGCTTTTTCACTTCGACTGCTTTCTTTGCCTCTTGCCAGCTGCAAGAAATGCTGCAAGTGGCTGATTTGGCCAATCCAAGCACCAGAGACAATAATGCAGCCCCGGTAATTACGGCCTCCGTCGTCATATGACGAGGAATAATAGAAAGTATAAGCATAAAAAACAAAGCAAAGAGCACTCCGCCGGTCACAAGAAAGAGGCGTGCTCGTGTGTTATCTTTGGCGAGCAGAGAAGAGGGCCGAATCCTCTCGTATTCCTCGGCAATGTCTTGTTGGTTGCTCCGGAGCAAATAGTCTCTAAACGCCTCCGCCTCACTTTCCCTGGAAGAGCGGGCCATGATGGAGATCTTTTCATAGAGGGAACGATCTGTGCTTTTCAATTCCTGGAGCCCTTTTTTGGAGACAATGCCAACTTGATAGTTTCCTGCTTTTATCTTTCTTTTAGAGTCGCTGACTATGTTTTGAAAATTTGTGTAGATCTGTTGTAACCTATGTAATTCTTTATTAATCTCAGCAACAGAACCTTTTTCAATATGGATACTCTGAAACTGATCTCGCACCTCTTTGGCTTTGCCAGAGACAAATTCATACTCATCAAGATTGGTCATCACTCTATATTCTGGTGTCTTTTTAATTTGTTGAATGAAAACCTCTGATAATTCGTTTTTTCGCTCACTAACTGTTGATAAAAGTAACAGCATATCGAGCGTTTCTTTTTGAACCCCCATCTCTTTCCTCCCTCGTTACATATCTTACCTTCCTTTCCCTCCCTCCGAATAAGGTTGCACTACCATTGTACTAATTTATACCCATTTTGTTAACTCTTTACCATTGATACGGGAAGTGACAAGGAATTCAAACCCTTGATCAGGGTTGTCATTTAGTATTTTATGCCTAATTGTTTACATTCACTTTCATTTCCTAAATAATAAAGAGGGACCATTTCAGGTACTGAGAAAAATAAAAAAGTTTAAAGGAGGATGTGATGAACAGGTTTTTTCAACTAACTGATTATCTTCTGATTGCGATGACCGTTGTGTATTTGTATGGGGAGATGACCAATGGGGCTAACCGCCTTGATATCTCTTTTCTGGCCGGGACCATGTTTTGTTTATTTATGGCTAAACGATACCGCCATCCCCTATGGCGTTTTCTTGCCTTCTTTGGCACTGCCTTTTTTATGACAGCCCTGCTGGGCAGCCCGCTCTACTTACGAGAACTAAGCTTTCTTTATTTCAGTAATGAATACATAGTAGCGTACGGAATCGTCTTTTTACTTAGTATTTTATGTATGTGGCTTCGGGCAAGGATGTACGTCCTAAATATTTTGTGGTTTGTCTTTTACACATTAGCCTTCTACGTGACGTTTACTTTACCTGGGGACCATTCATTTTTTGAGCAGCTGACAACCCTCTCAGTCGCCCAGTCAGTGATGACCCAATACATGTCTGTCTTCTTGTTTGCCGTTGCTATCGGGGTCCTGCTTGATATGCAGTCGAGAAACAGAACCCCCATTACGGGGCCATGCGTAGTAAGCATCCAAAAAGGAGCTGACCTCTATAGGATCAGCTCCTTACATCTTCTAATATGTAAAGTCTTCGATCACTTCTTCTTTAGAAACTTCAATGAAGAAATCGGGGGTCGTCATGTAATGATCAAGCAGTCCCGCCTTTACTTGAAAGAACATTCTAATTTAAAAACTACCTTTTCAACTCACTAAACGATAGGTAAAAGGGAACACTGTCAATCTTTACATCCCACTTCGGCTTGATCCTACCAAACATTTAATGCTATATAATGTAAAATTTAATCAAAATCAAACACCTATCCTAACTATCTTTCTTTACCTCCACCATAATGGTTATAACTGCATATTCGTAATGAAAAAGGAATTATGAACTATGTTATATAAATAGTACAATGATCCTATTATGGAAGTAATTAACATACAAGGTGTGAGTTCCCTTCTAAGAAAAAGGTAGAATCCCGCACCAGGATGAACAATTACCTTAAATAGATTTCATATTATAGCTAAGGAGTGATCATCATGGGAGGAAATAAGGAAAATGAAGTAGATAAAGAATGGCTGGAATTAATAAAGGAAGCTTATGAGTGTGGTTTAACAGTCGAAGAGGTACAAAATTTCCTAAACACAAAGAAACGATCAAAAGTCTTACATCTTATCGTGTAATTCCGGGAGTTTATAAGCACCGCCCTTGTCCAAGAGTTCCAAAATACGATACTTACGTTTGGAGTAGTTTATGCCCCTACTATCCAGTAGGAATACAGAGCGTGGAAAGAAGTAGTAACCTTCTTCTATAAAGAAAAGAGCTAACGATCAGTCAGCTCTTTCTTTTGGGCTTTTATAACGATTAATATTCTTCAAAATAACTCTGTATTTCTTCTGGGTCATCGGTCTGTGTTAAGGCGACGGTTAATAGAATACGAGCTTTACAGGATTTAACGTGTCGGATGTTAAAAAGTCACTGTCTTCATCCGGTGTCACTACCCCGTTTCCTACTCTTGAAGATCTCACGACCATGACTCCGTTATCGTGTGCATATTCAGCCCCTTCACGAGCATTAGAAGACATGCCGCCATTACCAGCTCCAGCCACGATAAGCCCGTCTACTCCTTGATCGGCCGCAGCTTCAAACATATAAGAGCGGTCACTCTGGTGAGTGTAAATAATATCTACCTCTGGAAGTTCCTCTACATCTGAAACGTCAAACTCTGAGTTGGCGGTATGGGTACGTGTCGTTTCGGTATAAAATCTTGGCTCTCCATCAATGATATTTCCCAGGTATCCCATTTCCGTAGAAGTAAACGTGTCAATCTGCATCGTATTTGTTTTACTTACGTCACGAGCTGAACCGATACGGTCATTTTGTGAGATCATGACTCCTCGATCCTTTGCCTCTTCATGCCCTGCTAAGAGGACAGCATTATACAGATTAAGTTCCCCATCTGAACTCATGGCTGTATCTGGTCTCATGGCACCTACCATGACTACTGGCTTTTCACTGTCTACTACCAGATTTAAAAAGTAAGCAGTCTCTTCTAACGTGTTGGTCCCATGTGTAATCACAATCCCATCTACATCATCCGAGGCCAGACGCTCGTTCACTTCATGAGCAAGCTCCAACAGAATTTCATTATTAATATCATTACTGCTTACACCTGTAATATCCTCGCCGGTAACATTTGCAATGTCTTCCAGTTCAGGGACTTGCTCTATTAAATCCTGAATCTCAATTTCTCCAGCTGTGTAATCAGCTAAATCTGTTCTCTCATCTCCTACTGCAGCAATTGTTCCACCGGTGGCTAGTATTTCCACATTCGGTAATTCTGCATCATACCCTTCTACTGCCACATCTTCATTTTCTTGAACACTTTCCTTCTCCTCTTCAGGTACTACCTCGGCTGGCCCGCTTGCATACATAGACCAGGAACCAAACCCAACGGATACAGCAACGATGGTACCAATGACAAACTTACTTTTCTTTTTTACCTGCATGAGAAACCCATCCTTTATGTATAGATTGATTTCTATTATAGTGGAAAAGTAATTTAACTAGTTAAAGGTTGTCAGCTTTTCTCCCATTATATATTTTTGCAAACCCATTCCCTTGTTCCTTTCATAGAAAGAAGTTTCATAAGTATTTTTAGGATTATCATTACATCCTATATAAAATACATTAACCCCTCCTTCTCCATACAATGGTTCGTGATATGCTCCCATATATTTTCGCCTACAACGTGTGGGACGTGCATAATGGCCTGGTACCACCTCATTCTAAAATACAGATCGGTTACCTGCCTTGCAAGATAGGTCACATCTCTCGCAGGTACAGGCTGTTCTACTTTTTCAAATTCATTTAATTGCATATAGTGATAGCTTTCCCTGCCATTAGTAACCTTCACTTTAGCCTCTCCAGTGGCCAGACCACGAGCGATGATTCCATTCGTATTGCTGTGCAAAAAGACAATATCACCGGCCTGGATATCACTTATGTAATACTTCCAGGGGGATTGATAAGCAGCCACTTTCATCTCCTGTAACATTTCTTTTTCATTCGCTGGATTGTATGATCTGTTTGTATTTACAATAAAAGCTCTCTTCACTTACCATCGTCCTTTCAAAATGTAATAACTTTATATTTTTGTTTGATATAATCTTATCTTAATATATTAACCAGGACTTTAGACACTTGTTGGAACATAATCTCACAGACCTTTATTTTAATTGAATATTCAGATATCAAAGAAAATCATTAATGCCCTATCTTTACAATATTTTTACTTAGTCATCATTCTATCTTAACCTTTTATTTGTATAATTTGAATAGATTGAAATGGAGGTGAGGAGTTGAAGAGGGCTTTTGTGGGGTTACTAATACATTGGCACAACTATAAGGCTAACTTCTACCTAAAAAGATCCTATAAAAATAGTAAAGAAAATGATCGCTTGCAATTAATGAAGTTAACTAATTATCATCATAAAAAATATCTTAAATTATTATAATTAACCCGCCTGGATGATCTCCAGGCGGGCGAGGATCTTACACGTTTACTGTCAAACCTTTTTCAACAGCCGGGCGGCCCACTGAATAATACACGATATCATGCTTCGATGCATCTTCAAGGTCAAAGCAGTTTCTGCCGTCAAACACGACGGGCTCTGGCATTTTTTCAGAAAACAAACCAAGGTCCAGCTCTTTAATCTCATCCCATTCCGTAAGAATGATCACCGCGTCTGCTCCTTCAATGGCTTCTTCAGGAGAGTCAGCGTAACCCATAATTTCAGGAAGAACCTTCTTCGCATTCTCTGTAGCAATGGGATCATACCCTACTACTTCTGCTCCAGAAAGAATAAGCTCCTGTGAAACTACAATGGATGCGGCTTCTCGCATGTCATCTGTATTCGGCTTAAATGCCAGGCCAAGAAGTGCGATTTTCTTGCCACGGACTGAACCACCGAAATGCTCTTTAATTTTATGAACAGGAAGAGCCTGCTGTTGAGCATTCACATCAATCACGGCACGCAAAAGATTAAACTCGTGGTCTACATTGCTAGCAATCTGAACTAACGCACTTGTATCCTTCGGAAAACAAGATCCCCCGTACCCGATTCCGGCATTTAAAAACTTACTTCCAATTCGGTCATCCTGTCCCATACCGGCAGCTACATCGTCTACGTTTGCTCCGAGGCTGTCACAAAGGTTTGCAATCTCGTTGATAAAGCTAATCTTTGTCGCAAGGAAAGCATTGGAGGCGTATTTAATCATCTCTGCACTTTTTACATTGGTATGGAATATTGGAATGTTAAAGGGAGCATAAATGTCGTCCATCAGCTTTGCTGCTTTTTCACTGGAAGACCCTACAACAATACGGTCTCCATGGAAGGTATCATGCACGGCTGATCCTTCACGTAAAACTCAGGGTTAGAAACAACTTCACACTCTACATCTGTCCCAGCGGATAGGATGTTTTGAATCACATCATTCGTTCCTACAGGAACCGTGCTTTTGGTGACTACGACAACTGGCTTCGTAATATGCTCGGCAATATCATTGGCTGCCGCTTTGATATACGTGAGATCAGCTGTTCCATCAAAGCGCTCTGGGGTACCGACAGCTATGTAAATAGCATCTGCTTCTTTAAAGCCCTCAATATGCTGTGAGGTAAAGAACAAACGTCCAGCAGCAATATTTTTTGTCATGAGTTCTTCTAATCCTGGTTCATAGATAGGAGAGAAGCCCTGCTTCATTTTATCAACTTTTTGTTCATCAAGGTCAATGCATGTCACTGTGTGGCCAATTTCTGAAAGAGCAACACCTGTGACAAGGCCTACATACCTGTGCCAACGACTGCTATGTTCATTTTTTTATTTCCCCCTATTTCTTTCCTACTAATTCAGCACTAGTAAGACTTTCTAAATATGCTCGTACATCATCCCGCAGGTCCTCTCGGTCTAACGCAAAGTCTACTGTCGCTTTCACAAAGCCAAATTTGTCACCAACGTCATACCTTTCGCCTTCAAACTCATACGCAAGAACTGCCTGTTGGGAGTTCAGAACCTTAATCGCGTCGGTCAATTGAATTTCATTCCCAGCTCCAGGTGGAAGAGATTCCAAAATATCAAAGATCTCCGGACGAAGCACGTACCGGCCCATAATTGCATAGTTAGAAGGAGCTTCTGCCAGACTTGGCTTCTCAAACAAGTCAGATACATGAATAACTCCTGGTTCAATCTGTTCACCTTTAGGCTTAATGATGCCGTATTTAGATACATCTTCATCGGCT
>NZ_BAXQ01000031.1:0-43525 GCF_001310615.1 Thalassobacillus sp. C254 | reverse complement strand
GGGGTGCCTGGCACCATAAGCGGTTGTAATATATTTTTCGCTCATACTAGGGCTTTAAATAGATTTTGTGTTACAGCCCCTGCCGGTGCCAGGCACCATAGTTATAGCCATACGGTTTTTTCTTCAAATGGTGTGCGCTGCTTCTTTTTTTCTGCTCCCTCGCTGTTTTCCGGGTAACCTAAAAATACTGTTCCAACTACCTTTTTGTCTTGTGGCGAACCTATAAAATGATGAAGACGTTCGTCGTGGACAAGACCAACTCCCCTTGTTCTCCAGACAAAACCTAACCCTTGTTCCTCAGCTGCAAGCCACATTGAATGAATCGCACAGCACACAGCATATTCATTGTCTGTAGAATCAGACGCCTTTGGAAGAGTGTCTGATGTGACAACAATAATGACGGGCGTTTGTGTCACTGCTTTCATGGAACTGTCTACTAGCTTTGGCTTTGTTGGAAAACGTTCTTGTAAATATTCATAAGCTAAAGATTCATATTCTTTCTTGGACCTCCCCTGTATCACATAAAAACTCCACGGCTCTCTCATTCTATCATTTGGAGCAGGGTAGCTGCATAGAGCAGGGATTCTATTTTTTCTTTTTCTACCTCTTTGGGTATGTAACTTCGCACTGCCCGCCTTGCTTCCAAACGTTCAAAAACGCTCATTTCTTTCACTCTCCCTTTGTTTTTTTACGAGGAATCTACGAATCTTTTACACCGCTGATCATCCTTTTTCTGAGGTGTAAGCTCCACTTTTAACGTGACGGCGAGATTCGTACATACGTACAGCATGTCCCGGAATTCATTGACTGCTCCGCAGTATCTCGGAAACAAGCTGTCGCCTGTTCCAAACACCCCAGTGGTCAGTTTCTTGCTTCCATATTCCTCAAAGGCAGTATAGAGGTCTCTCATTTCACGGGGAATTTCCCCATTTCCCCAGGTGTATGTCCCAACTGCTACGATCTGAAAGTCCTGAAGCTGTGATAATGGAAAGAGGCTGAAGGATAAGAGACTACGTCGATGTCTCGCATTTCCAAATACTTCTTAATCATTTCTGCCAGCTCTTCGGTGTTCCCGGTCACTGATGCGTAAATAACAGCCGCTTTCATGGTACCTTACAGCTCATCAAATCCATTTGACTGAGTAACTTTCGAATAGGTTCTTGATTTTTGTTCAAAGAAATCTGATTTCGTTTCATTGATCATTTCGTCGCTGTATACTTGGATCCACGGCATAGGGTTGTCCTTTTCTTCATACAGATTGTTCAGTCCTAATTGCCGCAGACGTTTATTTGCTAAATACTCTACATATTCTTCAAATTCATCTAAATCGATACCTTCGACCTCTTTAAGAATGTAATGTGCCCATTCTTTTTCCAGTTCGACGGCATGCCCAATGGTGTCATAGACATAGGAAATGTTCTTGTCTGTATGGAGCTCGGGATTTTCCGCCAGCAAAATCCGTACAAACTGAGAAATAAAGTACGCATGCTGCATTTCATCCCGCTGAATATAACTAATCATCGTGCTTGTTTTCAGCATTTTTTGCTGACGGGCCAAGTGATAGAAAAAAGCAAAACCAGCATAAAAATAAATACCTTCTAAATTAATTGAATTAATGGCTAATTTAAAGAGCGCTTGTGGCGTAGGCTCTTCTCGAAAACTCTCGTAGGCCTCTAAAATCAATTGATTTCTTTTGCGAACAATAGGATCCTCTTTGGCCTGGTTGAACCTTTCATTCTGCTCACGTAAAGGAACAAGGGAACTCAACACATAAGAGTAGGACTCGTTATGGACAGCTTCTTGCTGGGCTACAACCGCAAAAATTGCTTTAAAGCTGGAATCTGTCACATAATCCATTACCTGGCTCATGGTTGGAGTTTGCAGGCTGTCCAATGAGGCAAGCTGAGTATTGATTCTCAGGAACACATCTTTTTCAACATCACTTAAATGATCCCATTGTTTAATATCATCCTGCATATTAATTTCCTGAGCCTTCCAGAAGTTCGAAAGGAGAGTCTGATATAACTCATACATTTGTGGATAAGCTATATCATTCCAGTTAAGCAGTCCTGAAGACTGTCCACTAATGATGCCTGTAGATTTATTCGGGGCTGCTGGATTCATTAATTTCACTTTTGACAATGAGGACATTTCGATCCCTCCTAAAATAGGTTAAGTTAGCTGTGACAAGCTTCACACTCTTCAATTTCTGACTGGGAAGTGCTCCGCACATAATAAGTTGTTTTCAACCCCTGCTTCCAGGCTTCAAAATGAAGGTTGAGCAACTCTTTAGCCTTAATGTCATGACGGACATAAATATTAAAGCTTATTGACTGATCAACATGGCGCTGTCTGGCAGCGTTTTGCCTGATGCTCCAAATCTGGTCCAGTTCATGGCGGGCCCGTTGGTAATAGAGGTACGTATGGTGATTTAAGTCTGGAGCTGTTACCTTAAACTTAAAGTTCTTCTTTTCTTCAGCAAATTCCACTGCGTACAACGGGTCAATTCCATCTGTGGATCCACCGATTTTGGCAGTAGAAGAATTAGGAGCTACAGCCATCATCCATCCGTTTCTCACTCCAGTTGCAGCCACCTCTTCCTGTAATTCCTGCCACCGTTTTGACGTATAGCCTCTTCGCTCAAAATAAAGACCTGTTTCCCACTCAGAACCTTGAAATTTACTATAAGCCCTTTTTCTTTTGCCAATTCCATGGAAGATTGAATCGTGTGATAGGCAATGTCTTCGTATATTTTATCTGCGTATTCCACAGACTTCTCAGATTCCCACTGGATTCCTTTTAATGCCAAAAGGTGATGCCAGCCAAACGTTCCAAGACCCACAGCTCTGTACTTTCTGTTGGTAACTTGCGCCTGACCCACTGGGATGTTGTTTAAGTCAATGACATTATCAAGCATCCTCATCTGAATAGGTATCAGCCTTTCTAAGACATCATCCTTACAGCCGACGGAAGATTAATAGAAGATAAATTACATACCACAAAATCTCCTGGTTTACGGACAATAACAATGTTTCCCTCTTCGTCTTCATACTCTTGACTAATAGGAGAAGGTGACATATTTTGTGTAATTTCTGTGCATAAATTACTGCAATAGATAGAGGTTCTTCCCTCCCCTTTCAAATGCTTGTTTGAATTTTGACGATTTACTTCATCCCGGTAGAACATGTAAGGTGTTCCAGTTTCCAGCTGTGCCACCATAATTCTTGCCATGATATCCATGGCTCGGTAGGTCTTTCGCGGAAGAAGAGGGTGATTGACTGCTTCTTCATACTTTTCTGTAAAATATTTACGGTCTTCCTCGTCATAAAAGTCTTCAAGACCAACCGGAGTGCCATCTTCACTCTTCCAGCCCATGATTTGTTTCACCTGGTGAGGACAAAACACATGCCATTCGCCTATGCTTCTTCCGTTCTCATCTGTCTCCTGTAACTTATGCATAAATAGGTCAGGTATCGTAACCCCGGTAAAAATATCGTGAGCTTTCCTTCTTTCATCACCATTATTTGTTTTTAAGTCAAGAAAACCGTTCATAATGTCCTTGTGGAATAAGTCTAAATAAACAGCCACCGCCCCTTGACGCTGTCCCAGCTGGTCCACACTCACAGCTGTGTCATTAATCAGCCTGATCCACGGTACCACTCCAGAGGAATTACCTTTAAACTTCTTTATATCTGATCCTAAAGCTCTTACCTTCCCATAATAAATACCAATCCCACCGCCATCCTTGCTGAGGCGGGCAATGTCCCAGTTATTCAGGTAAATACTGTCAAGTGAGTCATCAACTGTATCTATAAAACAAGAAGACAATTGACCAAAACTTTTTCCTGCATTAGATAAAGTAGGAGTAGCAACCGTCATATATAAATTGCTTAGTGCCCAATAAGCTTCCTTAACCTTTTCCAGCCTTTTGTTTTTTTCTTCCTTCTGCATAAGGGTCATCGCAATGATCATAAACCGCTCCTGCGGCAGCTCAAATACTTTCCCCTCATGATCTCTCGCTAAATACCGGTCTGCCAGTAAAAATAAACCTATGTAAGTAAACAACTCATCTCGCTTGGGTTCAATTTCCCGTTCTAATTCCTTAATTTCCTGTTCAGAATATGCTGCTAACAAATGATCGGAATAGATTCCTTTCTCACGTAACGTTTTCATTAGCTTATACAAGCTTCCATATCGTCTTTCCGCCGTGCTGTACCCTCTATGTAAAGCCGCCTGCTTGTATAGTTCATTTAAATACAGCCGTGCTGCAACAAACGTCCAGTCTGGCTGGTCCATTTGTATTTGGTTTAATGCATAGAGCATAGCTTGATGGTTCACGTCTTTATCCGTTCCGGTAAAAGATGTAATATATTCTTTGATTTGCTTTGCATTAAAATTGTAACGATCAAAAGCTTTATCAATTGTATCCATCACTTCATGTAATTCCTCTTTAACATGTACTGTCATTTTCTTCCTCCTTATTCCTGCTTTATTCTAAGCTGGCCGTTGTCGTCTCACCGCTCCTGATATTTTTTCGAATTAAAAAATCCGCTCAAATTAATGTGAGCGGATGAAACGATAGCAAGTAATGGAGAAAGATACTTTGGTCTTTCTCTGTGCCACCGTTTCATCTTCTCAATCCCCGAAGAAGGTGAAACATCTTAAGATAAGACAGGTCTCCTGACTTGTGCGTCTTCCGTCCATGAGCTCCTTCCCGTATAAAAACCGATCAAGTTTATTTATACAGTGGATACGACTCATTTCGTCAGCACTTACAGTTGCGGGGGCAGTCTTGGATTTTCACCAAATTCCCTTTTACGCCAAATGGCATCTCATCTCAAGGCAAACAATATATAGTTTTATCGATAACAAAAAACACAATATCTTGTGAAATTCTACATTTATACTACATGACTTATCCCAATTTAGCAAGTTCATAGATCCATAGATTATTAATTTATTTCTTCAAATGTAAAGCATCTCTACTATTACATGGGGGGAGCATTTGACGTCAATTATCACATTTTGTCGTAATACCCGAAAAGTCTAAGGCTGCGTTGTTTTTCTTTTCCTATTCGCTGAAAATACATTTATTTTACCTACACTAACCCCTGCATAAAAGAATTAATACCTCAGTGAAGCAACGGACTTACTAATAACCATCCTCTCCGTTTCATATCCCTTACTTTTTAAGTAATACTCCATTCCTGCTTTAGCAATGTCTATGTTATTTTTCGGACCGATGGTCACACGTTTTATAGGAAGTTTCTCTGGAAAATGAATCGTAATAAACGGGATGATTACTCCATTTGAAGCCCGGAAGAAAACCTCTGGGCCCCTCTCTTTGGTAGTGAGCTTTCGTGGAAGAGCAATTCGATATTCTTCTTCACTTTTAAAAGCCTCATCCTTAAAAAAGATCGAACAAGTTGCTAGTATAGAAAAGAAATGTTCTGAAAGCTCTCCACCGATTTCTTGCAGCGTATACTGAGGGTGAAGGCGGGATAGATATTGAAAGGTTTCCATGAGAAAATCCATAACAATTTGTTCTTGTTCTCTTCTGTCGTATATTACCCTTCCATACACTAAGGTATATTCACGGGCAAAATGACTGGAAAAATCATTTATTTTTTTCAGCATGTCACCAGAGGAAAAGCCGATATTGTATCCGTCGCCTTTTGCGTAGTTATACCAAAGAGCCAAAGAGTCTTTATTTTCGGTCAGGGAGAATATATATACTTCAAAATCGTCAAGGTCTATCTTCTCCATAAACCTTTGCCACGTCTGTTTTAATTCTAAAATAAATAACTTTTTCAGTTCCTGTATATATGTATCTTCCCCAAAGTTATCCGTCAGCTTACTTTCGACCTGTCCCAATACTTTATTAATAATTCCTTCTATATAAATAAGTTCATTTGAGTCATTTAAAAAGGTTCCTCTGCTCATCCACAAATTGTTTGTTTCTACCATGCCCATTAAACTATCTAAACCGGTGTAATGATACAGTTCCTTTTGTACAGTGTGATCTTTTCTGATTTGCTGGTCTACCGACTGCCAAAAATGCAGCGATAAAGCCTCTGCCAGTGTCCCCTTTTTATCCATGGTTTCTCCCCTTCTACTCAAGCATAAGTCTTATTTCCAGCTTGTATTTTCCCTTCTTTGTGTAAGAATAATCCCGGTCCACGATTTTTTCATTGGTGCACCCCATGTACTGGTATGCGTGACTCAGAATATCAAGAGCTCATTTAGGCATTATACATTTACCCAAATCCTTTCGGCTTACTGTCTATTTTCGTTCGACTCCTGCTTTTTCCAAAGGGGCCACTCTTCGACATGACTAATATAACTTGGAACTTTGACAGAACCTATGAAAAAAGACGGTCTCAAAAAATTTTCATTGAGACCACCCTTTTTTATCTACTTCTTTTTTTGCTGAAATGATCTTTCTTTTGCCGGCTCTGTACTTCCAGGTTCATCTGGGCTTTTTTGTGAACGGTAGGCCTCGTTTATAAACGAGCTTCCACTTTTCTTTGTGTTTTTATGGCTCACCCTCTTCACCCCCTCCTTATATAATGTTAGCTATTAGCCGCATTTTATTTGAGGGAGGGTAAAATAAGTGAGGTCTATCTGTAATGGGGGAGGAGAGCGGCCCCTATCGCTCCTGCCTTTTGCCCCGACAAGGCTTCGTAAATCTCGGCCTCTTTCTTAAATCTCGGGTAGACCAAATGATTTGTCTTTTCCTTAAGCTGGCCTAAAAAGTATGATGAAGAAGCCATCACTCCTCCTCCCAAGATAAGCTTATCAGTTTAATAAAAAGATGACATTCGCGAGCAGTATAGACAGGTTTGTAGTAAATTGATCCACAATTCCCGCTGAAATTTCTTCCTTTTCCACTTCAGCTAAATAAAAGAGTTGTCTTACATTTCCTGGTATACCCGCACTTTGGCATTGCTTCTCCAATGCTTTTCCGCTTACTGCATCTTTAAAGCTTTTGCCGGAATTCATCATCATATAACCGACTTCCCCTGAAAATCCATCTTTCCCATGAATGATTTCCTTGTTTACAATATAAGAGCCTCCAACGCCTGTGCTAACTGTAAGGTAGAATATACTCTCAGCATCAGCGCCTATACCGTTCACAGCTTCTGCAAGAGCAGCACAATTTGCATCATTTTCAACAAATACAGGAACTCCCCAGTATTGTTCCATCATTTCTTTTAAGGGAACGTTCTCCCATCCAGGCAGGTTTGGGGGACTTTTTATAACACCTTTCCAAGGATCTAAAGGGCCAGGGCTTCCTATCCCTATCGCTCCTACCTTTTCATTTTCTTTAACAAAAGCCGTTATTTCATTAATTTCATCAATAATCTCATCAGGCCCTCTTTCCGGATGAGTACTTCTTATATTTTCCTTTACTATTTGTTGGTGTTCATTCAGTAACACCGCTCGAATATTTGTACCGCCAATGTCTACGCCTACTGTATTCATAGGTGCCTGGCACCACTTTCCCTTGTCATGTGCTGCCCCCTTATTTCAACCTTATCCCCAAAAGAATGTTACAATCCTTTCTGGTGCCTGGCACCATGATTATCCGTGAATGTCTCTTTTGTTATATGCAATATATCCTGCCCCAAGGCATAGTAACGTAAGAAAGGTTAGGGTGGCGAGAGCAGTAACATTCACATCCTCTACCGGGAGCTGTGGCACATGCCCATATGGTGAGAGGACAGAAAGCCACTCTTCAAATTGCAGAAGCCCTCCCAGGTAGACAACAATAAAGGAATAAAGCAAGTAACCCCAAACAGCCGACACGGCATTAGGGGCTTTTCCAATCAGGAGTACAGCAATCGAAACCATTAACCAAATTGCCGGGAGGTAAACCATCCCTGCGCTATATAGGGTTCCAAAAGCGAGGCCCTCCTCCATAGAAATATTCCCTGCAATCCATAGACCGGTAACAGCAAGCGACATCATAACAAAAGAAACAATAACTGAAATAAGCAAGTAACTGCCAAGGAGGGTGTTTCTAGATACACTGCGGCTTAGGATATGTCTATTCGATTTTTCTTCTCTTCACTTACAATCTTTAAAACTGCCATAAGCGCTGGAATCGTGGAGATCATAGCCATAATTGCCATCAGCATTGTGATAAATTGCTCAGTTAAAGTAAATCCCTCTATGGATGGAAGCATTTCTTCCATCATCTCGATCCCTTCAATAAATGCTTCCAAATCTCCCAGTACTGATCCATAGGATACACCAAGAACAAACATGCCGACTCCCCAGGTAATCAAACTGACTCTCTGCAATCTGAAAGCCAGACCCAATGGACTAAGCAAAGAGCCTGATCCCCGGCTTTTCCCTGGCCTTTCCGGAAAAAAACCCGCACCGATGTCACGAATGGCTTGCAAATAAAGAGCAACAACGAATAAGATAATCGAAATAACCAGCGTGACTATGACAGGCCACCAGTAGTTCGTTACATATACTTCTGTTCCTAAAATCCACCCAATGGGGATGCCCAGGACAAAGTCTGATTGCCTACATCACCAATAGCCCGAATCAGATAAGAAAGCCCGAGCACAGCAAACGAAAACCCTATCACACCTCTTGAGTTATTTAGTAGTTGAGAGAAAACTGCGGTGAGACTTGTAAAAAATATTCCTGTAGCCCCTAAAGCTGCTCCGTATAATAGAGATCCTTCTAAATCCATGCTCTCAATTCTAAGCGAGTACAGACCGAGACCAATCACTAACGCTACCAATAGGTTAACCATAAACAACACCATAACCGCTGCGGTGGTAGGAGCTAATCTTCCAGAAGGAAGTGAACGAATAAGTTCTACCCTCCCGGCTTCCTCATCAGCTCTTGTAGAACGAACAAGAAGAAGAATACTCATGATGGCTACCGTCACAGCAGTAAAAAGGAGCATCTGATGAGCCATCATCGCACCTGTAGTATAGTTATCCAAACCATATCCCTGGCCTACCATAGCAGTCATAGCTGGATTGTGCATTGTATCGGCTATGGCCTGCCGTTCTTGCTCATTTTGGTAAAGGTCTGTAAAAGCTAAAGCTGTCACAAAGGTAAGGCCTGCTAAAGCGATCAGCCAAACGGTAATTCTGAACCGGTCTTTTTTTAAATAAAAGGAGGCTGACTTTCCTGTATTCTTAAACAGCTTTTCACTCATTAAGACTCCCCTCCGTTCCTTTCCCGAAAAGAAGAGGAAGTTTCATAATGGCCCATAAATAAATCCTCCAGCGTGGGAGGAGCACTTTCCAATTTAACTACTCCAAACTGACTTATATATTTTATTACCTGGTCCAGGTCCTCTGTATTCACTTGAAAAGAAAGAGCCTGTTCTTTCTCTTCTATATGATAAACTCCTTTTACCTCTTCAAGTGCTGTGATCGGCTCTTTGGTCTCCACTGAAATACTGGTCCTTGTCAAATGCCGAAGTTCCTTTAAGGAGCCTGATTCTATAATTTTTCCCTGCCTGATAATCCCGACCTGGTCACATAACCTTTCTACTTCTGAAAGGATATGGCTTGAAAGTATGACGCTTTTCCCTTGTGCCTTTGCTTCCTGAACGCATTCTTGAAAAACTCGTTCCATTAGTGGATCCAGTCCTGAAGTAGGCTCATCAAAAATATAAAGGTCCGCTTCCGAGGACAAAGCAGAAATTAAAGCGACCTTTTGCCGATTTCCTTTTGAATACGCTCGGCATTTTTTTGAAGGATTAAAATCAAATCTTTCTATTAATTCCTCCCGTCGGCTATGATCACCCGCTCCTCGTAATTTTACAAACAAATCAATGACCTCTCCTCCCGTTAAGTTAGGCCATAAATTAACGTCTCCCGGTACATACGCAAGCCGTTTATGAATCTCCACAGCATCTTTCCATGCATCTTTTCCAAAGATCCTGGCCTCACCGCTTGTGGCCTTTAAGACGCCTAATAATATCCGGATCGTTGTAGACTTTCCTGCTCCATTCGGGCCGATAAACCCGTATACCTCCCCCTCTTTCACTTCCATGTTTACGCCATCCAGTGCCATAACCTTTCCAAACCTTTTGGTTAAGCTTTTCGTTTGCAGAACATTCATTTTTCTGCCTCCCCTTACTTATAAAAGCTTGTTTTTAAGATTTCCAGATACTCGTCAAACTCCTCCCAATAAGGTTCCATATCCACTGAAGTAAAAGGCTTTCCTTTAAGCTTGTTAAGCAGTTCATTCTGATAGCCTTCCATCGACCATCGGATCAGCTTAAATGCCTTGTCTACGTCAATATCCTTTCGAAAAAAAGAGTAATCGATGTTTTCGTATAAAATTGAGTTGCCAAGTGTCTGAAGCTTTAAAATTTCGTCATGTAATTCCTTTGGCAGTTGGTCCTTATCACTCAGTAGCAGTGTCCCCATAAATTGAAATACGTGAGGATGATCAGCAAAAGCTTGCATCTTCATCTTCGAAGCCTGTTTAAATCGTTTAATAAAATCTCTTTCTTCTTCATTAATCTTTTTAATATAACGGTTGATCGTTACATCCAGACTATACTTTACAAGGTAACGGTACAATTCTTGTTTATTCTTAAAATAATAAAACAACATCCCCTTGCCGATTCCTGCTTTTTTTACGATACGATTGGTAGAAGCCTGATCAAATCCGTGCTCAGCAAATTCCTGCAGTGCGGCATTTAATATCCGCTGCTGCTTTTCACCTTCTAAGTTGTTGAACGTCTCGGACATGCCTTCATTTCTCCCTCCTCTTACTCATTTATTTCACTACTGCGCAAAATAGACCACTATGGTCTATAAATCATAGCACCACCGACCATAGTGGTCAATCAGAACTTTTCCAGTATCTTGTTTCTTTACGAAGAAAAGAAAAAATGCCCTGAATTCTTTTAAGAAAAGAAAACAGAGCATGATTAATTACGGATAATAATATAAACAAGGTAACCAATGTAGGCCGCTACCAGCAATAATCCTTCCAGTTTCCCTACCTTACATTCAGTACGGGAAAAAATAAACAATACTATCGTCAGAATCAACATAACAATGACATCAAATATATTTTAGTTTCTACCGGTAGAGGAATAATAAGAGACGCCGCTCCAAGGACAAAGAGGATATTAAAGATTGAACTGCCAACTATGTTCCCTAAGGCAATTTCACTTTCTTTTTTTAACGCAGCAGTTACTGAAATTACCAGTTCCGGCAAAGAAGAGCCGATAGCTACAATCGTCAGGCCCACCAGTGTTTCACTCATGCCAAACCTGATTGCAATTTCAGTACTGCTTTCTACCACCAGATATCCTCCAAAAATGATTGCCGCAAGTCCTCCTGTGGAGAAAAGAATATGTCTTCCCCATTTCCGTTTATCCGGTTGTTCGGTGATCTCTTTTTCCATTTGGCTGCGATTATTTCTCGCTGCTTCTATGACGTAATACAAAAATATAGCAAAAAACAAAAGAAAAATGATGCCGTCTCCCCTGGTAATGACGTTCACAGCAGTGTTTTCAAGATACTGATCACTCATCAAAACAAGCAGCACAATACATGCCAGAAAGGCAAAAGGAATCTCCTTTTTAATGGTAGCATTTGTAACCTTTAATGGAGAGAGAAATGCCGTTACACCTACGACAAGAGCTATATTAATGATATTGCTTCCTACCACATTACCAAGGGTTACTCCTGCACTTCCTTCCAATGCAGCTATGATACTTACTGTTGCTTCTGGAGCACCTGTACCAAATGCAACGATTGTAAGACCCACAAGCAAAGGCGAGATTCGGAGCAGCTTTGCGATCGCAGCCGTGCTTTCGACAAAGTAATCAGCTCCTTTTACGAGCAGCACAAATCCGAGGACCAGCAATAGATATACCATATTTCCTTATCCATCCCTTTACTATTCTATATAGATAAGGTGTACGATTTCATCCTATCCTATCCTGATCTTTTCCTTTGTTTTTCACTCATCTTTTTATAAAAACGGGGATACTATTCTTATTACTTCTGGGTGAAAATGGAGGACGCTATGCTTTTTAACATATTCTTCGGGTTTGTACTTCCATGGATTATTCTTTTTGTTCTTTGGCGAAAATTCCCTGAAGTCATTATTCTCTTTGTTCCTCTTGGGATTGCCATAGCCTTTGTTTCTAATGATTGGGGTATGAATATTTTTTGGTATACAGAACCCTATATTGAAAAAAATGAATCTTTGTCTGCCTTTCCTTTGAATCTTGGATACTTTCCTCTCATGGCTTGCTTATTTGTTACAGCGATAATGAAGTATCAATTTTCAAGGATTACATTAATAGTATTTTTCACAATTTTCTTTAGTGCTGTTGAATATATAGCCCTCGTTTTCGGAAGAGTTCATTATTTGAATGGCTGGGATATCATTTTTACTTCAGGCATATACCTTGCTGGCTTTGTTATTACCTCGGTGTATGCAAACCTCCTTTCAAAATATAAAATGCTTTCCCTAACGTAGTTATTCTACATATCAAGGTAGGTACTATATGAAAAATCAATGTGCACCCTTAGTAAAAAAGCTGCCCGAGGCAGCTTTTTTATTTGAACGTGGTACGTTATTTACTTGGAAATCCGGTTAAATACTGTTTAGGTACTTCTATCTCTTTATTTAAAGCAGCGGCAGCTTCCAGGGTCCAATAAGGATTTCTCAGCATTCCTCTTCCAACGGCCACAAGGTCTCCATCTTGATTTCCAACCACAGCGTTTGCCAGATGAGGTTCATCCAAGCGTCCTACTGCGATAACAGGCACCTGTAACGAATCTTTAATTTCTCTGGCTAAAGGCACCTGGTATGCCGCATGGGTCCCTGGCTTGCCTGCGGCCGCAATTTCCCCCTCACCGCCGGCACTAATGTGAAACATATCAACCCTGCTTGCTGGTATTCCTTTGAAAAGCTTATGCTCTCTTTAAGCCCATAGCCTCCTTCCACATACTCCATTGCGGAAATTCGCATGATTAAAGGCATATCCTCTGGCATTTCACTTTTTGCAGCCTTAATAACTTCTTTGCCAAATCTGGCTCGGTCTTCCCCATATTCATCCGTTCTTTTATTTGTGAGAGGAGATTGAAATTGATGAATAAGGTATCCATGAGCACCGTGAATTTCAATAGTATCCACTCCGGCTTTGACAGCACGCCGCACAGCCAGACGGAATTTCTCTACCATCTCTTTTACTTCGTCTGTCGTTAATTCCCGGGGAACCTTATATTTCTCACTAAAACGAATCGCCGAGGGGGCAACCGGCTCTTCTGCATCCTCAGCTTTCCTTCCAGCATGAGCTATTTGAATACCTGCCTTTGCTCCGTGCCTGCGCGCCTCATCAATAATGCGGGCAAAGGCAGGGATTTGTTCATCTGACCACAGTCCCAGGTCATAATCCGATATTCGTCCATCCGGCTCCACATCAGTCATCTCAATGATAATTAAACCAGTTCCTCCGACAGCCCTGCTCACATAATGAATATAATGCCATTCATTTGGCACACCGTCTTTTTTTGTAACTGAATACTGGCACATGGGTGGCATAACGACTCGATTTTTAAGTTCTAATCCTTTTATTTTGTAATTACTGAATAAATGATCCATTACTTTGTCTCCTTTGTGAGGTAATTGTTTGTGTCTGACTGGCTTTGTGAAACCTCATGCCTTATCCTCGCATTTCACAAACATCTTAACAAAAAAGGAATGAGAAATATAATTAACAGCTTCAGCAACCAACGATACCACTATTATGTACATTATGTGAATTGATCTTGCTCATAAGGGGAAGGATGTGTGTTTTAAAGAGTGTATAAGTCTAAAAAACCCCCCTTCCTTTTTTGGAAGAGAGGATATAATAAAAAACTAATATATATTACTAATTATGTTCAGATTTTTCATTCTTCACTTCTATGGTTTGCGTGATAACTAAAAACACTGTGAGTAAGACCGAAAAAAACAATAGCTGGCTCCATTCCTGAAAACGTACTAAACCTGCAGAATAAACAGCAGCTAAAATAACAATTAATAATCTAAATAACCCCACTCCATCACCTGCTCTTGAAATATTTCACGTTATGATACCATTACACACTGTGTAACAGCTACCCTTTTTAAACAAAATATTATTTATTATAAATCAAAAAATCGTTTGCCGATAAAAAGACGCGTTAGAACTCAAGGATAGACTGGACTTCTTTAGCTTTTGACAACTATTCTTATACTGCCTTGTGTAGTTCCTCTTATAAAAAAAGCTGATCTAAGTTTTCATAGACCAGCTTCTTACATTTACTACTATTTCTCTTCAAGACGGGCAATTCTTTCATCAAGATCAGGGTGAGTCGAGAAAAGCCTTGCCATACCGCCTTTTCCGTTGATTTTCATCGTCTGTACGGCCGAATCATCGGTACGGTCATTAACCTGAGCTCGGTTAACATGAGTTTTCAACGATCTCAGGGCATGAGCCATTTTATCACGTCCCGCTAAGTCCGCTCCTCCCCGGTCTGCATGAAACTCCCTGTACCTGGAGTACGCGGTCACTACAAGACTTCCAAGGATGGAAAATAAAATTTGAAAAATAAAGATAGCGGCAAAACGAACAACAGTCTGCATTTCTGAACGAACCAGCCTGGAAACAAGAATTGCAGCAATTCTTGCGAAAAAGATGACGAATGTGTTAATTATTCCTTGCAGCAAAGTCATTGTTACCATGTCTCCGTTTGAAACGTGAGCTACTTCATGAGCAATGACTCCTTCCACTGCTGCATCATCCATATGGTTTAAAAGGCCGGATGAAACGGCGACTAGAGAACGCTTCTTCGTTGGACCAGTCGCGAATGCATTCACTTCAGAAGATTGATAAATACCAACTTCTGGCATATGTGTCAGCCCCGCAGCCCGCGAAAAACGGTGTACCTTTTCCACCACTGCTCTCTCCTGAGAAGACAATGGACCATCTGGATCCAGCACTTTCACTCTCATCATTTTCTTTGCAATATAGCGTGACATGGCCAAGGATATAAATGAGCCCAAAAACCCTGCTAATAAACTGAATGCCATTAAGGATACGTAGTCAATGCCCAGACCAGGGCCGCCTGTATCGTATGTTCTCTCTAAATCGGTAAAAGAAGTAATGAGCGACCAGACAATAAAAATCGTGGTTATGACCATGATATTAGTTGTTAAAAAAAGAAATATTCGTTTACCCAATCCAATGCCTCCTGTTATATGTTGATGACCTTAGTATAGTTTATAACATTAACTTCCTTCAGGGAGGGAGTTTGTTAGATTGACACAAAACTCTTTGTGGAATTGAAGTTATTTACCTCTTTGTTTTATTGTCCCACTAAAATATTTCCTTGCTTAGTGTACCCTCTCATATGCATTCAATATGAAGTAGTATTTCCCCTATTGTGTATGCCCTACATAATTATTCCTGATTTACACATCTTAATACAACAAGGAGGAGAGCAGAATGGAGAAGTTTCTTTATTTTTACCTTTTTCTCAGGATTATACCTGATGCTGAAGTATTTGAAATCGCGCTGGTAACCGCTCTTGTTATCTGGTCTTCTCAATACCTGTTTAATAAATTGTTCAATGCCACGCTTCTGCCTTGGATGAGAGAAAGTAATCAAAGAAGAAGGCAACGAGAAGAAAATGAAAGCACAGAGCCCGCCAAAACCTTTTCAGCTCAAGCTGTTAACATCCCTCACCAGAAAAAAGCGGATGACCAATCGTGAGTACGAAACCTCATCAATTTGAAATGAAGGCATCTGAACTGGGCTGCACCCTTATATCATACAGCTTTGGAGTAGGGATCTTAACACTTCCGAGGGATCTTGCCTCGAGACTTGATACCCCAGATGTGGATGACTGTCCTGTTAGCCGGCGTTGTTATCATGGCCTTAATTTATTTATGTGTCGCCCTGCAAAAAAATTTCACCCGGGAAAATGTTTTCGAGTATTTACTTAAAGGCCCCTTCAGCAAATGGATAGCTTTTCTCCTGGTTCCTATTTTCATTATATATTTTATTTTCACATCTGCTGTAGTACTTCGTTATTTTGGGATTGCCTCTAAAATGTATCTGCTCGATCAGACGCCTACTGAAGTGCTTGTAATGGCCATGTTAGTCATAAGTGCCTATGCTGCTTCGAAAGGCATTGAAGGATTATATTTTTAAATATTTTGTTTGTTCCTACCATTGTTTCAGCGTTAATCGGTGTTTCTATTTTAAACATAGGTAATGTTGAAGTTGAAAAGGTGCTTCCTGTGATGCCAGAAGGTGTATTTCATATGTTTGATGGAATCTTTATTCCATTGTTTGCCTTAAACTCAGTAGTTCCTCTATTTTTTTTACTTGGTTTTTTACACAAAAATGAGGTAAAAAGTACACCATTAATGGCGAGTATGGGAATTACTTCCCTCATTTACTCCATTATTGTAATCATCACCTACACCATTTTTTCCGTTGAAACTTCTAAAATCATTGTTTTTCCAACGATTGAAGTAGCCAAGGAAATTGAGCTGGGCGGAATCTTTGAAAGGGTTGAATCTATTTTTTTAGCGATATGGGTACTAAGTATCTTTACCTCTGTTATGCTGTTATTCTTTTTGTCCGTACAAGTCACTCGAGAGATTTTTTTGACAAACAAACAAACCCCGTGGCTGCCCGGTGTATTTGCTTTTATTATCTTCCTTGTTACGTTTTTTCCTGAAAATGAAGCAGAATTGCAAAGCTTCGTTGAATATTTGAATTACTCGGGGCTCTTATTAATTCTCACTGTGCTGCTGGTCACAGGAATCACTATTGCTGTAAGAAAAAACAAGAAAACAAGAGCCTTTCAACTTAAAAACAAATATGCAGGTGAGTGGATTTGAAAAAGATTTCAGCTTGTCTACTATTACTGCTGCTTTCTATACTTCTTACCTCCTGCTGGGACAGAAGTGAAATAGAAGAAATTGGATTTGTCCTTGGAGTAAGTTTTGATCCCCCGGCAGGTGGTGACGCGGCGAATGGTTTGGAAGTGACTCATCAAGTTGCTATACCTGGCGTAGAAGAAACCGCCCAGGAGGAACCGCCTGGTGAAGATTCTTTTATTAATTTAACCGCCACAGAGATGACAAATTTCAAAGTCCTTCGGAATTTAAATACAAAGACGAGCCGAAGATTAAATTTTGAACACCTAAAGGTTCTCATTATTAATCGCAAGCTTCTGGAAGAAGGATACATGGAAGAGATACTGGACTTTTTTATCAGGGATCATGAGATGAGGCGAAGAACAATTCTGTTAATTTCAAAGGAGAAAGCAAGTGATATTCTTCAGTCCAGGCCTCTCCCTGAAAAAATACCTAGTCAGTATATTGATTTCATCAGTGAAAATCACCCTTTTGTTCTTCCAATGGTAAAAAGAATGGAAGTTGGTGAGGTGTTAGAACGAGTCGTTGGACGAAGAAGCTACCTCCTGCCCTGCATTTTCAAATCAGAGGATGGCGAATTGATTCTTCAAGGAGGAGGAATCATGCATGGAATGAAAAATCAATTTATTGACTATTTGCTGGATGAAGATATTGAAGGTTACAACTGGATTACTGGCGGAGCAGAAAAAGGGATTGTTGAAGTAAAAGGTGACAGGACCAAAGGTGAAAGATTTGTTTTTGAAATTGATGATGCTTCTAGTGAAATTACTTATAAAAGAAAAAACGGCAGGGATCATTTTCATGTCAAGCTTACCGCTGAAGGACATGCTGCTGAATTGTGGGGCCATGATATTGACTTAAGTGACCCAGAAACAGTACGGCACATGTCAGCGAGAGTAGAAGAAAAAATAAAAAAACAGGCGGAGAATATTGTTAATAAAATGCAGCATGAATATCACATTGATATTTTTGAAATGATAACTGAAATAAAACGTAGTAACTATTCTTATTGGCAGACCGTCAGGGATACATGGGACACACCTGACGGAGGCTTCTCAAAAGCTACGATTACAATTGATGCAAACGTGGAGATTCGGCACCAGATGCTGATTGAAACATTAGAAAAAGATTAATTCTCTTACAAGGAAGAGAGATACGATGAAAACATTGCTGCAACGAAGAAAATTTTTACGAAACCAACAAAAAGCGACAGCACCAAAACCAAAAAATGACCTGGATCTCTGCTTTTCAGGGGACCTCAAGAAAGACAGCTCTTTCATAAAAGAAGCTATTGGCAGCAGTGAAGAAATAAATCAGCGGTATTTCGGAGTTGCCGGAAAAAGAAAAGCATGTTTGTTTTTCTTGAAGGGATGGCAGACGAACAACTGATTGATCGGGATATCCTTCGTCCTTTAATGGAAATGGATGAAACGCTTCTGGAAACATACAATGAAAAGGGTCTTTTAGCTGAAATTTCAAGTCATATTCTCCCTGTTTCTTCCGTAGAAGCAGAAGGCCAGCTTGATTCTCTTCTTGATAAATTTTTTTCAGGACACACAGTTCTCCTTATTGATGGTTGTAAACAAGCTCTTACCATTGAAGCTATCTCTTTTACAGAACGCTCGGTGGAGCAGCCTGAAACTGAAGTGGTCGTAAGAGGACCAAGAGATGGTTTTACGGAAAACATTCAGACAAATGTAATGCTTCTGCGCAGAAGGCTGAAAGACCCAAACCTCACCTTTGAATATGAAAAGGTCGGTGAACGTTCAAAAACCAGGCTGTCTATTGGCTATATTAAAGGCTTGGCAGATGAGAGTGTGGTAAAAGAAATCAAATATAGAATACAATGCATTGAGTTTGATAACATTCAAGAGCTTGGTATGGTGGAAGAATTTATTAAAGACAATCAATTGTCTATCTTCCCCACCTCTCTTTATACAGAACGTCCCGACAAGGCTGCTTCCTTTCTTAGCAGTGGCCATGTCGCTCTTCTATTGGATGGCACTCCCTATGCGATGATCCAGCCCATTCTTTTTCAGCACTTTTTTAAATCGCCCGAAGATTATTATGAAAACTGGATTATCAGTACACTCATACGCACCCTCCGTACTGGTGCCGTCTTTATCGCTGTCTTTTTACCTGCGTTATATATTGCCTTAGTGTCCTTTCATCAGGGTATGATTCCAACAACCTTAGCCTTGTCAATTGCTGCTTCCAGAGAGGGAGTTCCTTTTCCCTCTTTTATGGAAGCCATTGTTATGGAAATTACGCTAGAGCTATTAAGGGAAGCAGGAATCCGGCTGCCCCGCATGGTCGGACAGACGGTTGGAATAGTCGGCGGCATCGTGATCGGTGATGCTGCGGTAAGAGCAGGCATTGTAAGTCCTATTATGATCATTGTTGTGGCGTTAACAGCTATCGCCTCCTTTACCCTTCCTGTGTATAACATTAGTATTGCCATTAGGATTCTACGGTTTGCCTTCATGATTTCCGCAGCCTTTCTGGGCCTTTACGGGATAATCATTGGATTGATTATTGTATTTATTCATCTGTCAAGCTTGAAGAGCTTTGGAAGTCATTATCTTTCCCCTTTTTCACCCTTTCGTTTTCTTGAATGGGGAGATATGATCTTGAGACTTCCTTTAAGCAATTTTCAGCGGAGAAGCGAGGAACCTCCTATAAAAGATAAATTACGGCAAAAAACGTAATCTGTTCATATAGAAACGCAATAAATTGAAGTGCAACACAGCGCACAGCGAAAGTTAAAAGAGTAAAGGGACTACGATAGAGATAAATATGGCGGCGAGTCCCATGGCTGTTCCTGCCATAGCACCTTGAAGCTGACCTTCTCTTGCAATTTCAGCTGTTCCTTGTCCATGGGCGATCGTTCCCATGGACAGACCACGGGACACTGGATGGGAAATGTTTAACCTTGTTAGCAGCCAGGGCCCGAGCATCCCGCCAATCGTTCCAGTCGCCACTACAAAAGCAGCTGCAAGTGAAGGATCCCCATTTATTAACGTCGTCGTTTCCACTGCAATAGGCACAGTTGCCGATTTTACAGTTAGAGAAGCAACAATTGAATCAGACAGGCCAGATAGTTTAGCGATGGCAGTGATTGAAAGGATGGCTGCTAATGAGCCCAGAACCAAGCCTGCCCCCCAAATGAGACTGTACTCCATGATTAGCTTTCTATTCTTATATAAAGGTACAGCTAGCGCAGCCGTCGCCGGACCTAACAGATACGTCATGATCTCTTTTGCCGGTTCATACTGTTCGTAGGAAACACCGCCTAAGAGAAAAATACATATGAGAATCGTTGTACTGAAAAAGACAGGTGTTGTAAAAGGCGAAGGAAACCTTTTTCCGACCTTTCTAGAAAGCAAATACACTCCTACCGTCAGAAATATACTAGCAGCTGTTACTGGTATCACCACAATCGGCTCCCTCCTTCTTTTTAGCTAGATATTGCGATATAAATCCCGTTATAAACATTCCTATCCCTGTACTAATAATCAAGCCCAAAACCAGAATCAGGCCATGTTGCAGAAAGAATTCTCCAAAGTTCATTAAACCAACAGCAATAGGTATAAAAAAGAAAGCTAAATGTTTAATGAGGAGATTAGCGGCTCTCTCTACAAATTTCAGAGGAATAATGCCTGAAGCTAATAAACTGACAAGTATAAGCATCGCCATGACGTTTCCTGGTAAAGAAAGATTAAAAACGTTCACTAAAAGGTATCCTGCCTCATTAATCAGCCACAAAAGAAATAGTTGAAAAACAAGCAAGCTGTAATCGCGCCACATTATGATCTCCTCCTTTCTGCTTCTTCCCCAGTCCACCCTTTTTTTCTGGGGTGGCACCTTTGTGAGACTTATTATAAACTGAATACAACCTATAAATAAAATACATATTTGTTATTTTCAATATGCATTTTATCTATACCTGAAAGGAGTGTTACTCAATGGACATTAGGCATTTAGAGTATTTTTCAGAAGTAGCCAAACACTTAAGCTTTACAAAAGCCTCCCAAACCCTCCATGTTTCTCAGCCATCCATTAGTAAAGCCATTAAAAACCTAGAAGAAGAATTAGGCGTGCCATTATTTTACCGATCCTCAAAACAACTGGACTTAACTGATGCCGGAAAAGCAGTGCTTACCAACGCTCAAACTGTTTTAGCTGCCTTTAGAAACTTAACAACTGAACTAAATGATGTCATGGACCTTAAGAGCGGAGAAGTAAAAATTGGCATCCCCCCATTGTTGGGGCAGCATTTTTCTCTAAGTTAATCAGTCATTATAAGGAGCTGTACCCTTTAGTAAAAATCACTTTAACAGAGGTGGGTACAAAAAAATTAAACAAGGTGTAAAAGAAGGCTCCTGGATATTGGATTAATATGTACCTTGCCAGCACACAGTTCTTCCTTCGAAGTTGTGAACGTCTTACAGGATCCCCTTGAGCTTGTTGTTTATAAGGGCCACCCTTTGTCTAAAAAAGGCGACGTGTCTTTTTCCGAGTTAGCAGATGAACCTTTTGTCTTGTACCGCAAAGACTTTTCTTTATATGACCAAATCATCAATGAATGCTCTAAACACAACTTTCACCCTAACATAGTGTGTGAAAGTTCTCAGAAAGACTTTTTGTTGGGGATGGTAGAAGCGAAGTTAGGGGTTGCTTTGCTCCCCAGCAGGATTTGCCGTGACATCAATAATAAAGAGGTAACCAGCATCCCTTTATCTGAATCCGCCATCAACCTGGAGCTCGGGATGATTTGGAAAAAGGATAAATATTTATCTTTTGCCGTAAGAGAGTTTGTCACTGTTTCACAACAATATGTAAACCGCCATAAGAACCTGTAGAAGTCTCTGTTTCTTAATTACCTTCTCATGTTCTCCCTCCTGCCATACTTGTTATTTTCTTGCCAAGCATTTCGTTTCAGGCAGAAGCTGATTTACTAGATGCCTCAGGAGCCAGAATATTTGTCTTTCCTTCTTCCATATGATACTTTTTCTTTGCTGTTTCTTCTTATTTTGCGATCATGTTTAAAATAAAAGAAAAAGTGGGAAGCTACTCTTTTACCTGAAATATGAATTAGAGGGAGAGATGAACATGAAAGCAATTGTTATTAACCAATACGGAGGAAAAGAAGAATTGAAGGAAACAACGGTTAACAAGCCTTCGATTAATGAAAATCAGGTTTTAGTCGAAATACACGCTACATCTGTGAACCCTATTGACTGGAAAATGCGGGAGGGTTACTTAAAAGAAATGTTTCCATTTGAATTCCCTATTACTCTTGGCTGGGATGCAGCAGGCATTATTACAGAGACAGGGAGCAAAGTAAAAGGATTTCAAAAAGGAGACAGGGTTTTTACCCGCCCTGCAACGACCAGGCATGGTACGTACGCTGAGTATGTAGCTGTTGAGGAAGAAAGACTTGCAAAAATGCCTGATGAGATGAGTTTTGAAGAAGGAGCCGCAATCCCGTTAGCCGGTTTAACAGCCTTACAATGTATTCAGGATTTAGGAGAAGTACAAGAAGGACAGAGAGTGCTCATTCACGCAGGAGCCGGCGGAGTTGGAAATTTCGCGATCCAGATTGCCAAGCATATCGGTGCATACGTGGTAACGACTGCTAGCGGCAAAAATGAAGACCTTGTTACATCTCTTGGCGCTGATCAACTCATCAACTATAAGGAAGAGGACTTTAGTGAAGCTGTTGAAAACATAGATTTTGTCCTGGATGCTGTTGGTGGTGATGTTCAGGCAAAAAGCTACAAAGTCTTGAAAGAAAACGGAAAGCTTGTTTCTATTGTAGAACCTCCCTCCGAGGAGGAGGCGAAGAAGTATGGAGTGGACGCTTCGTTTCACTGGCTCAAAGAAAATGGAAAGCAGCTTCAGCAGCTTGCTGACCTGTATACGACCGGAGAGGTAAAGCCTGTGATTAACAAAGTTTTCCCTTTTCATGAACATGGACTTCAAGAAGCCCACAGCTTAAGTGAGTCACATCATGCGAGCGGAAAGATTGTAATTCAAATAAAAGAATAATTTTTTGCAAATATAAGGGCGGCTGGAAATTTTTTCTCTGGCCATCTTACTTTTTTTCAAATGGTATTTCCAGTTAAACATTGTTACGATAAAATAAATAATACCTATTCAATCTACAATAGGAGTGATTCGGTATGGGCCTTATTTTAGAAGAAGAGTATATAGATTATTTCACTTCTCAGAGATCGGCGTTTCAAGAAAAGCTATTAAACGAAGCCGTAAACGTCCGGGATAAAATTCACGATATTCTTTTAATCGGAAACATTGATCTTCTCAACAATGCGCATACATTAGTCATGTACGTACTTAGCGGAGAGTTAAAAGCCCTTGACAAATTTGCCCAAAAGGAAGGCATTTCCTGGGCCTCTCAAGATTTAACATTAGCCTTTAAGCTGGAATGGGTGCAGGCCATCCGCAGAACAGTGTGGAATTTCCTTCAGCGCTATGATTTAGAGAGAGAAGGCGAATCTTATAGAAACTTCTATGAGCTTGAGGAACAAGTAAATGACCGCATTGATCAGTTTCTCAATGGATTCTTTCTCAGTTATTCTGATTATAAGGATCAGTTGATTGAATCACAGCGAAAAATTGTTGAAGAGCTGTCTGTCCCAATTATACCTGTAACCTCCACCGTTGGTGTCGTTCCCTTAATAAGAGAGATTAATTTATCAAGGGCTAATATCATAGAAGAGAAAATTCTAAATGAAATTGAAAGACTGAGAATCCAAACACTGATTATGGACTTTTCAGGTATTACATCCGTGGAAAAGGGAGTACTCTCACATTTGATGAAAATGATTGACGAGACTAAAATGATGGGGTGTGAATGCGTCATTACAGGGCTTGGCCCAGAAATCGTAATGGAAATTACCAAGCTTGGCATACAAATTCATTCTCAGGCAAAGACAAAGGGAAGTTTACAGCAGGCCCTGGAAGATTACCTGGTCTCGTCTATTTAAATGAAAGTTTAAAGGCCGTGTTTCTATATAGAAAACACGGTTTTTTTAAAGTAATACTGCCTCCTTCTTTTAAGCGCCAGTGTACATTATTTTCCAAAACTCCCCAACATAGAAAAGAAATCTTTTAAAAACTCATAAAAAAGTTTTTCCGTCGGAAGAATTTTTCTTTCATTTGAAACAATGACTCCTACCGTGCGAGTAACTCTCTGTTTTGTAATTGGCACTTTCACGGTGGACCTTGGAATCCCGTCAATTAGAGTGATTTCCGGGAGAAGGGTTATGCCTAACCCTGCTGAGACTAATCCTTTTATAGCGTCCACATCTTCACCTTCGAAGGAAACACTAGGTTCAAACCCTGATTGGAAACAGGCGTCTACAATAATTTCACGCAATATAAATCCTGGTGGGAATAAAACAAATGAATCTTCTCGTAATTGGTCAAGAGATAAGGAGGACTGGTTTGCGAGTGGATGGTCTGATGGCAGGAGTGCTACTATGTCTTCTACAAACAATATGTCTCCTTTTATCTTTTCATTTTTAGGCAATGGCCCAAGAAGAGCCATGTCAATTTCTCCCTTAATGACGGACTCAATCAGATTGTAATAAGAACCTTGTTTTAATTCGAACTTAACTTGAGGGTATTTCTTCCGGAAAGAAGAAATAGCTGTCGGCATCGTATAATTCGCCATACTCGTTGGGAACCCGATTCTCGCGACCCCTTTTTCAGGATCCAGGTATTCCTGAACCTCCCTTTTTGCATTATCAATAACATGTATGGCTTCCTCCATATGCTCCAAAAACATTTTTCCAATTGGAGTTAACTTAACATTTCTCCCTTCTCGGATAAACAAGTTCACTCCTAATTCTTCCTCGAGCTTAAAGATTTGACGACTAACAGCAGATTGGGCTACATTCAGTGACAAAGCGGCTTCAGTAACGTGTTCTTGCTTAGCAACTTCAATAAAATATTGAATCTGTCTTAGTTCCAAACTGCTCGCTCCTTTGAATTAATCTATTTTTGATATCATTTCAATCTAATCAATATATTGTTTAGCTTAATATTTAGTTATATAATGAAATCAACTTCAAAGTAATAAAGAAAAAGAGCACGGCTCTTTTAAAATTAGCTCTATATGTAGACAGAGAATGACAGAGAAAAAAAAGAAGGTATTCCACAAAGGAATACCCCAAAAAAGATTGGTAGATCTTCGCCCTGTGTGTGAGTAGGGCATGACATCCTAAACAGAGGATCTGTTTCTAGTATAAGATATTTTTAGAGAAAATGGAATACCAAAATAATGTACAGAACAGAATTCTGTTTACGCAATGAAAGACATACTGTCTCCAGTATGTCTTTTTTTAATTTTTTTTGGAGGGTGCCTGGCACCCTGCTTCAGTTGTAACATAAGAGCATAGAAAATCCACTCATTAAGGGATTTCTATATTACAGACTATCTGGGTGCCAGGCACCTCAAAAAGGAAATAGCGATGCAAATATAGAAGAATTAGGGTAATTGCGGCAGAGGAAAGCGTTAGCGCAAGGAGGAGAGTAAATAGAATGACAATTGAAGTGCGGAAAAAATATTTAAACGTTGGCAGTTTCCTGCTTGGATTTGGCTTTTTAGGAGCTTTGGACGGGATTATTTTTCACCAGCTTCTGCAATGGCATAGCGTCGTCTTAAGTCCAGATAGAACGATAGAAATTATAAGTGATGGGATCTTTCATTTTGCTGTTACCATTACCATGATTGCAGGAGCCATAATTTTATGGCTCGGAGGAAAACCGACAGATCTGTCAAAAGGAATTCGTTACGTGATAAGCGGATTACTGATTGGCGGCGGCACTTTTAATTTAATTGAAGGAATTGTTAACCACCATATTCTCCAAATTCACCGTGTTCGTCCAGATGCCGAGAATCCCCTGCTTTATGATCTGGCTTTTTTAGCAAGCGGAGCTGTTTTGCTTATTGCAGGCTTGCTGATAAGAAAAACCGTCCCTAAGCTTGTTGACGGAAAGAGGTGATTTTTTGTACCGAATAGTCAGCTTTATCGTTCTTTTTACTTTTGTTGGAACCACGCTTTATTTCTATACCTTAAACAGTCATTTTGTCATGTCTATGAGTGAAAATGATCATTCCCATCACCATTCATTAAAAGAAGTTCCTGAAACCGCACCTGCTCCGGCAATCTCTGGTTCCGTTGGACAAGAAGCGGGCCAATGCTGGTAGAGCTTGAAACTGAAAATTTTCATTTTAGCCGTGATGATTCTGTTCTTCATCCAGAAATCATGGAAGGGCATGCTCACCTTTATGTAAATGATGACCAGGAAGCAAGAATCTATGCAAATACGTACAATTTAGGTCATTTAGAAGAAGGGACACATCAAATAAAAGTTGTTCTTGTCAGCCACGATCATCAAACTCTCGTTAAGGGGGGCAGGAAATTTCTTTTGAAGAAGTTATTAAAGTGCCTTAAAAAAGGAGCAGCTCCCCCTTTTCATTAAGAGGAAGTCTGCTCCTTTTTGATTATGACTAAATGGTAGGTGGTGGTTGTTTATGTCTACCTTCGTTAGATCATATAGTCATCATAAGCATCGTGCTTAGGGGACTTTGCAAGCTTTGAAAAATCATTAATTCCTTTTTCCTTTAACAACTGATCTAATGGCAGATAACTTACTTGTTCTTCTAAATGTTTTTCCCAGCCAGTTTTGTTAATCGTATCTCTGACCTGGCCTTTCACATTGGCAAACCAAAAACTTATCCCTTTCCTTTGGAAACGTTCAACGATCTCTTCCAGGCTCCGCGCTGCTACTGTATCAATATCGTTCACACCGGACATTTCCATCATAATCCATTTTGCTTCCGGCTTTTCCAAGTGAAGACTTTTTATTTCTTCCTCCAGATAATTTATATTGGCAAAGTGTATATTAGAATCGATTCTAATAAGCAAGACGTTTTTCACTGTTTTTGCTCCAGGAAAACGATTTACTGCGCGGAACGCTTGCTCTTCTTCCAAATAGCCTACCTCTACTACATTAGGCTTAGCACTTCTTCTGACTAAAAGAAGAAGGGTGAATACTGCTCCTAAAATAATTCCCCATTGTATTCCAACAAATAATGTCACAAAAAAGGTAAATACCCATACCCAGCCTTCAAAAGGTTTGACCTTAAACAGGTATTTCATTTGCTTAGTGTCGATCAGCTTGTACACGGCCATGATAATAATAGAAGCAAGAACAGCGTTTGGCAAATAATAAAAGTAAGATGTAAAAAAGAGCAAGGTAACCAAAACACCACAGGCGGTAATAACTGAGGTAAACTGCGTGGCACCCCCGGTTTCATGGTTGACAGCCGTTCTGGAGAAACTTCCGTTCACAGGAAAAGATTGAAAGAAAGATCCTGCAATATTCGCAAGGCCCAGCGCTTTTAATTCTTTGTTTGGCTTAACTGTATATTTTTCTTTACTGGCCACTGCCTTTGCAATAGCCAGTGACTCCATAAAGCCAATAAGAGCTATCGTAAGAGCCATTGGAAACAGTAATTGTACGTTATCCAAAGTCAAGTTTGGAAATACCAAGGAAGGAAATCCTCCTGGTACGTCCCCTACAATTTGAATTCCGGTATCCTCCAGGCCAAGTACAGAGACAGCCCCGATTGACAAGAGAACAATGAGCAAAGGACCTGGAATTCGAGGGTGAATTTTTTTGAAGATAAATAGCAGCAGGATACTGGCCAGACCTATAGCTACTGTTGTGAAATGAACGTCTGATAATCTATTAAATAACTCAAGTAGTATGACTTGTACCTGCAAATAGTTGCCCAAATTTATTCCTAAAATATGTTCTATTTGACTTATTCCAATGACGATAGCTACAGCTGATGTGTAACCGCTCAACACAGAATGAGGGATAAACTTCACAATAAACCCGGCTCTAAATAACCCTAATAATAGTTGTATAAAACCAACCATCACAGCAAGAATAAGAACATAAGAGATATATTCAGCGGAACCAGGTTCTGCAAATACAGAAACCCCTGTAAAAACCAGCAACGAAGAAACAGCGACAGGTCCTACCGACAAATGTTTAGACGAGCCAAAAATGGCATAGATAATAAGAGGGATCGTAGAGGCATACAAACCCATTTCTGGCGGTACGCCAGCCAGCATAGCATAAGCCATCCCTTGAGGTATAAGCATAACGAATAGAGTAAGACCGGCTATAAAGTCCTGCCTGAACAAATTTTTATTATAGCTTGGAACTAAGTGGTGTAACTGCTTTTTGTTCATGTCCCTCTCCACCCTAATATAGTCTTTAAATACATGTTATATCCTAAGCAAATTAATTTTAACCTAAATCGTTAAACTCTTACTAGAAAGTTTTCTACATATTCATTGTGTCTTCCACAATGGCTGACAGCCCAAATAGCAATCATCTTCTTACAGTACGGCTTTGTTACATTTTGCTGTTGATTTTTGTGAAGTGACGCTTGCTTCCATCTAAAGATCCACAAGCCAATCTACTTCATTTGCATTTACCTTCACGTTGAATTCTGCAGACGCCGCCTCGAGCTTTTATCTACAATCAAAAAAAGAACCATCATTCGCCTTTAACAGAGCCAAAAATAAAAATCAACTCTTTTTGGAGTTGACGTAAAATGGAAAATAATAAATTTAGTGTCATCTATAAGTTCATTTATAAAAGATTTGTATCCTTACAGTATGAAGGGCCTGTCCTATATGACAGATACCCCATAAAACAATTTATTATAACTGAAATTTACTATTTGTCCGATTAGAACCAGTTGAGAGGCTGAGGAGCTGTATTCTCAAATACGTGTTTAACTTCGGTATATTCTTCTAACCCTTGTTTCCCCAATTCTCTGCCTATCCCTGAGGATTTATATCCTCCCCATGGCGCTTGTGCGAAATAAGGATGGAAATCATTAATCCAAACTGTTCCCATGCGAAGCAGGCTTGATACTCTTTGAGCTTTTTTTATGTCAGTTGTCCAAACTGCACCGGCAAGCCCATATTTGGAGTCATTTGCCAGGTTAATCGCTTGTTCCTCCGTGTTGAATTTCTCTATTGTTAAGATAGGACCAAATGTTTCTTCCTGTACAATCTCCATAGAAGTATCACAATTTGTAAATATAGTAGGTTCAAAGAAAAAGCCGTCTTGGAGCTCTTTTTGTTCTGGCCGTTTTCCTCCGGCAACAAGGTTAGCGCCTTCTTTCACGCCTGTTTCTACATATTTTTCTACTTTTTCACGATGTTCCTTTGAAATAAGTGGACCAGATTTTGTAGAGTCATCAAACCCGCTGCCAAGTTTAATATTCTTCGTCCGGCTTACTAAAGCCTCCACAAATTCATCATGAATCGTGTCTTGCACAAGGAGGCGAGCACCTGCTGAGCATACTTGTCCGGCATGGAAAAAGACTGCATTTAATGCCTGGTCAACCGCTGTTTCAAAATCAGCATCTTCAAACACTACGTTTGGGTTTTTCCCTCCAAGTTCCAAAGCTATCTTTTTAAAGTTTCCGGTAGCAGCTGTCATTACCTTTCTGCCTGTTTCAATGCCGCCGGTAAAAGAAATAAGATCAACGTCATGACTTTCAGATAGAGTCTGGCCTGTTTTTGCTCCGTTTCCAAGCACCAGATTTACGACCCCATTTGGAATACCGGTTTCTTCTATTAATTCGGTTACTTTAATGGTAGTGAGAGGGGTAATTTCACTTGGTTTAACAATAATAGTGTTGCCTGCAGCCAATGCAGGAGCTATCTTCCACGCTGCCTGAAGAAGGGGATAATTCCACGGAGTAATCTGCCCGCATACACCAACTGGTTCTCGTACGATTTTGCTTGTAGAATCAGGTATAGGAGACTCAATGATTTCCCCGCCATCTTTGTCTGCCAGACCTCCGTAGTACCGAAAGACTTCTATTATATCGTCCATGTCGGCATAGCTTTCCGTCAACGTTTTTCCGGTGTCCAGGGTTTCAAGCTCCGCGAGCTCTTTTTTATCCCTCTCAATTAATTCAGCGACTTTTGTGACTAATTTGCCTCGTTCCGTTCCGGTTGTACGGCGCCATTCTCCTGAATCAAACGCTTTTCTTGCAGCACTAATTGCAGCCTTGGTATCCTGCTCGTCCCCTTCTGGCACTTCTGCAATGACTTCTTGGTTAAAGGGGTTGATAATGGTCCGGGTTTGACCAGATACGGCTGACACCCAGCTTCCGTCTATATACATTTTTTATGATACATTGGTAACCTCCTTGTGTGTAAATCATATTGCTAAGTTAATGGTTTTTCCTCTTTAGGCCATCACACTGGTACTATGAGGGGGCTGAACTTTCGTTTCAGGATCTATATAATGCTTTGCCTGGCTAATTGCTGTCGGGGCTTCGCCGAAGCCTGAGGCAATTAGCTTTACTTTCCCGTCATAGGTGGCAATATCACCGGCTGCGTATATACCGGGATATTCGTTTCCATTTTCTGATTGACTACTATTGAGTTCTTTTCGATTTCCAGTCCCCATTCTTTAATAGCTCCAAGGCTTGATAAAAACCCATGGTTTACAACCAGGGAGTCAATTTCAAGGTTTTCTGTGACTTCTCCCTTGCTTTCTTTAAGAACAACTGTCTCAATGTAGTCATCCTTGCCTATTAATTCCTCTATCACTACGGGAGTTTTTATCCGTACACTTGACTCCCTCAATTGATTTACGCTGTGTTCATGAGCCTGAATTTATCTCTGCGGTGAATAAGTGTAACTTCCTTTGCAATATCCTCAAGCATAAGTGCCAGTCCACGGCAGAATCTCCTCCACCGGCAACGCAAACTCTTTTATCCTGATATGCCTGCAGGTCTGTAATCGAGTAAAAAAGATTATTTCCTTCATACTTATATGAACTTTCATCTTTAAGACGCCTTGGTTGAAATGCACCTGCGCCCCCTGTAATGATCACGGTCCTGGAGTAATGAACAGCTTTTGTGGAGGTTACTTTGAACAACTGCTCGTCAAGTTTCTCAACATATTGAACATTTTCCTCCAGACATACTTCAGGATTAAACTGCTTTGCCTGTTCTTCAAGCTGGTTAATCAGGTCTTTGGCTAACACTTTTGGAAAACCAGCCACATCATAAATATATTTTTCAGGATAAAGAGCCATCAGCTGGCCGCCTAACTGAGGCAGGCTGTCAATGACTTTCACGGACATTTCACGCATGCCTCCGTAGAAAGCTGTAAATAAACCTACTGGTCCGCCGCCAATAATAATGGCATCCACTACGTTATTTTCTTGGGTCATTTTTATCACCTTACTGTGTGTTATTTATAGACAATGACGTTTTCATCTTCCACGCGTACTTGAAAATGTGCCAGCTTTTTTTCAGGGGCTGCCAGCATTCTGCCTTCATTTTTAATATCAAATTCTCTTCCATGCCAAGGGCAGCGGAGAATTTCTCCTTTGTGACAGTAGTCATAGCTTCCCGGCTTACTATTACTTGTCGTTGCTCCGCATATTAAACCTTTCTCAAGACGAGCTCCTTGATGAATGCATTGATTCATAAAGGCATAGAACTCTCCGTCTGGTGTCCGGCACACCACGATATTTTGTTTTCCAAAGTACGACTCTTTGATTTCTCCAGGCCGTACGTCAGACGTTTTACAAACGATTTGCTCTTTCATAATTATCCCTCCCTCGTCTTAGGCAGCTTTGGATAAAATGCCTTTGCGTTGTCTGCAAATATTTTTTTCTTAAGCTCCGGGTCCATATTTGGAAGCGCACGGTCAGGAGAGTCAAAGTCCCAGTGAGGATAATCAGTGGAGAAGCACAGAATTTCATCCGTTCCCATCTGCTCTATAAGTGACATAAACTCCTTCTTATTCAACTCTTCTGCAGGCTGAGTGGTCACTCGAATTTGTTCTTTCATAATTTGACTAGGTTTTCTTTTCAGCCATGGCACTTCATGCCGCAGGTCACGGTATTGCTGGTCCATTTTCCACATAAGGTGCGGAACCCAGGTGAATCCTCCTTCGATCATGATAAGACCAAGGTTTGGAAACTTATCAAATACACCGTTAAAGATCATGTTCGTGATTTGTTTCATGTGAGCAGTAGGGATTAACGTATGCCACTCAATGAAGTATCTTGGCCATTTGCGTAATAAACCGGCGGTTCATTATGATGCATGCCGATCATTAGATCGTATTTTTCCGCCGCTTCAAATATCGGATGATAATACGGATCTCCCCACATAATGTCATCAATTGGAAGGAGTACCTGAACCATTTTTGGATGAGAGCCGACTCTCTCAATCTCTTTTACAGCATTATGAGGTTCCTGGGCCGCAATATGGACAGATCCATATAAACGGTCATCCTTTTCGAGCCAATTTTCAATTTGCCAATCATTGTAAGCAGAAGCTAGAGCTGCAGCCATCTCGTACCAGCCATGCATAGATGATGGAGATGGATCTAACGCACCGGTTAAAATACCGAACTCATGGCCAATATCATCTAAGAGCTGCTTTTGCATAAAAGGCAGGTCGGTTCCGGCCGGCCTGCCGTCAGGAAGAATCGCATCAGCTCTGTCCACTCCGGCTGTGGCCGGCTGTGTATAGGGCATATGCTTTTCCTGGATCCAATGACAGTTGGCAATGTAATGTTTATACGGCTCATCTAAATAATCGAGTATATCTTTATATTGAATACGTTCATGAATATCAGTATCTACAATTGCAATTTTATTTTTGGACAATGGTATTCCTCCTTCACAGTTTTCGCGAGCAAGTAAAATAGTACCAGTGGTTAGAAAGATTCTCCAAACACACTGAGAGCGGGTGAGTGCGGTTTAGAATGCTCAGTGACATTCAGTGAAAGCCAGTGAAGGCCAGTGACAGTTTTTTAATTTTTGAATAGTCAGCATTCCTGAATAAAGCTCATGGCGGCTTTCTGGCTTTGTGAGGACGGCTTTCTTTTAGTTGGGAGATACAATCATCAGGGTCAAAGGAGGTGGAAAAGAGAAGGAGAATTCAGCCGATTCCTTTGGCCTTTTTTGTATTGAATGGATGTAAGGCAGTAGGAAAGTCTTAGAATTAATTTCAAATGTACTTCAGAACAGTGTTAATGTCGTTTTATGTGTTTTTATTGTCGAATATTTAATAAATTCCGGTTTGCAATCAATTTAAAAGATGTGTAACATATGAAACTGTTGCTGAAAAACCCTCTATCATCTCTTCTGATTTTCAAAACTATAAAACTATCTTCGAGGTGAGTATATGAAACATGCAACATTAGTTTTTTGGTACGGACTTGCCATTTGCGGCTTGTTTGTACTCTGGGGAGCTGCAGCTCCTGAGCATTTGGAAAGTGTGACACTGACGACAACTGCTTTTATCTCTGACTGGTTTGGATGGTATTATATCCTGCTGATTATGGTCATACTAGCCTTTTGCATTTACTTAATATTTTCAAGATTTAATAAAATAAAGCTAGGCAAGGACAGTGACAAGCCTGAATTCAGCCTTCCCACATGGTTTGCTATGTTGTTTAGTGCCGGAATGGGAATAGGATTGATTTTTTGGACAACGGCTGAACCCATCTCTCATGCTTTCATAAGCAGCCCCAGCGGTGAGGAGGGGACATCTCAAGCTATTAAAGAATCCCTTCAGTATTCTTTTTTTCACTGGGGAGTTCATGCTTGGGCCGTCTATGCCCTTGTAGCTTTAGTGTTAGCATATTTTAAGTTTCACAAAGGTTATCCTGGTTTAATCAGCGCGACACTTGTTCCTATTTTTGGCAAAGAACGTATGGAGGGGACCCTGGGGAGATTGATTGACACTCTGGCCATCATTGCAACAGTGGTAGGGGTAGCTGCAACTCTTGGCTTTGGGTCTGCGCAAATCAATGAAGGGTTAGCCTATCTCATTAACACACCGAGTAACTATGGCTTTCAATTGCTAATCCTAGTGGTAGCAACTGTATTATTTATTATTTCAGCATGGTCTGGCTTAAGCAAAGGAATTAAGTATTTAAGTAACATCAATATGATTCTGGGCTTTTTACTAATGGTTCTACTATTAATTGTGGGTCCTACAGTGTATATCATGAACATGTTCACTCATTCACTCGGGGGATACATTGCCAACTTTTTTGATATGAGTTTTGAAATGGAGCCTTTAAACGAGGAAAATCGCACATGGATTGATAACTGGAAGATTTTCTATTGGGCCTGGTGGATCTCCTGGTCTCCGTTTGTTGGAATTTTTATTGCAAGAATCTCAAAAGGACGTACGATAAAAGAGTTTATGCTTGGTGTTCTATTTGTGCCTGCGTTTGTCTGCTTTATCTTTTTTGCTGTATTCGGTGTGTCAGCATTGGACATCCAGCAATCAGGCATTACAGCAATTTCCGATTATTCAATGGAAACGACCACCTTTGCTGTTCTAGAGCATTATCCGCTGGGGACCCTACTATCGTTTCTAACGATCGTAGTCATTGCCATCTTTTTCATTACTTCAGCTGATTCTGCAACCTTTGTGCTGGGTATGCTATCTACCTCCGGCTCATTAAACCCTTCAAGATCGGTGAAAATTGTTTGGGGATTATGCTTATCAGCCATGGCAGCCATCATTGTATACTTTGGAGGAACAGACGGCCTGCAAAACGTTCTTATTATTGCAGCTTTTCCTTTCTCCATAGTAATCATGCTGATGGGATATTCCTTTTATTTATCTGCTAACAAAGAAGTACAGGCCAAGAAAAGAAATAAAAACAAAGGGCCGAAAGTTAAGTATTCAGATTCTGCGTGATTATATAATTGAAGTGTGGACTCTCGTAAAATCACATTTTGCTAAAAAAGAAAGAGGCTGGGACAAAACAGTCTCTGAAAAGTTAAAACGGTGCCAATTATCGCTTTTCGATAGTTGGCACCGTTTTGTTAATCTACAATAGGTTGATGAGCCTGTCGGGCATTGTACTTTCTCAAATTCACCGCCATCAAGGCAAATTCTTTTTCGTTTTTAACCTGCTCTTTGCACATTCGGGTGACATGCAAATTAGCCCTCAGAAATCCCAAGACAGGCTCTACATCAATCTTACGCTTTCCGTAGATCTCATCTTTTTTCTCTTCCGAAAGCATGTCCCGAGTAAAAGCTTTTTGGTTCTCCCATTTTCATTGTAATAACCTTCCGGTTATTTACCTCTTTATCTTTCGTACATTGTGGACATAGGGAACATTCAAAACAATCTTCACAATCATAAACCTTAAACGACGTTAATCCCCTGATTTATCCGTCCTTTTATGGTACATATTCATTAATGGTTCAAAAATTACGAGACGCCTGCGGGAAAAGCAAGAGCTGAAGATCCGCCGGGGCGGTCTAACCCGGCTAGCTGAAGCCTTGCCCGGGGCATAGAAGACACCGCGAAAGTGAATGAAATGAAGCTTGAACGGATGTCGCACTTGTGCCTTTAAGGTGCAAGCGAGTGTATTTTTGAACAAACAACTACTAATACTGATGACAAGAAAAGGTTCTCACCGATGGTGAGGACCCTTCTTATTAGCTGGGTTTTGTCCCTCTGAACTTTAATAGTAAAAGGATAGCTTTTTATTTTAACCGCTTTGTACGAGATGAATCATTTATAATTTTCTTTATCTCTTCTTCATTAGGAAGCCCCGCTTTTACTTGAAATGTATACTCGGTTTTTACAGTAGAAGCATCTTTCCCTTCCCCTATTTTCCTTTCCTCCACTCGCTTCATCACGGAATGATCTGTATCTTCTAACTATGCACCAGCTGCATGATATCATTTAGCAGGTTATTGTTTTTCACCTTTCCTGTCCTCCCCTGCTTGTAACTGGATTTTCTTCCATATTTTCTTCTAATTGCTTCACGCGTTCTTGAAGCTCTCTGTTTTCTTCTTCCATCTTAATTGCTTTGGAAGAATAGTGAGGGTCATTTTCCCACCAGTCGATGCCCATTTCCTTAGCTTTATCGACAGATGCAACAAGAAGGCGTATTTTAATCGTTAGAAGCTCCACTTCTGCTAAATTAACCTTGATGTCTCCTGCTATAACTACTCCTTTATCCAACACTGTTTCCAGAACATCCACCAGACCGCCGACTAAATTTGTCGGGTGATTTCCTGCTTGCTGAATCTCGCTCATACGATCACGCTTCCTTTCTTGCTGGTATGATTACTAACAGCTACATCAAATTACCGAGGGGACCTAAGTCTATATTTAAGTCGTCATCATCCAAATTAAAAATTTCTTTTAATTCTTCCATTTTTTCCTCTAGATTCATTAATGCTTCTCCCACTTTTTCAATTTCCTCTTCTGTCAGGCTTCCACTTTCCACACGCCTCATGGCTTGACGCTCAACGAGCTGGCGAAGCAGCTCAATAACCGTCATCACAAGCTGAGAAAGACCTTCTTCAGCTTTTTCAGGATCCAAAGCAATTTTTCCCGTGGGCTTATGTTCATTAACCAATTCCTGATCTGCCATTACGAAACACCTCCTTTGTATTTAGGAAAAATCTATTGTTTCCTCTCTGAACTCCTTCAGTTCCTTGTCCCTTGCCTGCACAAGAGTTTCTACGGAAGCCAGCAGCACTCTTAAATCCAGATAGACTAAATCAACACCTGCAATTGAAATAGTGATATCCCCCTTTAATACCACTCCTTTTTCAAGCACAGCATCAAGGACATCCAAGAGAGAAACATCTTTTGTTTGCAAAGATTCCCCTGCCATGTTTACTCGCCTCTCTCTGTGAAATTGGAAAAGTGGTATGCAGGCCAAGGCCCAGTGACTTCATAGGAGAAACCTGTTTCATTTTTATCTGCCTTTTCTCGCTCTGTTTCAATGATTTGTAACGCCCTCTCCACCTCCTCTTTCGGAAATAAGTAGGCGCCGTTCCAGCACATATCGTCTTTCCTTCCAGTAAGCTTTCTCTCCCAGTTTTTCTTTACTTCTTCATCGCTGCTGTAAGCGGTAAGCTGCTCATGAATGCTCTCACAGTATTCATCAATCTCTTTTTCAGCCTGCTTTTCTATAAAATCTTTAAGCTTCTTCTTTTCAAAAAATTGTTTACCTTTGGGTAAATCTTTTATTTCCTCTATTTTCTCTTTGACCGTCGTACTGTTTTCCTCAACTTCTTTTGTAAAGGATGATTTGTCGGTGTAAATCTTGATATTCCATTCTTCTTTTTTGCCAAGCTCCTTAAATACGGACGTAATATTCTCTTTATGAGTCTCTACTATCTCTTTTAAGCTTTCTTTATCTTCGTAAATTGTGCCAAATTTCAATGGAATAACCGTGTAGATTTCGTTTAAAGCATTCATCTTCTCATGATGATGAAAAGCATGCTTTTGGAGCCATTTCATATCATCCACTTTTCGCTGCAATACTTCCTCGGAGAAATCTTCCTCTTTTACGAGACAAGTTACTGCGGTAACCTCATTGAATTCTATAAATTCTATGTCATAATCAGGATCGATCCCTGTCATTGAAGAAAGAGAGTTTTCCTTTGTTTCATTTGTCGGGACAAAAGCATATAAGTAAATGAGTTCCTTTGTATTTGCTTCCGTTTGCATGTATATTCCTCCTATTCTTGTATTTTTTATTTATTCGTTAACACTTTTTTTTGAAGTTTCAGGAAGGCCAGAAAGCTCCGCTCCCCACGTTGTCAAAACCGAACATACGACATTTTCTACCTGAGGTACCAACTCATAATCAGTGTTACCTCTCACCCATTCAGAAAGAAGTCCGCTGACCAGCCCTACAAAAGCTAATGCACCTGACTCTGGCGTCCAATGTACTGGAAATGGACTTTTTCGCTGGGCACGTACAAGAACTTCTGTTACTACCTCACGCGCGTGGTGTTCCATAGATTTTTCATCCGACTCACTATTCTCTCTATTAAGCTCATACTGTAAAAGCAGTCTTGTAAGCTGTCTCAGCCGAATGTCGGACTGATATTTATGGAGAATAGATCCTATTGTATCTGCCAGTGCCTCCAAAGGATCGACAAGGTCATTGCTTGATAAAAGTTCCGTAAGCTGTTCTAAAGGAAGCTCGATTCTTTCTCTTATCGCTTTTAACAATCCCTCCTTGTTTTGAAAATGCCAATGTACCGCCCCTCTTGTTATTCCAGCTGAGTTTGCAATGTCAGTCAGGGAGGTTGACTCATACCCTCTTTCAATAAACAACTCTTCTGCTGCATCAATAATTGCTTCTCGGGTCTGCGCAGCTTCCTCCTTTGTCCGGCGCATGAAACCACCTTCCTTTTGTTATACATACAGTATGTTTGTAAATGACTTGTTCCCCTTCTACCCTCCAGTTCTTTTTTATAAACTCTTGAATTTTGCTCATAAAAAAGAGGCCTGTTTAAAGGCCTCCAAAAAGAACTGTACTTTTAATTTAATGTAAGCATGTCATTCATGTCTTCTGCCGCATTACCTATCAGCTTTAACCCAAAAGCTTCCTGTAAAAAGCTAAGCACTCCTGGCGTTATAAATTCTGGAGGCTTCGGTCCTATACGAATATCTTTAATGCCTAAACTAAACAATCCAAGCAGTATAGCCACTGCCTTTTGCTCAAACCAGGAAAGAACGATACTTACAGGCAGCTCGTTTACTTCGCATTCAAATGCCTCTGCAAGAGCAAGAGCGATTTTAACCGTGGATACAGAGTTGTTACACTGACCCAAGTCAATAAACCTGGGGATATCGGTTCCTTCAATGGTTCCATACTCAACGTCATTAAAACGGAATTTCCCGCAAGATGTTGTCATAATTACGGTATTGTTTGGAAGGGATGTGGCCAACTCTCTATAATAGTCGCCGCCAGGACCGGAGCGTCGCAGCCTGCGATGACGAAAAATCTTTTGATTTTCCCTTCTTTGACTGCGTCAATAATTTCAGGTCCTAACCCGATGACTGTTTCATGGTGATATCCTGTCGTTAATGTTGCCTCGCTCTCCATATCTGCGTCTTCTAAAGATAGAGCCTTTTCAATTAGTGGAGTGAAGTCATCATTTTCTATTTTATGGACTCCCTCTAAGCCCGCAATATCGTAGGAATAGAAACGATCAGAGTAACTGCCTTTTATAGGCATCACGCAGTTTGTATTCGCTAAAATAGCGCCCTTAAATTTTTTGAAAAGGCGTCGCTGGTCAAACCATGCCTTTCCGATGTTTCCTTTTAAATGGGGATATTTCTTCAAAGCCGGGTATCCATGAGCTGGCAGCATCTCAGAATGAGTGTAAACATTGATTCCTTTTCCCTCTGATTGCTTTAACAATTCTTCTAGCGCAAATAGATTATGACCCGTAACAATAATTGCTTTGCCTTCTACTTTGTTTTGAGAAACCGTTACAGGCTCTGGTGTCCCGAGCTTTGCAGTGTGTGCTTGATCGAGAAGCTCCATAACCTTGACCGCAGCCCTTCCCACTTTCATTGCCATATCTATATGTTCCTGCATGTTGAAATTTGAGTTCGTTAACGTCATATATAATGCTTCGTGAGTGACAGCATCTACTTCCGGATCACTATACCCGAGCTGTCTGGCATGAGTGGCATATGCTGCAATTCCTTTTAGTGCAAAAACCATTGTATCCTGCATGCTTGCAATATCTTCATTTTTCCCGCAGACTCCGATCACCTGGCAGCCACCTTTTAATGTTTGCTCACATTGATAACAAAACACCTATGAACCCCTCCTTAAATTAACCTCTGCGTTAAGGATAAAGAATTCTCACAGGCTGTTCTGTGACAAAGATCATAGTTTATCAGATTGTCTTTGTCCCTCTTGCCAACCTTCATAGCAAGCAAAACAATAAAGCTTCCTCTCCTCACTGTTCACCCCGTTTAAAAAGCCGTTCTCACAATAGATGGAACGACCACAAGCTGTGCACTTCCCAACTTTTCTTCCACAATTTCCAACTCCTCTTCCTGGCAAGTTTAACCGTTTCCTTCTTCATAAAGTTCACTGATCCTTGATTGATTCCTTCTTGGGTACCTGCTTTTACTGTATAGTGCTCTGCCAAATTTATAGAGTAAAAACCGAATGAAATTGAATCGAAAAAATAGGGCTGCCTTAAAGCCGGTACGAACGACTCATGGCAGCCTGATCCTTGTTTTTATTTAATAAGTTTCCTCTTCATCTTCAAGATGCTCAGCAATTTTCCGGTGTTTTTCTATATCCTTCCTTTGCCGGGTTTCCCGGTAGTCCTGCTGAATGGAAATAAACAGTGAAACAGCAACAATGAATAATACGATAGAAAATGGCAAGGCACCAATCAGTGAAGCTGTTTGAAGTCCTTCTAAGCCGGCACTTATAATCAAAACAACCGCAAGGAAAGCAATAAGTGTTCCCCAAATTACTTTTACGGTAACCGTTGGATTTGTATCCCCTTTTGAAGTCATCATGCCAAGAACGAAGGTCGCTGAGTCTGCCGAGGTTACTAAAAAGGTAAATAATAAGCAGATGGACAGAACCGATAGAATGGCTCCCAGAGGGAGGTTTTCAAGCATTGAAAATAATGCAGTTGTTTCATCCGCAGCAACAGCCCCTGCTATATCCGTCCCCTGAAAAAGGTCCATATTTATAGCCGTTCCTCCAAAAATTCCAATCCATATAATACCTAGAAATGGAGGGACTACCATGACGCCAAGGACGAACTCTCTTACCGTTCTCCCACGAGAAATACGCGCAACAAACATGCCGACAAATGGTGACCAGGCAATAGTCCAGGCCCAGTAATAGATAGGCCAGTCCTGAACCCAGGTTCCTTCAGAATAATGATCAAGGCGCAAGCTCGCTTGAAAGAAATTCTGCATGTAATCGCCGATTCCAGTGGTGATGGTGTTAAGGATATAGCCTGTTGGCCCTAAGATAAGCACGGTAACCATAAGGATTAACGCCAACGCTAAATTCGTGTTACTTAAGTATTTAATTCCTCGATCCAGGCCCGATATGGTTGAGATTAAAAAGAAAACAAACATGACTAAAACGATAATGACCTGTGTAGCGATTCCTGCCGGAGCATCGAATACAGCTGACAAACCTCCGTTTATCTGGAGGACACTTAATCCCAAGGTTGTTGCCACTCCCATCACCGTAGCAATCACGGCGATAATATCAATCGTACTTCGAAGAGGCTTTTTCCAGTGTCACCAATCACAGGATTCATCGTGTCACTAATCAGACTCCGCTCTTCTTGTCTGTATATAAAATAAGAAATAGCCAGTCCAACGAAAGTAAACGAGGCCCATTGGTGAATGCCATTGTTAAAAAATGCACTCCACATGGCTTCTCTCGCAGCTTCATTTGTTCCAGCTTCAATACCTCCTTCAAAAGGCGGTGGGCTCCCGAAGTGAGTCATCGGTTCTGCTACACCCCAAAATACAATACTTACACCAAAGCCACAGCTGAACAACATGGCAATCCACGTAAAAAACGGATACTTAGGCCTGGTGTCATCTCCTCCTAGTCTTATTCTTCCGTATTTACTAAAAGCTAAGTACAAGTTGAAAATAATTAAACAAAACACAAAAGCTAAATAAAACCAGCCAAAGGTATCAGCGATAAAGTCATAGGCTGCCGTAGCATTGGCTGCCAGTGCTTCTGGAGCTATCGCCCCCCAAATCGCAAAAATGAAAATGATAGAAAATGAGATCCAAAAGGTCCGGTTTAAAAATTTCCACTTATCCCGTTTGTCAGCCATACTGCTCCCCCTTACTAAATTGCTTGCTATCTTTATTCCTATTGAATTCCCTCTAATACCAATCTCATAACCTATTTATCGCAGGTAATAATGGGAATACAAAAGAATAAAGAAAAAAAGTGGAAGACACGGCATATCTATGTCCCCTCCGCTCGAATTTCCAAGAAAAACCCGAAAAAACACTTGGCCAACAGCCAAATGTTTTTCGTTACAAATATTAATGAATGATTTTATGTTTTTCCAGCTCTATTCTAATCTCCTTTGAAATTGGCTGACTTTGTTGCGCAGAGAAATCAAAATTGACGTAGACTGCTTTTCCAATAGCACACAGCTCATTGTTTTGATGAATCTCCTCGTAGAGTTTGAAGCTCGAATTTCCAACGTCAGAAACCCACGTTTTCACTTCGACTGGATATCCATAATAAATCTGGCTTACATATTCCACCTCCATTTTAAGTATCACGCACCTCCAGTTATCAAAAGATAGGTCCGGAGTGAAAAGCTTAAAGATCTCGTCTCTGCCAGATTCCAGCCACACTGGTAACGTGGTGTTATTGATATGGCCGGCTCCATCGGTTTCTGAAACCCTGGGTTCAATGACTTTCGTAAACATTTTCATCACCCCGCTAAGAAAGATTGCCTTCTTCATAAAAAATTTCTTCTTTAGTTAGATTCAATATATGTTTCGACATTTCCTTTCTTCTGATGAAATGCTCCGTTTAAAATGAAATAAACGCCCTCTACATAGCTACTTTTCAATAAATGGCTTTGTTACATTTTGTTGTTGATTTTCATTAATAGCTGCTCGCTTGCACCTAAGAGTCCAGAAGTTGCGCGATCCCTTCATGCTTCAACTTGTGCGCCTTCATGGTGTCTTCTATTCTAGGGCATGGCTGCAGGCTTTCTCAAAAAACATGCGATTATCGTTGGCATCACCCACTATGATTTTCAATCAAATAACTTATTAAAAATCATATCAACCTTTATCAGATTCAAAAAAACACCATAAAAAACAGAGAACTTTAGTTAGATCTCCATTTTTTTTAGAGTCATTACCTTTTTCCAAGAGCCCTTCCTTTCGTCAATATACAAGGAACTCCTTTTCCAATTGCTCCAGGTTTACTCATTTTTTCCATGTATGCAATCCCTCTTGCACACTGCTTTTTACAGGAAAAACAAGTTTCAGAGGTAACTGCCTTCATAGTATGGACATGCTTTTCAGCAGGGGAAACTTTGACAGCTGTTTTTGACTTTTTTGATTTTCTCTGTCCCATCTTTCATCTCTCCGTTTACATTTTGCTATATCCTATGCACATGGAAAACGGGGGTGATGAAATCGAAACATTTTATTCTATTATGGGTTTTTCCCCCACCTAAGAGAATCGTGCCTCCAACAATTACCCCAAAAAGAAGAGCCATGCCATTCATGACTCTTCTCATTCTTCTATTTAAGCGTGTGTGTCAGACTGAATCTATATATAGGCCCTTCCCTATCCATTCACAATAAAAGCAAACTTTTTCATCAAGTGACGACAATATCTCTTTCTTTTGTATTTATAACTGCTTTTTCAAGAATTTCAGCAATATCCAGGGTGGAAATATCATCTTCCACTTCCTTGGCTTTGGTCCCGTCACTCAGCATCGTCAGACAGTACGGCACCCGCTCCCAATCATGGACGGGCTCACTTCCATCGCCTGCTCTGTCCGGGCGACGTTCACCCGCTGCCCCGCTTCTTCTTCCATCCACATCATGCCGCCGCCGGTCCGCAGCACATGCCGTCCTCGCGGTTTCGTTCCATTTCCACGACCGTAAGCCCTGGAATGGCTTTTAAAATTTCTCTCGGAGGATCATACACA
>NZ_BAXQ01000030.1:0-46334 GCF_001310615.1 Thalassobacillus sp. C254 | reverse complement strand
AGTAAAAGAGGAAATCAATCGTCTGGTACCGCTTCGTTGGAGTATTGATTCAAAACATGAATCGTCTTACCGATCCTCTACTAAAACCTCTACAAGAATGGAAGATAAAAAACGGGAAAAGGGTGAAAGGGAGCGATGGGAATTGATTCAAAAGGTACAGATGAAGCATGAAAAAGGAAAGAACATTAGTGCGATTAGCAGAGAAATGAATGTATCACGAAATACTGTCTATAAGTATTTAAAAATCAAGGAACCTCCAAGCCACAGACGACCTTCGCGCTTTGATGCTTTCCGCCCCAGTGATTTACTCAAAAGTAATAAAGGTGCAAATGAAATAGAAAGAATTTGCAGGAATAAAGGATATACAGGTTCTCGATCTACATTAAATAAAATGGTCGCACAAGAAAGAAGGAATGCCCCAGCTCCCCCAAAGTCAGTCAGAAGATCAAAAATCCTTACCCGCTTATGGAAAGCAGCAGATCCAAATGAATCCGACGTCTCTTTGGAAGAGTCGTGGACAGAAAAACAACCCGTTTTAATGGAATTACAATTATTAGCTCTTTCTTTTAGAAGAATCTTCAAAGAAAAAAAAGAATCCTTGTTTGACCAATGGTTGAACAATTATAAGGAAAGTAAGTTCCCCGCCATTCAACAATTCATCAAAAGAATCCGTAAAGACGAAACAGCTGTCCGAAATGCAGTTCATTTACCATGGAGCAACGGGGTGGCCGAAGGTCATATCAACCGATTGAAAGTACACAAAGCAATCATGTATGGCAGAGGGAATTTTGATCTTTTGCGTCAGAAAGTACTTTACCGTACAGAGCCTTCCTAGAATTGATAAGTTATTTTGAAAAAATACCCCTACTCCTTATCACGTCAGTGGGTGTACTTTCCCCAAAAGTTCGTAAGAACCATTTCCACTTGACGGTTACAGGAGGAAATGACAATGTGACAAGACACATTACTGCAGTTTGCGATAGGAAGGGCAATACTTGGTGGAATAATCGCCTACTTAGGAGGTCTATTCTCTGCACGAGCCACCCTGAAGGTTTTGAAGACCTCAGCAACATTTTATGCTGTAAATCTTTTAAGTTGAAAAGGGGAATTATAATAAATCCTCACTCCAATATAAACCAGCATCTTTTCTTTTTGTAATTGTATCAGCAACATAGCCCTCTGTAGTCACCTTTGATTGATGGCCCACTGTTTTTTGAACTTGTTCAATCGGTAGTCCTAGGGTTAAAACAGAGTAATTCACAAAGAAATGGCGGAAGTAATGGGGGGTAATCGGCCCCTTATTCTTTGTCCAAGATAACTCTGTTTCTTCTATTATCCTGGTCACGTACTGGCTTAAATACTTATATCCGTATGCCTTTTCTTTATTGGTTGTAAACAAAGGATTCAGATCCTCAGCATTTAAATCCACGGAAACGTCCCTTCTTTTTCGAAAGCGCTTTATACTCTCCAAGGTAGAGGGCAATATTACTGCATGTCTTTCTACATCATTCTTTCCAATCACCTTTAAAAAATAGGTTCCTCCGTTAATGGAAGGATCATAATACAAATCTCCCCACTTGGCTTTCGCTACTTCCTGTATTCTTAGCCCTGTGGTGGCAAGCAACAACAAGATCGCATGATTAATCGGATGATCTTTATAGTAATCCAGCAATGACTTCACTTCTTCATAGGTTAGTTCCCGCTTCGGTTTATCCTTTCTCCGCACAGTGCTTTTTTTAAACGCCACTTGTAACGGAAACTCCACGATTTCTTCCTCATATAAAAACTCTAAAAAGCTTTTAACCACGGTAATTTTCCTCGCACGAGTTGCCACCGCATACCCTTGTTTTCTATGTTGAAACTCCCCATCCTTTAACCACTCCTGATAAGCTCTGACGTGTTTCTTCCTTATATAAGGGAACAAAGTAGAAGAGACTTCTTCATTCTGCAGCTGCACTTGAAGGAACGTATAAAACTGAAGAAGATCTCGGAGGTATTCTTTTTTGGTTTGGTTTTTCCGGTTTTTGGCTTCATCGTCATGCGTTTCTCGATGGACAAAAAAATACATTACTTCTAGATCAGATAATGAAGAAAAAGCAGGCAGCAATGCATCTTCATTTTCTTCAATTTTGGAATAAACCGATGGAAGGTAGGAAGAATCACTCAGGTGTGTAAGTAACTGATTTTTATGAGATAAAAGTACATCTTTTTCGTTTGTATGTATGGGAGTATGATCCATTAATGTATAAGGAAAAGACATATACGAAAATCACCTCTGTTATTTTAAAGTTAGGTAATAACTCTATTTAGAAACATGCTTTCTATAATTATCATTTTACTTGATGTTTAGTAATATGCCAATTCTATCTCTACACGAATAATCCTTCATTTTTCATTTATATAAACATTAATTAGAATAATAATTTGTTGAAAAATAAGGTAACATCATAACATGTTTTAATGTATTATTTATAATATGCTATTTGTTTACTATGATAAGTATATAAAATGATGAAGTTGTTACTTATCATTTTTGTAAGTTTTTTATATTATTAACGAAAAAACAAATATAAAACTAATATCATACTTAATTTCGTGTAAATGATAGATTGTTTGTTTTAGTGAGAAAGGGTGAGGAGAGGTATGGACAAGTCTTACTATGTTTCTAAGGATTTGGCTGAACTGTTAAACATAACAGAAGCAACCATATATAAATACATAAGAGAAGGGAAAGTGATTCCTTATAATAAGGACAGCTGGCAAATAGATGGAGAGTACCGTTTCTCAGAGGAGGAAGCTCTTAAACTCGTAGATGCTCAAGAAGAAAAGCCCGGTCTTTCTACAAAAGATATTGCTGATCAGTTGGGAATCACTTCCTATACGGTAACAAGGCATATCAAAAGTGGAGAACTGCCTGCAGAGAGGAAAATGTATAAGGGGTTAGAGCGATATTTTGTTAAGGAAGAAGACTTTAAGGTGTATGCTTCCCGCATTCTTCGCAACAAACAAGAGAAGCTATATGACGAGACTCTAGGATTCTACCTTTTTCAGCCGCTCTACGAACAAGATGGGACCCTTGCTGCGAGAGTGCTTCAGCTTGATGAACTTATCATTCAAAGCATAAATGGAGAAAGACTTTCTTTAGAGGAAGCGAAAAACCTTGCGCCTACGAAGGAAAAGAATTCACTTTTTAACGGCAAGAAAGTCCGGAAACCAGGTTATGTGGCATTTACTTTCCCAGCTAGCGACAATGTGTATTCTTCTACCTATTATTTCATGGACTATGTAATGAACGAAGTGGGTTTACAAAATGCGTTGGTTCAGCGAAATAAATCTACGATTTCTTTTTCTGTGAGAAGTTTTGATTTACCCATCCCAGCTGAAGACAATCCTTTCACGATAGAGGGAATAGTTAACAAGTATATGACTCAGGCTCTAGTATGTTACGTGAAAATACAGTTTATTTAAACAGTGATACAGAGACCATACAAGCTTTTGTTAAAGCAGCCACCAAGGAAAAATTAAAGAAAGAAGCAGCCGCAAAAGGGTTGAGTATGAATGAGTATGTTGGAAATGTTTTAGATCGGCTTTATCAAAATTGATAATATATTTTAAGAAATAAACTTTGAAACGAAAAAACAAGCCAATTAGGATAGGAAGACGCAGAAGGGACAAAGTACTTCTGCTTTCTTTTTATTAAACAGACTAATAGAGGTGGCCCCCCTGTAAGTGACACAACTATTGTTTTTCTTCAAACAAACGTTTGATTTATGTCTCTCTTCTTTTCCTTCGTTTTCCTGATTACAGCTACAAGCATGTACCATCCCTGACGTGGTTTTAGGAGCACATACCTCCAAATTACCACTTGATGTTAACATGTTTACCAATGGAAGACGTCAACAATTTTTAGTGCAATAACCTATTCCTCTTTAACGAGGAATTAGTGTCCTTCCGCAATCAAGCCAATTATGAAATATTAATTTTTACTGAATATTATTGTTGTACTGGGCATAAAAAGTTATTTGTAAAGCACCCGTTTTTAACTTCTAAGTTAGGACTCAGCTACTTTTTTTACGCGTTCTAAAAATCTCACTACTACTTTTTCAGATGCAACCAATAACAACAATTTCACAAACCACTTTAATGGGCGATTGGTCACAGTATATTTTAATAAAGTTTTATTTTCATTAATTTTACTAATTCATATAAAGCTGTTATTTCAAACACATTGGCAAGTGTAAAGCCAACTTTTAGCTTTTTCTTTTGAGGTGTATTTGTATATTCTAATGTTTCTACCTCATATTCTTCTATGCGTTTCCCTTCTTTATATTTTTGGCGATATACACTTCCAACAACCTCTTCGGTTATTTTAATCTGCTTATGTTCAACTACTTGAGGCATAATTTTTGCATATTCTCAAGAGAACCGTCAAAAAGCACCCAAACTTGTTCAATTGGAGCGTTTATTTCAATATCTTTTGTCCACCGTTTCATCTGAAAAATCACCTCACTTATCAAATTTTTTGAAACAATACATGTATAAGTTCAATGAGATTCAATCACTTTTGAATTATTTGATTACGTGACATTAGTATATACCGTCCATTTTAAGGTGGTAATCTGAGTTTGGGTGTCAATTATTACCGGACCACTTTGGTGGAGAAGAATCCGATAGATGGTGGTGTGGATATCGGTTTGAAAAACACGACTGGAAAAAAGGTTCCTCTAAAGATTCCGGTGTTCCACGCATGTTAAACGATGTCCAATCTATATGTGGAAACAACCAACTGGGATTGGGATATTGATCCTCAAGGGTTATGGAGGGCGACCGAGATGAAGGAAACGAAAAAGAACTCCGCAGAATCAAAAAGAAATCAATTTATTGCTGACTATACGATTGATGCTTTGGTGGCCGAGGTAGTCATGGGAATGGATACCTTACAGATTGCAAGAAAAATTAGTAGCCATTATTGTCTTAAGAACAGAGATATTAAAGGTAACCAAAATAATGATCCCTTCTAAAGTTGTGGAGGTACTTAACCATTTGAATATCTTTGAGTTAATGAGGGATCTTCAAAAACTAAGAGCAAGAAAAATGCCATCTAAACAATGTCACGTAACCAAAATCCCTATTCTTAGGCAACAGACGCAGCAGACTTACAAATGGATGAGCAGCATTCAGATAGGAAAAAGATCTCGGTATGAATGACTATATAGGAAGGGTTTTAGATCACTTGGAACCAAGAGCAGAATAATGATTCTCGCACTTTTTAGATGCTGTTTGCTAAATGAAGTGATCGCAAGGATAGTCTTGTTCGGTCATTAATAGTATTCTATATACATAGAATACCTACTTAGTTTTGAGCGGGTACTAATAACTAAGAGTTAGGGATGGTTCTTAAGTCTATGATAATTAGGAAGAAGGTGTGATTTCCTATAAATAGAGCCGGCTATCTATACCCCTTTCCCATATTTTAGTAAAATGTTAGTAAGTAAAAAATGGGAGGTATTAATATGCTAAAGAGTATCAAAAAATATTTAAAAAAGAACCTTCTCAACCAAAAAAAGGAACAGATACTGAAACCAAAAACAAATCACAGAATTCTAAAGAGAAAAGAGACTAGACTAGCTTGAAACTTACTTCTACCTGTCCTTGGCAAGAAATCAGGAAGTCTGCTCGAAAATTAGTAGAATAACAGAGGGCCGCGTGAAGCGGCCTTTTTTCCTATTCCGTCCAAAAAAATTAAAGAAAGGCTTACCAAAAGGCCAGCCTTTCCTTGGAGCAAAAAGAAACCATGAGGGAGGTCCTTAACGTCCAATTACATTATAACAAAATTTTCTGAATATTAAAGCTTGTTGGGGAGAATTTCATTAATATGTATACATATAAGATTCATTCCGAGAAGCAATTAAAGGACAAGGATTTGACCTGCTTTCCTATTGGTCAGTGAAAAAAGAAAAGGTTCAAGATACCCGGATGGTCAGCATGGGTGGGTTAAAAATGGATTCGTTAAAACGAGCCATCAAAGATGCAGGGGAAAAGGGATATAAGATTGAAAAAGTCATATCGGCGGAAGATCACGATAAGGCTGGAAACCAATTTCATGAAAAGCTGCAGTCTCTCTTGAAAGAAGACGTTCTGGTTGATCACCGGCTAATAGCGAAAGACTGGATCAATGAACGAAAAAACTCTCTTTCTAGTAGTAAAATGGTGAAGAAAAAACAAACGCAAAAGGTAAAAATAGAGGTTGGATTAAATTGATGCTTAATCCCTTGGTTTACAGGCATAGTTAAGTGTTTATAAGGTTATTATCAGGTGAAAATCAGGGGAGTTGGGAAAAGTGTGAGTTAATCCTTTTATAACAAGGATTATAAATATGATAATTACCTGAATATAAGGGTAAGGGGGGAGAAAGATGTTAGATAGCGATTAGAATCGAATCGGAGAAATGGCAAAAAGACATAATATAAAAGATTACTCAATACGAAAATGGTGGGACGATGGGTTAGTTAATATTAGATGGGATGAAGAGCTTGGTCGAGTCAAAAAGGGAAGAGGACAAGAAAATACAAAGGATTAAGGAAATCAAAAAAGAAAAGGGACAAAAAACTTCTTCGGAAACCTTTCGTAGAATGCTTGTTCAATAAGGGTTGATAAAAGAACAAACGAATTTATCTGAAATCAGGGATGCAAAAATCCATGGAAAATGCACTTGAAGAATTAGGAGTAAAAGATATATTACTGACGCTGGCTGAACACATACATACGATTGATTTCTTTAAAAGAAGACATCTTAACATTAGTGATAATCACGCTGAGTTTGCTAGGATTCAATCAGATTTGGAAAAAGAAAAGGCTGACCAAATAAAGCAAATTGAGGTTAAAAATGAGAACTGAGAAAAGAAAATGTAGAATTAAAAAGCAGGCTTGAAACCCTTGCAAATGAATTAGAATCTTTGAAGGAAGACTATAAAGAGGTTGCCTTAAAGAAAAATCTTATATTTTCCTGGGGATCCAAAAAATAAAGAAGCATCCTAGACCAAAGTATGGACCAGGCTGCTTCATTATTAACAAGATATTCATAAGGGTGATCTTAGTTGTACCTTTATTATTAGGCTATAATCACATTATTATACGTGAACACATTGAATAAAAAGGGTACAATAAACCCTTCTTTGTGTTGCTCTAATACATTCGCTTTGATTATTTTCATAATTTATCCCTTCTTAACGAACTAATACTACATGGTACTACGACATCGGCTGACGCTGACTTATAAATTTTTTGTGAATTTTCCTGAAGTATTGCAAGAGTACGTGCAAATGGAGCAGGGGAATACATTGCTGGGTTCGCGGCGCTTACAGTGATAGGTTGGGTTTGTTATGGTACAAGAAGGCTGTTTGATTGTATTTCTAATAATAGCTGAAAAGTTAAATACGATGCCAAAAGCAATGTTTTTGAATTCGAATCCTATATCTAGTTCCCTGAAGAAAACTCATAAGAACCTCATTATGAAAAGCCCTGTATCACGGATACAAGGCTACCGTTTTACACTATATTCTTTAATGATCGCCACCATCTCATCAAATTCATATTTTTGATTCACCACATCCACAACAAAATCCTCGGCTTGCTTTTGACTCATAGTAAACTGAAAGCCGTTGTAGGCAAGGAATTGAATCAATGCCAAAAAGGCCGTTCGCTTGTTTGCGTTATGGAAGGGATGATTTTTGGCTAATGACTCAAACAAAGCTCCACCTTTTCCGAAGATGGTCGGGTAAGCCTCTTCACCAAAAGCGGATTGTTTGGGGCGATTAATAGCGGAATTAAGAAGTTCAGGCAATTTCACCCCTTTTTGTTCCTTGGGGCTATATCGTTCAATGACCAGTAAATTGATGGCAATCACTTCTTGTTCAGTTATATAACGTATCAACGGTCAACTAACCCTTTCATGGTTTCATCATACTGTTTCATATTCTTATCTAGAATATCAAAAAAGTCGTCGCTCACACCTTTGGGTAACTGTACTTTTTGACTTTTGCGAATCACAATGGCGCCATCCTGTTCCTCAATAAAAACATCATCACCGTGCGTTACACCAAGACGTTTAAGCAATTCTGTGGGAAACGTTACGCCTAAACTATTTCCGATTTTCGTTACTTTGCGTTCCATGTTATTCACCGCCATTCGATTTTCCTCCTATTACGCTATACAAATCGGTATATTTTTATAACTGTTATAACAATTATAATTCAATAATAATCAAAAAAACAAGGTTCTCCTCTTATTCAGGAGTATTTAGTGCAAACACTATTCTCTTTTATAGTATTTTTGTTACACTAAAAAGTACCAAATGATGAAAAAACGAGGTGTTCTTTTAGACTGACCTAGTTATATGAGACAGTCTATATTGCCCCAACTATGCCTCAGCTTATTAAAGCTGAGGTTTTTTGTGGTCGGGAATTATCACGAAGGAGGAAAGGTTATGACTAAATTAAACGAAACAATTAGGTTAATTGAAGGAATAGATACGAAAGCAGAAAAACAAATGGAACAGCATATAAACTCACTAACTAAACCGTTGGGAAGTTTAGGTTCGGTAGAACCACTAGCAATTAAATTAGCAGGAATAGGGAGAAGTACTCAACCTGAGGTTGACCCAGCAGCGGTAGTTATAATGGCAGCAGACCATGGGGTAACGAAGGAAGGAGTGTCAGCCTTTCCTTCAGAGGTTACTAAGCAAATGGTACATAATTTTATGAACGAGGGAGCAGCTATTAATGCGTTGGCACAAGTGGCTAATGCTTCTGTAGAAGTAGTAGACATTGGTGTAAAGGAACATTTAGAAATCCCAGGTTTAATCAATAAAAAAGTCCGTTTGGGGACAAATAATATGGTGGAAGGGCCGGCTTTGACGAGAGAAGAAGCAATTACAGCCTTAGAAGAAGGGATTGAGGTTGCAGAGAAAGCCATACAAAAGGGCGCTAAGCTGCTTGCTCTAGGAGAGATGGGAATTGGGAACACTACAGCAAGTAGCGCCATACTGTCAGTATTAAGCCATGCCTCTATTGATAAAGTAGTTGGATCTGGCACAGGTATAAATGAGGAAGGGATAGAAAGGAAAATACAAGTAATTATGCGCGCCATTAAAGTCAATCAACCAAACCCTGATGATCCAATTGAGGTGTTGGCAAAAGTCGGTGGATTAGAAATAGCAGGGCTTGCAGGAGTTGTTTTAGGTGCCGCGGCAGCACGCATTCCAGTATTACTAGATGGTTTTATTACAGCAGTAGCTGCTCTTACAGCCGTTCGTATCGCTCCTTTATGTGAGCATTACCTTATGGCTTCCCATCAATCTATGGAACCGGGCCATGCTGTTGTGAATCAACTTTTAGGGCTGCAACCGCTCATTGATTTGCACCTCCGCCTTGGAGAAGGGAGTGGGGCTGCGCTTTCCCTGCCAATTGTTAGGTCAGCCGTCCATATAGTCCATAAAATGGCTACGTTTGAAGAAGCAAAGGTCTCTGGAATTAGCTGAGTTATTTTAATTTAAACTTACAAAATAAACGTCTGTGTCCGTATCTATTCCCGCTAGAGAACATTTATTCTGTAAGCCCGCCAAAAAAGGCATCTCGCTTATATAACGTGGTTATGAGCATAGATCAAAGTATAATTGTCTCCACTAATCCCTTTGCTTGCAAAATAGATAACGACCTAATTTTTTCAACTAATACTCATAAATAAAGTGCTTAACTGCTAGATTTTACCCTAAAATATTTCAGGTGACTTCCGAAGGGGCGGAGTAGCATTAACCTAGAAAAAAGGACTCAGTATGAATAATTATGAAGGACTGTGAATTAGATTGATCCCAGAAAAGAATAATGATTCTCACACTTTTTAGATGCTGGTGCTAAGTGAAGTGATCGCCAGGAGAGTCTTGTTCGCTAATTAATAGTATTCTATATACATAGATGCCTACTTAGCTTTGAGTGGGCACTAATATTTAGAGTTGAGGGTAGTACTTACATGACATTTAGGAAGAAGGTGTTGATTTACTACAAATAGAACCTTCTATCTATACCCATCTCCCATGTTTTGGTAAAATATTAGTAAGTAAAAAAATGGGAGGGATAATATGCTAAAGAGTATTAAAAAAATATGTAAAAAAGAACCTTCTCAACCAAGAAAAGGAACAAATACTGACACCAAAAACGAATCACAGAATTCTAAAGAGAAAAGAGATTAGACGGCTTCAAACTTACTTCTACCCTGTCTCTGGCAGAGTTCTGCTCGAAAAGTATTAGGGAAACAGTGGGCCGCGTAAAGCGGCTTTTTTCCTATTCCTTCCAAAAACCAAAAAATTAAGGAAAGGCTTACCCAAAAGGCCAGCCTTTCTGTGGAGCAGAAAGAAACCATGAGGGAGGTCCTTAACGTCCAATTACATCATAACAGAATTTATTGAATATTTAAACTAATTGGAGTGGACCTATAAGATTCAATCGAGAACCAATTAGAGGACAAGGATGACGATGACTTACTTTTAGAAGAAGCCATTAAGATAGAAGGAATAGTAATGAGAAAGAATTTTGGAATAATAACAAGCAGATAACAAAAGTGAAATTACTCATCACTTAGCAAACGATTCAAGATAGAGGCTTTTTTAATAAGGATTAAAAGACAATAATATATATCTTTGCGGAAGCATTAAACAGTATTGCTATGGCAAGCTGGGAAAAAGCCCCTTAAAGAGGAAAAATAAGAAGGTTTAGCGAAAGGTCACTTTATAATGTTCGCAATGAGTGGCAGGCTTTAAAAAACAAAGTTCCAATGCATTTGAATTCGCTGCCCTGGTATTTGAATGATTAAGCCAGCTATAGTGGAGGCTTACAAAAAAACAGTTATAAAAGATTAGATATGGACAAGGAACAAAATTTTCTATACTTAAACAAACGTTTGATTTAAACTACTTATACAATAAAAAATGAGAAAAGCGCTGCTATTATTAATGCAGCGCTTTTCTCATTTTTATTTTTGAACATTACCCGCTTGTGGTCCTCGTTGACCTTCAACAACGTCAAAAGAAACATTTTGTCCCTCATCAAGTGTTTTAAACCCATCCCCTTGTATAGCAGAGAAGTGTACGAATACATCTTCACCACCTTCACGTTCAATAAAACCAAAACCCTTTTCGGCGTTAAACCATTTAACTTTCCCTTGTTCCATGTACAAATCCTCCTGAGTGCTTTACATGCACAATAATTTTTCTTAAATTTTCACACGTAGTACAACTTTTTTTGCTCAAACTAAATATCATTATTACCTAAAAGCCAAAGTTATATAACTGTAGTGTAGGAACTCACTCGCTGCTCGTTTTTCAGTTGTTTATTGGTCCATAGATTTTTCTTAGATTTTCCCCTAATCAGGAGGTATGTTTTAAAGCTAATAAGTTTCTAGTATTTTACTATTTTAGGTGAAATTATTAGAGGTTTTTATTCACTAGGCAAAAGAAGAGAAGTAAACACAGTTAATATTCCAAAAGGCGGCATGACATAGAAGGATAGAATCCTACCTCTTAATTTAAATATTTACTTTTAGCAACAGAAAAAAGCCCACATTTCTGTAAGCTTCTTTCGTTACTTATTGTCTTCTTTCATTTTTGAATAAAGTCTCTCATCAAACTCCGAGTTTTTTCTCTTTGATCTTTGGTGGTAAAACCAGAAGCATACACGCCACGGTGTTTACGATCTATAGTTTGCCCCTTTAACTTGGTCATAAGATGTGTGTTTAGTTAGTATAACGCAATGAGCTTATTTGCTTCAATGGTGTCTAAAGCTTTCCGGCTGGGAGAATTTAATCAAAGTGTCACAAAACTTTAAAATCTTCTAAAAATTATTTACAATAAGTTTTATGGAAGAATTTCTTACAAACATCTTGAAATAGGTAAGGATAGGGGTATAAAAAATGCGATTTGAGAGAGAATCTAGTAAACTCAGTCTCCTTTATGAAATGTTTATTACATATATTTCTAAGATGAAAGGCGAACAAGGAAACGTAACTCGTATCAACCTTTCAGATAATATCATATCAGCTATCGGTGGGTTGATTACGATAAGCATAGTGAGTGTGATTGCTGTGGCATTAGGGTATCCCATGGTCCTTGGGCCCATTGGAGCAAGCTGTTTGTTAGTGTTTGCCGCTCATCATGGCCCGTTTTCACAACCACGGCACATTTTAGGAGGACATTTCGTCTCAACGCTTGCTGCTTTAGCCATTTGGGATATGTTAGGAAAGAGTCACTTGACCATTGGCCTGACGCTAGCGGTTGTGCTCATCCTCATGATCCTTTTGAATGTTATGCACCCACCCGCTGCTGCAAGTGCGATTGTGGCTATTAACTCTCAGTCAGGATGGATTTTCCTTCTCACTGTCATTATAAGTTCTCTGGTCGTTATAGCTATTTCGGTTCTCTATAATAACCTATTTAAAGACAGGAACTATCCGAAACAGTGGATGTGATAGAAACGGAATGTGAAAAATCCCCTTCAACCTTAAAAGGCACAGAAATTATATGAGTAGGAAAGGTTTGATTCATGCCTTCCGCATGTCGGGGGATTAGTTGTCTCTTTAACCAGGACGGTAAACCTGACGCTTCCTGGTTGTAAAATGGGAGAAAGAAGACCAGTTGGAGGGGAGGAGGAAATGTACTGAGAATATCTCCTCCTTTTTCTTGTTATCCGTATAAAAATCTTTCGGTAGAAGAAAATACAAAAAATGGAAGAATTCTCTAATCCCTTTCTAAAGCAGTTTGCCTTAGTGGTGGGACGAGAGGGGATTTTATCTTGCTACCGAAAGGAGACTATTCATGGATCAACACCAATCCAACAATTCAGATGCTGGAAATAAAAAGAATCAGCAGTTAGATAACTACCGAGTTGACCACGAAAATACGAAGCTTACCACGAATCAAGGGGTGCCTGTGACCAACACAGATGACTCGCTGAAAGCAGGTGAGCGGGGACCTACGTTAATGGAAGATTTTCATTTTCGTGAAAAAATGACTCACTTTGATCACGAACGGATCCCTGAGCGAGTGGTCCATGCGCGAGGTTTCGGGCTCATGGATATTTTCAAGTTTATGAACCAATGGCGGAATACACGAAAGCTAGTTTTCTACAAGATCCCTCCGCAAAGACACCCGTGTTTGTTCGCTTTTCCACCGTGGTAGGGTCCCGTGGATCTGCAGACACAGTCCGGGACGTGAGGGGATTTGCGACTAAGTTTTATACGGAAGATGGAAATTACGATTTGGTTGCGAATAATATTCCTATCTTTTTCATACAAGACGCGATTAAATTTCCTGATATCGTCCATGCTTTAAAACCCGAACCTCATAATGAGATACCACAAGCCTCTGCAGCGCATGATACGTTATGGGATTTTGTGGTCAATAACACGGAGACTGCCCATATGATGATGTGGCTCCTTTCAGATCGTGCAATTCCACGAAGTTTTCGTATGATGGAAGGTTTTGGCGTTAACACGTTTCGCTTTGTAAACGAGCAAGGGAAAGCCCGATTTGTCAAATTTCATTGGAAACCTTTACTAGGGGTTCACTCACTTACCTGGGATGAAGCCCAAAAACTAGCGGGAAAAGACCCTGATTTTCACCGACGCGACCTTTGGGATGCGATTCAAATGGGGGAATATCCAGAGTTTGAACTTGGGGTGCAAATGATTGAAGAAGAACAGGAATTTGCCTTCGACTTTGATATCTTGGATCCAACAAAAATCTGGCCGGAGGAAACAATCCCTGTAAAAAGAATTGGAAAGATGACGCTAGATCGTAACCAAGATAATTTCTTTGCTGAAACCGAACAGGCGGCGTTCCATGCTGGCCATGTGGTTCCAGGTATAGACTTTAGTAACGATCCTCTTCTCCAAGGAAGGTTATTCTCTTATACTGATACGCAACTTTTGCGCTTAAGCGGTCCAAATTTTCACGAGATCCCAATTAATCGTCCTATCGCCCCTGTGAATAATAATCAACGTGACGGATTTCACCGAAGAGCTATTGATAAAGGAGCCGTGAGCTATTCACCTAATTCATTACGAGCAAATTCTCCTCATCCGGCGTCAGACCAGGAACATGGGTTTACTCATTACGCTGAAAAAGTGGAAGGACAAAAAATTCGAAAACGAAGTGAGAGCTTTCATGATCATTACCGGCAAGCAACACTGTTTTGGAACAGCATGTCGCCCGCTGAAAAGCAGCATATTATTAAGGCGTTCCATTTTGAAGTAGGCAGTGTGAAAGATAAGCAGCTTAAGCAGAGAGTCGTAGACATGTTTAACAATGTAGATGGACAGCTCGCCGTCCAAATTGCTCAAGGCATTGGTGTCAATCCTCCTTCAAATCCCGGGGGGACTGGAGTTACAGACCTTTCTCCAGCAGTCAGTCAGGAAAATACGATTAGAAGTGCTCGAACCAGGAAAGTCGGTTTCCTAATCGATCAGGGTTTTAGTTACCATGACGTCACTCAAGCGACAACCGCTTTAGCAGCGGCAGGTGTCCACATCGATGTGATTAGCAAACAGCTAGGGATGATATCAAGTATGGAGGGGCAGCAGATAGAGGCGAATAAAAGCTACGCAAACAGTGGCGCTGTAATGTGTGACGCCCTCTTTGTTCCCGGCGGGAAACAATCAGTCGATAGTTTACGCATGCATAAGGACGCCAAAGATTTTATTAGTGAGGCTTTTGTTCATGCGAAAGCCATAGGGGCTACAAATGAAGGAGTGGACCTTTTGCTTGCTACCGATATCCAGCAAATCACAATGGCAGGAGTAGAGTCAAATGGAGAGGTATTTGCGGATTATGGGATTGTCACCATACGTAATGCACAGGATTTAAATTCCTTCAATCAGGCATTTATTAACGCCGTTGCCCAACACCGGCATTGGATGCGTCAAAATCAGGACGGAAAGATGAGTGGATAATTTAGCTGTTCCCTCCTATTATCATCGATGACAAGGAAGTCGAGTTAGGACTTTCCCTCATTAAAAAATCAGTAGCTCACGTTCTCGAATCTAAAGATATAATCTATGGGGGCCCAAATTACTGGAGACCGATAACCAATTGGGATACATTTTCCATCTGAAAATACACTAACAGAAATGGAGGGTAACTACTATGAAAGTTGTGAAACTTGAAGATATCATTGGTACGGAACAAGAGGTTGATAATGGAAATTGGGTCAGCCGCCGTCTTGTCTTAAAGAAGGACAATATGGGATACTCTGTGCACGATACAATTATTCGTGCAGGTACAGAAACTCATATCCACTATAAAAACCACCTTGAAACTGTTTATTGTATTGAAGGAAAAGGTGAAGTAGAGACCTTAGCAGATAGTAAGATTTGGCCAATAGAAGCAGGCACAGTATATGTACTTGATAAGCATGACGAGCATCTCCTTCGTGCGGAGCAAGACATGAGAATGGTTTGCGTGTTTAACCCGCCGATCAGTGGCAGAGAAGTACATGATGAAAATGGAGTATATCCAGCTGACATTGATACAGTAGATTATGCAGACTAATGTGTTTCATAAAAAAGCTTCCGCACTTTTAAGTGTGGAAGCTTTTTTGGGTGAAATTCTAACAGTGTTGCCCGTATAAAGTATTAATATTCTAGAGTGAAAATTGAGCGGTTGATAAAGTTTTTTTATTCTTCAAATTGCTCCGAGTAATTTCCTTCCAAGCGTTTGTAGTAAATCCAAGACATAATAATAATGCTTTTTCGATACCGTCACTGTTTTTCTGAGTCACCCCCCTACCATAAAAGATATGATGCAAAGATACTGGATTTGTAGGACTCCTTTGATTATCCTGTTTATAATCTCTGAGTAGATAGTAGCTGCGGGCGTGAAAGGGCAGGTTAAAAATATTAAAAGAGATTGTTATGGCCAAGTAGACGAACTCACAAGAAGTTGGTCTACTTTTTTCTATAGCAATATATATTAAATGATTGGTAATTAGTAAAAATTGTTTTCCAATGTACCCTATTTCTATTTATTTACATACAGAACTAGAGAGTGGGAGTTGAGGGAAATGAAGGGTAACAGCGATGTATCTTTCCATGCCTATATAAGGGGTATTATTTTCATTGGCTTTGCTCTCTTGCAATTAGGAATGATTATATCAGGAAGTATCCAGTATCCGTCTCTATATTGCCCCAACTATGCTGCCATTCGTTTATGTGGCCACTATGTAATTCTTACTTGGGATTTTACAGGTTCTACGGAGTACTCAAAATAACATGGAGGGCTTCTATTTTGATTGCGCTAAAGACCACAGCATGAATGGGAGTCCTCTGACTAAAATTGTGATTTATAGGCAAAAGAAGGGAAAAAATCAAGCGATGTCAACGTTAAAGGAGAAAGGAAACGAAGAGCGAAAACACAGGATCCAATTTTTATAAGGTGGGCAGAAGTCCAAACATATCTTGTAGTTCTTAATATAATAAAATTGTATCACAACCTTTCTAACCAGTTCTTTTCACACCACTTTTATTGAAAAGTGGTGTGTTTTTTCGCGCATAGCCTAATTTTAGGTGCATATATATTTTCTGAGCAGGTGCTTATGCTTTGCTTTATCGTCTAACCGTCTCCTAAAAACGATGAAGTCAAGGCATAAGGGTCACACCTGCTTTTTTTATGTCATGACGATTATCACACTTAGTACCTATAACGTACATAATTGCTGTTTAGAGTGGAAGTTTGTAGAGGCTGACAGGGGAGGATATAACGAAACAATCCGTATTCCTTTTGGTGAATTATTTTTGTAATGGATATGTAGGGGAAAGACGCTAAATTGAAAAGTGAACATGGCACCGCTGAATGCTATGTTCACTTTCTTTCCAATGAAGGAAGTTTCGAATAGGAAAGTCTAGAATATTCTTTTTTCTCCTTTAAAGGGAAACCGGCCAGGGACATTGCATACAAAAAGGGGGTCCGTTTCACCTCAGGAGCTAAATTAGGGTCTTCCACTGGATAAACATGTCTTAGATTCATTTCAAGAATCCAGACATGGAGATTCTTGTCTACCACAAAATCAATAGCAATGTCTCCAAAGGTACCTTTTTTATCAAGTTTTTTGCAAGCACGAGTACAAATACTAACTATTTTTTCTTCTTGCCGTTTTAAGCTTTTTTCATCCAACTTAAAAATTTGGGATAAGGCCTCTGGCCCGGTGATCCAATAATCCAATTGGCGCAAGTTTGTTATAATACTTTCGGGTTTGGAGACTCTGGCAGTAATCCCCGAAGAGACCCATTTCTTTTTTTCGTTTTTTTGCATATATATGCGAAAATCTATATTTCTTGACTCGTGTTTCGTTGCAACTCCTTGCTGCACAAGATATGGTCTATTGCTTTTGATCCTTCTTTTTAAAAGAGGGTAATCGTCTAGTCGTTTAACGGTTGATTTTCCTTTTGTGTCGTTTGTTATCTTAATTGTAGTCCCGTCTTTCTCGATGTGCAGAATGCGCCTGCCCTCAGAACCTTTGATAGGTTTAACATACAAGGAGGAATAAGAGTTTAGCATTTTTTTAACTTCTTTAATAGATGTTACTTTGTTTGTATACGGAAGGTGTTTTCGTAATGTAAGATCAGGGATAGCCATTCCCACATCTCCCACTTGTTAAAAAAGTACGAATTAAAGATACGTCCCTTTGTCCATTTATATAGAAATTTATTAGTTTCTTCTTCAAGAGGAACTCGTTTAAAGACCGCCCCGGGGGCATAGAAAACGGCCTTTTTCCATTTCTGTTCTCCAATTTTTACATTTGGTTGAAAATAATAGCCTTCAATTTCTTTCTTTCTGGTATTAATGCCTTCTTCCGAACAGACACAGATCATACCTCTGACGGGAACAAAGCTGTCAATCCTTTTCTGTAAGTTTTTCAGACGCTTTTCTAAACGTTCATTGTCGTTTGCTGCGACCCACAGTATCATTGGGCCTAGATAAAATGAATTTCTTTTAATTCTATACTCAAAGGAAAGGTTTTCGGGGATAAAAAGAACGTTTCTAAAGCTCTTTGAAAGACCAATCATATTGACTGGCAGGTCTTTCTTAAACTGGACCGTCATTTTCTTTTTCCAGGATCCAAAGTGAAAGGTGATCCTGCCTGCTTGTGATCTAAATTCCTTTTTCAAACGTATTGGCAAATAGATCTCTGCAGATGGAATCGTACGTAACCACTTTATCTTCACTTTTGCTCCACCCTTTTTTATTAATGTATGAGTACTGCGGAAAATAGGTATAGACGATGTATACTCTTTGTTAGGAGGACAAGGTTATAAATTGATAAATGAGTGCTAGGATGAAAAGGTATCGAATAACACGGGTAACGTGAGTCCTGTAAAAATGTGTGTTTTTCCAAATAAGGGGTGACGGTTTGATAGTCACCTATATTTCGTAGGAGGTGGGCCATCATTTTATAGTATATCGAAGTGGCTAATACTGGACCTTTATTGTGCGTTATTCTTTTTGCTTGTTAAAATCTGTAACGAGATAAAGGGAAGTGGGGGATGATCATAATTAGGTAGAGACTAGCAGTAAGAAAAAGTATGCAGTTAAGTAGCCTCATGGGTTTCATTAGTAGTGTTTATTTTTATCGAAAGGCGTAAGGTTCCGCTTCCTTAAAATACAAACGCTCACCAAGAAGCTTTAAGAGAACCTCCAAAACTCATTTAAGTTACTGTGATATAGAGTTCTCTGCATTTATATATCCAGAACCATACACGTTTGGGTCCTTATCACTCCACATATCTGCTCCCTCTAGTATCATTTTTTTTACTTGTTGTGGCGTGAGTTCGGGATTATGCTGAAGGAGCAAGGCAACCACTCCAGCGCAAATAGGAGTAGCCATTGAAGTGCCTGACATGGTGAAATAATCGTTTTCGACTCTATCATGTTTCTGTAATCGGTCGATATAAGAGAGTGGGGAACGTAAGGAGATAATATCGACACCGGGAGCTAAAATATCCGGTTTTGCCTTTCCATAAGGCGTTGGTCCGCGGCTAGAAAAATCCGCCACTTCATTATCTTTTCTTGATGCAGTATCTTTATCATCAAGAGCGCCAACTGTGATCACCTTTTCACTCACACCTGGGCTTGATATGGTTTTTTCCTTAGGACCATCATTTCCTGCGGCTGCACAAACGACGATTCCTTGATCCCATGCTTCATTTACGATTCGTACCAGGGGATCTTCTTCTTCATTATCAAACCTTTGGGCGAGACTTCCTAAGGACAGATTTATAATGTCAATTTTATTGTTTGGGTGTTTTTCATTATATTCAATGCACCATTCTACTCCAAGCATGACGGTTTCTAATGAGCCAGCACCCATTTTATCTAAAACTTTCACACCGATAATGTTTGACTCAGGTGCAGGCCCCTTATACTTCTCGTTAGAAGCTAGACCATTTCCCGCTACAGCACCCGCACAATGAGTACCGTGCCCGTTATCATCATAGGGTTCGGTCCTTTCGTTAATAAAGTCCGCAAAATCTATAATCCTTCCAGTTAAATCTTCATGAGGATACACCCCTGTATCAATGATTGCCGTAGTGATTCCTTTCCCCGTTAATACAGTATTGTCTCTCTTCACGCTTTTTGCCTTCGCAGCAGGAATAGCGGTATTGAGTAAGGCTTTGATTTCTCGGTTTAAATGTACTTTCTTAATAGAAGAGCACCTAGAAAGCATGTCTTGCAATGCTGCAGGTGTAATATTCGCACTGCAGCAAGAAATTCTAGTGAAGTGATGGTTCATCTTACAGTTTTTATGGTGTTGTATAATCTCTTCTACTTCAAGCAGACCTTTCGTACACTGCTCTTTGTCAAATTCAACGATGACAGACAACTTTTTAGTCTTGCTGATAAACCTTTCATAAAAGACACGCAAAAAACGAGGTGTCCTGTTCAAAGGTTGGTAAGAAAATAGGAGATTCTCTCTTAAGGAGGGGTCTAGTTTATGCGAATAAGAGCGGAAGGAATTGACCATGTTATCGTTAGACATAAAAAATGTTCCTTTCTTTTTCATGGTTTTTTCATAAAATATGAAAAAGAAAAGAAGAGTGTACCGGCACTTGTCCAACAAGTAAAGAGTTTTTCTTCTAGGCTCTATGGATAAGGTACCTCGGTTATCTTTATCGCACCTTCACAAATACTTATTAATTAAGGAGTGATTTTGACAGGGGTGGGAGGGCACCTGCAATTGTTTGGTCAGGATGCCTCATCTCCCAGACGAACCATGATGAAGATATCTACTATATTCTAAAGGGTTGATAAAAGCCTGTTTCCGTACTTGTGGGGGAGAGCCTCCTACTAGATAGGCTAACTTTGTAGACGTTGCATTACATTCTATAAACCATAGTTTGCCTCCGTTATCTAAAGCAAAATCAATTGCAGTCTCTCCAAGATTTCCATAGATACTTTCTAATCTTAAGCAGGCTTCCTTCACGAAATTCACGATTCTACCTTTTAACGTCTTAATCTGTTCTTCTGAATACTTCAAATGAGATGAAAAAAAGGTTCAAATCGATGAAACGTTGCTCCTGAAAGTAAGTTAGTAATGTGGGCGTTAGGTGCTCCCAATTTAACAAACAAATCAGTAATGTTTAATTCATTTTTCTTGTTGCGTTGGACCTCGGCTCGCATATCAATTATTTTTCCATTTAGTTTTATGGTTTTAATTTCTGCTTGCATGATTGCTTTTTTTCCTTTTTAAAGCTTTTCGTATGACTCTAGTCAACTTGCTTATTGATGTAACTCTTCTATGCACTAATTTCTTTAAAAAGTACTTATATTCGTAGGTTTTTCTTCCAACCTTTCTTACTTGAATAATATTAAAACCTTTTCGTCCAGTTCTTGATTTAATATAAATGGTATCGGTTTGTTTAAACATCTGTTGCAATGCTTTTGGATGATAAAGTTTCGTTAATGGGAGATGAACAGCGAATTTTTTTCTTCTACTAATTTAAGATGAACAAGCCATTTATCAAAAGCACTTTTGGAATTTAAAAAAAGAACACCACTATGTTTGAGATGTTTTCTGAAATTTCTATGGCTCTTGTGATCAATAGCACGAGTACGGCTATATAGGACGTGAGGGTAGGAGGTTACTCTTTTCTTGAAGTTTTGGTTTACATCGTCATAATACGTGGCTAGAATGTACTTTCTATTTATATGAACATCTGATTTAGAAAAGAAAAAAAGCTCCGTGCCAACGGACTTATTAGCTTCTAACAATTCTTTAATATTAAACTTTATCTGCTTTTTATTGTGAAGGTTTCTGATTGTCTGTGCGCCTAACAATACTCCAACTTTCGTTTTGGTTGGCAGCATCAAGTTCACTCCTTTATCTAAAAATGCCTTATATATTATATGAAGGGAAATAAAGGAGTGAGGGGTACAAAACTACCTCATTCGTACATTTTTAGTGTAATTGACCGTCAAAAAAATCTCTCATGGAGATTCATAAGGCCCGTTGTCTGTTAAAAATGGGGAAAATGTTTTTTGACAGGTTATCTTATTAAAGAGGAGCATTCGTTTTAATCACTTTTGCTGGGACCCCCACGGCCACACTATTATCTGGAATATCGGAAATAACAACGGCTCCTGCACCAATTTTGCAGTTTTTCCCGATTTTCACATTGGGAATAACGGTCACCCCGGCACCAATGTCTGTTAACGTTCCAATAAGGACATTCCCGGTTAAGCGGCTCCCAGGTCCTATGTTTACATAATCTTCAATTTTACAATCATGATCTACACTAGCTGATGTATTTATAATGCAACTTTCGCCAATAGTCGTTTGAGGGTTTACAACAGCCCCCGCCATGATGGAAGTTCCTTTTCCTATCTTTGCACACTTAGAAATTATACTCTGACGATGAATAGCCGAAGTTAAAGGGAAGTTGTAGTTTAGCAGGAAGATGATTTTTTCTTTACGAATGGTTGTGTCCCCAATAGCCACGTGCCATCCTTCTACTTCTGATTTCCAAAGTAATAAATTGTCCACTGAGTCTTTATTCACACTATACTTCCCTAAAAAAGGTGCGTTGGAGGCAGAAAAAAAGAGTAGGGAAGAGTTTTTTCTAATATATTTGTAATGACCTTCGCATGGCCTCCCGTCCCAATGATCCCAATCGTTCCCATGACAGTCCCCTCCTAATTCTCTGTATCCTTCCTTAGTTGAGTAGGAAGGAGGCAAACTGGAAGTCCAGGCTCGTGTCAATGTCTATTGAACTCTTATCTGACATGACATAAGGGTATGACCTCTCACCCAAAAAAGATTTTCTTTCTTTTAAAAATGCTGTTTTAGATGCATAGATCGCTCCGTTGAGACAATAAACATTTTTGTCTGTAGAAGAACGCTGCATTCTCCTTTCAGGAAAAATGGGGGAGAGGGTGCCATTTGAATTAAGTTTATAAAAAGGATTAATGGAAGAGTTGAGTTTATAAACACTAACGATGGAATCTGCATTTTGCTTATGGAGCAAGTCAATGGCCTCATCAATATGTTTTTCGTTACGTAGGGGGAAGTGGGTTGTAATAATAAAAAAATATCAGGTTCATATTTCTCTGTTTGTTGTAGATAACGTAAAGCATGTAAACAAGTATCCATAACCGGGGAATGGTCCATGGCAAGCTTAGCTGGTCGTAAAAAAGGAACTTCGGCTCCTGCTTTTTTGGAAATAGTTGCTATGTTTTGATCATCGGTAGAGACAATACATCGATCAACATAAGAAGAACGGTTTGCCGCTTTTATTGTATATTCTATAAGGGGAACCCCATGTAAAAGTTTGATGTTTTTCCCTGGCAGTCTTTTGGACCCTCCCCTTGCTGGAATCACCGCTAGTACTTCACTCACAACAATCACCTTTTCCTTACTAATATGGTCATTAACTGTCGGATGTGAACAGACGGAGTACTGGTTGGGTTTAACGTTTGTGTTATAAACCGTTGACTTTGTCTTCTGAGTACATCTCTATAAGTAGGAGAGGCTATGACCTTTGACAAATAGGATGCTAACTGTCTTTGGTTATATATGGCTGGCCCAGCCTTTGCGTTTGCAAGGTGCGCATTAAAATTATTATTATGATGTTCATAATGATAAGGAATCTTTGGTTGTAAAATAAAAAGTGCTTTGCCTAACAGTGCTCCTTCTATGCCCGTATTTGAAGAAATGGTCGCTACTATATCTGAGTTATACAGTAGATCATAAAGCTTCAATGTTTTTGGAGCTACCACGATATTGGGTTTCCCTTGAAATAGTCGAGAATAATCTAACTTATCATAGGGATGAGGACGAATAACAATAGTCAAAGGCAGGGAGGAATGTACGGCTCTTGTGAACCAATTCGTAATTTGTTGATTAACACTTTTGCTAAATGGTTGTGTAGTGTAGGTGATAATTAGATGGTTTGATGGAATTCGCATCAACTGACACACTCTTTGCTTTGACATAGTTTGATTATTCTTTTGATATTCAAAATTTATATTTCCTGTTTCCTTGATCCTGGAGGGGTGTATCCCTCTTTTGATTAACCACTCTTTATATAATTTCCCCCAAACAAAATAATAAGTTGCTCTGGTAGGAATGAGGGACCGGTCTCCAATCAATACTTGGGGCATATTTACAAAAGGTAAATTAAACTTACGAGCAAGTAAGGAAAGAGTCGTCCCGGGATTAATAATTTCTACATGATCAACGATTATTTTTATAGGATTGTTTAAGAGTAACTCTTCTAAAGTAGCGATGATCTTGATTGATTTTTTTATTAATTTCCGAAACCAATTACGAAACGTTTTTTTCCCAAACACTCTGTGTCTCTTTTGTTTGTTTAACAATCGATTTGCTTTTTCACAATTGACTGGGTTACGCTTTTAGGGATAGCCTTTATATTAAGAGAAGCATGATAGTTAAACACTTTCATATTTGATGGGATTACTACACTTTGTAAAGCTTTTTTCGTCTTCTTTGGTTGAGACTAAAAAAACAATGTTGGCGCTTGGAAATTGTTTAAGGGCAAAGGAAACAAAACGTCCCGGTAGTAAAATTGTCTTACGCTGTGTTTGATTGGAGAGGTTTTTCACACGTCTTGGAATACGGGCTAACGCACGCTGGGCATCTTTCATGGTGTATAGTTTATGTTTCTTTTGGAGCCGCTTGACATATTGTTGATTTGAACGGTTCGCGTTCACAAACCGTTTAATATAAATATGAAATTGCCTTACTATGGGGAGTGTCAGTTCTATTCCATGATATTTTAGTGAATGAAAAGTTTCAAAAAATTCTTTGGTTAACGTATATCTCAAAATATAATGATTATTTAATTTTTCTTCTCCATACATAGACGTCTCTCCCATTTATTTTATTAAAGTATGCACGAGCTGACTAATTCGTGTGGAAGGGGAAGGGTATGAAGAAGAAGATATGGTATTTTCTAAAAATGCTTGCCCTTGCATATAAAGGTCTTTGCTCCTTCTCTTGTTATTGAGTAACTCTCGAATTTCTTGAATAAGCTGCTGCTCGTTATAAATGGGAGCTCCCGCAGATGCTTTTACAAGGTGGGAATTGAAATCATTATTATGATACTCGTAATGGTACGGAATGGTAGGCTGTAAGATCAGTATGCCTTTCTGCATGATTGCTGCTTCAATAGCAGTATTAGAAGATACTGTCGTAACAATATCTGTATTGGCTAAGATATTATAAAGATCACAAGAAGCAGGAAGAATAATCTTTTTGGGTATTTGAATATAAGCACTGTAGTCAACTTTATCCGAGGGATGCGGTTTTATGAGAAAGGTGACAGGTAAATTCTTTGCGGCAGCGTGAATCCATTTTAGTATGGTATGGTTTACTTCCTCTGGTAATGGCTGAGAGGTAAACGTAATTATTAAATTTGAACGTGGGATGTTTAGTCGAGATCTAAATTCAGCTTTAGTCATACTTGGCGATGTTTGGTATTGTTCAAATCTTAGATTTCCCACGATTTTAATTTTCGAGGATTCTACTCCTCTTTTTTGAAGCCATTCCTTATAATTAACTCCCCACACAAAATGGTAAGCAGCTCTAGTGGGTAATATGGATCTGTCACTAAGAAGTAATTGAGGAAGAATGATAAATGGAGCACCGTATTTTAGAGAAAGCAAGGAAGTAATATTTGCGGGAACGGTAATTTCTAAATGATCAAGTACTACGCCCACCTCGTACTCTTGAAACAAGAGATCAAAGGCTTCCAGCATTTTGGCCATTCGAAATGTATATCCGCGAAGCCATTTTCCGAAATCATCTTTTCCGAAAACGGGGTGATACCTGTGTTTATTGAGAGTACGATCTAATTTTTCGGTTAAAAGTTTTCTGGATGGTGCAGATAGTTGCACTTTGGCTAAAGCTTTACTTACGTAAAAGGTATCAAAATGGTTTGGGAGTTTCTTTTCTTTAATGGTCGCTCCTTCTTGTGCGGTAGTGATAATCAATAAAACGTTATCCTTATAAAAACGTTGAAGGGCTAAATCAACAAACCGAGCCGGCATCACAATGACTTTTTTTGATCCCTTTTTTTTCTTTTGTTGGCTGGTTGGTTTCTTGCTTGAAGGCGATGTTGAATATCTTCAGCAGAGTAGAGATGATGTTTTCTCTGTAGTGTTTGGACATAGGCCTTGTTTGATAAATTTAAATCAACAAAAGGCTGGATCCATATATGAAAATGGCGAATTAAGCATAAAGGTATTTCAATATCTAAATGTTTTAGCCCGGCAAATCCCTCAAAAAACTCTTTGGTTAATCCATATCGTATTATATAGTGATTATTTAATTTCTCTTCGCCATACATTATATAGTCCCCTTTGTGTATTTAATTTGCTCATACCAAGAAAGGGTTTTTCTATATTGGTCTTCGATTGAAACTAACGCTTTATTTTTAGGAGAAGAAAGATACGCCTCCACTAACGAAAATAAACCAGGTTTATAATCTTGATCCCACTGATCATGGAGGGGTATTTTTTTCAAAGAGAACGTTTCAGGTTTTAATTCATGCAACTGTTCTAAAGGACGAAAAACGAGATGTCTTTTCTTTGTCATTACCTCGATTCCCCATCTCCCCGCAGTATTCCAATTTGCGTGATAGGAAAATAGCGCATTTTTCTCTGACAGACCTGCCCCAGTGAACACGGAAGCCACCGGGTGCCATGTCGTTCCTCCGTGTGAAAAACTTATCATCTTCTTGGGTTCTCCCCCTAGATGGAAGGCCAGATCAATTACATGAGTAGAATTGGCTAATAACCAATTCTCTTTCACTTTAGGTGAAAGCGGTGACGTGGAAATACGCGATGATAACTCTGTAAATTCAAAATGAAAGGACTCGACACCGCCATCTTCTTCAATGAGCGATTTAGCTTTTTTAGTTGACGCATAAAATCGCCGATTATAGGCTACGTAAACATTTGCTTTTTTCAATTGTGCCTCACAAGCAACCTTCTCAATCTCTTCTAGGTGTAGCCCGCCGGGCTTTTCGACAAGTATGTTTGTGCACCCGTAATTCAAAAGGGCAAGCGTAGATGTACAGAGTTCCTCAACGTTTACACATACAATCGCACGGGAGGGAGGCCAATTTTTCTCATTTAAAAAACGAGTAAGGCCCCCGGTTTTCGGGGAAACGCCAGTTTGCTTTTCAAACGCTTCAGCGGTAGAGGCGCTACGTCCGACACAAATAAAGGGAACCTTTTGTTTCTGGAGTACTTTCGCATACTCTATTGCCATTCTCCCTGCGCCAACCAATAGGATCGGGTTTAAGTTATGGGACATCTTTTCTCACTCCAATTTCCGGTTGAATGGAGATGACGTGTGAGAGAATGCAGTAGGGGGAGATGTAATTGCCAGGATGTTGAATAAGTAGGAAGTTTGCAGTAATCCTCATCTAATATTTGCTGTGCAACCAGATGGGTTAAATTACTTTGATAAGGGACGTGAAAGTCCACCTCTTTCCAAGACCACGTAGGTGAGTAGGATACCCACGCTTTATTTTCATTAAACTTTGCGATACACCGAACATGATTGTTATTAACATGTAGTAACAAGGGCGAGGCTCCTGAGGGGTATGATGTAAGTGTGATACGGTCTCCCGCATTGGTTGATCCTTGTAACGTTCCAGTAAACTCCATGAACCCTTTGCGTTTGTTGGGAAGAACCTGTTTGGAAAGTAACGATTCATCCAACGTGACCTGCGTTGTCTCCGTCAAATAAGAAAAAAGATCTAAATGGTGAATGGTGTTGGAGGCCAAATTAAATTGGCATCCACTTAAAAAATAATTAATAGGAGCTGGTTCCTTTGTTTGGCATTTTATATTTTTTTTTAGTTCCTGAAAAAAAGGGGTAGATTCTCAGCGGACAGTTCACCCATGTTTTCACGTTTTTTTCTTGAAGAACCTTGTTTATATTTACAAAATCATCTGGGTATTGGAAAACCACCTTTTCAAGGATAAGACGGTGAACATTTTTTAGGCGGAGTAACTGCTCCACAGTCGCTTTTCTCACTTCTGCGGTAGTAGCAATGATGGCCAAATGTAAGTGTGGTGAAAGGGAATCTAACCTTGAAAAATACTCGACATGCTGTGGATACCGAGGGGGTTTCATGTCATGATAAGCCTTTCTGGCTTGTTGTAATGCAGAAGGACTTGGATCCACCACTTGAATATGGATTGGCCGGTCAATCCGAGTGAGAGCTTGGAGGTGTCGTCTACCAATCTGGCCCATCCCTATCACGGCAATTCTTGTGTTGGTCATCCGGCCTCAAACCCTTTCTCAAAAAATCACACCACGGTTACCAAGTAGTTAAACCACCATCCACAATAATATTTTGTCCAGTAACATAACTAGAGGCAGAAGAGGAGAGGTAAATAACCGCTCCCACCACTTCTTCAGGAACTCCCATTCTGGCTAAAGGTGTTCGGTGAGCATATTTTTGTTTAAATGTTTCGTTTTGCCCACTTTCAATTCCACCCGGGGTGAGCATATTGACTCTTATTCCCTTCTCCGCCCAATAAGTTGCTAAGTACTTGGTTAGTCCCCATACCGCAGCCTTTGAGGCAGAGTATACAGCTGGAGTATTGATAGAAGTTCCTAAATAATATGAACCTTCATAAATACGCCCGTCTGGGGCTACAATTCCATAAATCGAGGAGGTTTGAATGATGGATCCCCCTTGATTTTGTTTCACCATTTCGATTCCAACCTGTTGAGCAACCAGAAACATTCCATCGATGTTCACAGACATCACCTTACGCCAATCCGCTAAGGAATATTCTTCAAAGGGGGCAAAGTAATGAGTAACATCTTTTGTTTTACTTGCTGCGTTATTGAGCAAAATATCAATGGTTTTAAATGTACGTTTCGTTTGTTTCACCATATCTTTTACTTGTTCTGGAGAGGATACATCACAGCCAATCCCGATACAATGAACATGGTAATCCTTCGCTAATGCGTTGGCGAAGCTTTTTGCTTGTGGTTCATCAAGATCCACCACTACGACGTTTGCACCGCATTCAGCCAACCCTGCACAAAAGTGTCTTCCTAAAATGCCTAGCCCACCCGTAACGATCGCCGTCTTGTTGTGTAAGGAAAAAAGATTCTTATATGTTAACTTCATGAATATAAACCTTTCTGTTTTGTAGCTTCGAAATGCGGCCGGCAATTAACGTTTTCAGGATGTGTAAGGTTTCGTTGGAATTGATTGCTGGTTTCCCTGTTGAAATGGAGTGAAAGAAATGCCAAAGCATTCTTCGAAACATCGAAAAATTGTCTTTAATATTTACAGAGGTATGCATTTTCGTGCCCCAAAAGTCAACTTGGAAAGGAAGGGAATACCCTTTTGCTCCTTTGACGCTTTCCACCGTGTCGATGTGTACCACCCCTTCTGTTTCTGTTTGAATCACTATGGAAGAATGGGCAGCATTAAGGGATAGGACAGATGTTGCTTCTATATCAGTGGTCGACACAATAGCTTCTAGTAAATGAATACCGTACGTTTCCCACAAATTAGGACCAATCCCTCGAATGACAGGAAGTTCCCCGTACGCATGGATATTGTTTCGCACCTCATCAAGTTCTTTCGCATAACGCATAGCTGAACAGGACATTAATTGACCTGTGAGAAGATATGGTTTAAGCAGTTGGAGCTCGGTAGGGATTAACGAAAGAGGTTTATCTACAAATACGGGAAGGCCTTTTTTCAAAAAAGGCATAGCTAACTCCATATGATGTTTATAATCATCCTGGCAATAATGACTGCATCCACTGCCTTGCTCATTTCATTTAAATGTTGAACGGGGTGCGGAATCTTACAAGCCTGGCATAATAGCTTGGTAAATCTAAAATCCTGTGACCAAGCATGAGTTACCTTTATGTTTTCAAAACCAAACTCCGATGGGTCTCTAATTCTTAAATAATCTTCTATGAGGTCCCATCCGGCTTGTAAAAGATATCTGCTTTCGTAGCCATTTATGATGGAACTAAAAGAAAAAGGATGACCGTTTCCCTCATTCACTCCCACGACCCCGATTTTCATTACCATATGGCCCACCCACCATCGACACAAATATTTTGCCCCGTCATATAACTTGACGCATTGGAGCAAAGTAAGGCGACTGCACCTTTAATTTCGTGGGCTTCTCCTATTCTGTTCATTGGGTTTTTTGAAGACAGCTCTTTTACAAAGGCGGTGTCTTGCGTAGTATTTCCATGAGGAAAGGCACCCGCTTAGAGAATTAACTCGTATCTTATAGGGCGAAAGAAAACTTGCTAAGTATTTAGTAAATTGGATAACCCCGGCTTTGGCTGCTCCGTAACTAGGAGGGTTGGTATGTTTTAAACCATCGTATATACGGTAATCAGGCGCTACATGCCCATACATAGAGGCCACATTCAATATCACACCTTGGTTTTTCTTTAATCCAGGTAAACTTTCTTTCACACAGTAAAAAACAGAGTTGAGACTCATGTTGATATCATATTCCCAGTCATCATAGGAAATAGATTCTAAGGAATTTTTGTTTCCGGACCAAGCATTATTCACTAGAATATCGAGGCCGCCGAACGTTTGATGGATATCCTTAAAACATTGAGCAATAGACGCTTTATCCATCACGTCTAATTTCATCGGTGTCACCTTCACCTGATTATTAAAATAATTTGTGAGCTCCACGCTTTTTTCTTTGCATTGTTTTACATTTCGACTAGCAATAATAATGTCAGCCCCAAGCTCTCCCAAGGTGTAACATATTTCACTTCCCAAATATCCTGCTCCACCCGTCACAAGAGCCGTTTTACCTCTTAGTGAAAACAGTTCATTCAGAGTTTTCATGCTCCATTCTCCTCTTCATAAGTAATTCAGCCAGTAAAAAGTCCACTTCGTCATCAATATCTACAGATCGTTCTTTTGGCATCAAAACGGCGGCCGTAGGAAGAGGAAGCAGGGTGGAAGAGTTTTTCAACAAGTGATCCATATGAAAACTATAGATGGCCCCATTCAGTTGGTATGCTTTCGGTTGTTTTTGACGTGGAAGCCAAGGATTGGCTTCTGGAAGAAAGACCGTTGGAGTAGTATTTTTTATTTTCCAAGCGCGGTGAGGGTTAAGCTCGGCTTCTGTAAAGGTACTTACTGAATGAAAAGGCGCACCTTCGTCTAATAAGAGATTTAGGCACCGCTTAATGTCTACGGGTTTTCTTAGTGGGCTCGTTGGCTCTAGGTAGACCATAAACCTGGCATGTTCCCCCTGCGTTCTTAAGGTGGTGATGACATTTTTCACTACATCAAGGGGTAAAGAATCATCCTCAGCCAAATGGTTTGGTCTTTCCAGAACTTCAGCCCCGTAATGTCTCGCGACTTCAGCAATTTTCCTGTCGTCAGTGGAAACCATCACTCGCTGAATTTCTTTCACTTGTTTCGCTGCTATAATTGCCCAAGCTAAAAGAGGTTTTCCATTAAAAAGTTTAATGTTTTTATAAGGGATCCCTTTACTTCCACCCCGTGCAGGAATCAGGGCAATGACTCGTTTATTTGTTTTCATAAAAAATCCCCTTTTATATAAATAAAGTTAGTTTTATAAATAGTTTTCTATGGCTAGAGGAGCATAGGAATGATTTTTTATATTGTCTTTCAATGAGAGTTGATTGATGAGGGTGGATAAAAATGTAGGATGTTTTATGAGTTGTAAGAATAACTTTTTTATATCTTCTTCGGTTTTTACAAAGGTAGCGCATCCTTTTAAATAATAAAAAGGTTGTGGTCGTCCATAAAACACTACAGCTTTTTTACATAAAAGGCCTTCATAGGCCACGGTGGAATAAGGAGTAATGATTATGTCGCACCATTTCATGAGATTATGAAGGGAATTGCCGGAATGCGACAAAAGTTTAGAAGAAGATGAACGGATTTGTTTTTGATAAAGTTTTCTACTTTGATCAGGATGTAGTTTATAAGACACTAGGACTTTACCTGGGTAGCGTTTTGCTGCATTTTCAATCCTACGAATCATTGTATGGTTATGTTGGGCCCCCAACGGTTGAAGAGCAACTAAGACTTTCAAAGGTGGAGCAGGTGGAACAGACCTTTTGTCAGTGAAATCGGAAAGACCCAAGCTGTTGTTTCTGATAAACACGGGAGGCACCATTTTGATTTTTTGTTTAGGCGCGCCAAAAGCCAATAAATAATCTTGATGGGATTTCCCCCATACGAAATTTAAGTGTGCGTTTACAGGTAAATGCCCAATTTCACCCAATAAGCCGTGTTGAAGATTCACGGTCTTTATTTTTCGGGTTTGGGCAAATGTCGTGACCAAGGCTCCGTGCCGGTTAATCGTTGAACCATATAACACCCCTGAAAAGGAATATTTCTTAAACAATGTATGAACTTTTCTGATTTTCATTAGCAGATTCCTGGTATTTTTCCACATCCATGTGGTAAAAGCTTGGTGCGAAAAAAACGGGGCGTGTTTCTTGAACGAAATATCTTCTTTAGTTGGTTCTGAATCTTTTTTTCCGCAGTCCCCGCTATTATTGTTTCTGGAATGCGAGGTAAATACAATAAAGGCCTACATTCTTTATGGGTTCGAGCTTCTTGGTATTCTTTTTTATGATGTGCTATATATATACACTGAGAATTTTTAAAATGTTTTGTTAAGGGGAACAATTGAGCGCGCACAAGTAATTTTCTTTCTTTTTTCACCACTGGCTGTTCATTTATTAAATAAGGTTCGCAGGCCGTATGCACAGCTTTCTTCAAAGGAGAATTTTTTTCCAGTGATAAGCCTTCTTGTAATGTCTTTTAATATATTTTTGAAAGTCTCTTAATAGAGGCAGGACTAATGGAACTTGATCATACTTGATAGGATGAAACCGAGAAAGAAACTCAAGTGTGCAGAGCCAAATAATTTTATTTTTCTTATTCACAACAATCACCTAGTTGTTTTCAATTTCTTCTAACAATTTAATAATCTCCTTTTCATTTATACTTTCTATTTGATCAGATCTAAGAACAGGGTTTGTTGTCTTAGTAAAGTGATGAAAGGAAGAAGTAGGGTCTGGAAGAACAACATATAACTCTTCGTCTTCTACAACCTGGTCCTTCTCATGATAAGATATTAACTCTTCAAATAGCTTCTCACCACTTCGTTTCCCTATCGACTTAATAGGAGGGGAGGTCACTCCCTGTGTATGATAGTATTTCCTAATTGTTTCAGCCAGCTTTACTATCTCTAGTGATTTCATCTTGAAAATAAAAATTTCTCCCCCTTTTGAAAAAAAGGCAGATTTTAAAGTTAATTGTGCTGCATCAGAAATACTCATGATAAATCTAGTCATGTTAGGATCTGTAACCGTAATAGGGCTGCCAGACTTCGCTTGATCAATAAAAAGAGGGAAGACAGAGCCTCTAGAATTAATGACGTTCCCAAACCGCACTGAACAAAAAATGGTTTGATGATTGTGTATTAAAAAGTTTGCGTTAGAGAAGAGCTTTTCTGAGATTAGTTTGGTTGCTCCCATCGTGTTGGTAGGATTAACTGCTTTGTCCGTGCTAACATTTATCACCTTTTGGACTTTATTTAATATACTTGCCCTGATGACATTTTCGCTTCCTATAATATTGGTTTTGACAGCTTCAAATGGGTGGTCCTCACATATAGGTACCTGTTTTAAAGCGGCTACATGAAAGACAATATCTGCACCTCTCGTAGCGTATTCCACTGATTCAAACTCTCGAATATCTCCTAATAGAAAGTCGATATTGGAATAATTGGAGTACTGCTGTTTCATTAAATATTGTTTACTATCATCTTTATTGAAGATAATGATTTTTTTAGGGTGACATTTTACTAAGGAAGAAACAATACACTGTCCAATGGAGCCGGTGCCTCCAGTAACCAATATCACCTTCTCTCTAAAAACTTTTTGAGCGGTGTTTGTTTGTCCATAAGAATTCCACCTTTATTTATTTAAGTTACTAATAGATAAGGTATGAACAAGAAGGTGGTCATGCTCTAGATAAAAAAACTATTTTTAGAGAACGACATCAAATCGGGCACCCTCAGAGTGGGAAAGGTTTTTTGTCAGATGAGTCTATGTGTATCTAGCTCCTACTACAAAAAGAAGCCAATGCCAACGAAGAAGGAGTGGGTAGAGAATGATTATTCCGCTTTCCAAGCCCGACATATCCTCTTTAGAAAAAAAATATGTAGAAGAAGTGTTAGATTCTGGCCAATTAAGTATGGGAGAGAAAATTAAAGCATTTGAAAAAACCTTTCAACAACGCTTTCATGCCGGATACGCTGTAGCCATGAATAGTGGAACGAGCGCCTTACATGTGGCGGTAAAATCCCTTGGGCTAAAAGCAGGCGACGAAGTCATTACGACTCCGTACAGTTTCATCGCTTCTGGTAACTGTTTAGTGTATGAAGGAGTCACCCCAATCTTTGTAGATATAGATCCAAACACGCTAAACATGGATGTGTCAAAGATAGAGCAAGCGATCACTTCAAAAACCAAAGCTATTTTAGCTGTTCATATATTTGGGCAGGCCTGCAAAATGGATGAGATCTTAAGAATTGCTACTAAACATAATTTATTCGTCATCGAAGATGCTTGTGAAGCCATTGGTGCAACGTGGGATGGCAAGCCGGTGGGGCTTTTAGGAGATGCCGGGGTATTTGCGTTTTATCCAAATAAGCAAATAACTACGGGGGAAGGAGGCGTATTGGTAACTAACAAGGAAGAAGTATACAAAACAGCTTCCATCCTAAGAAATCAAGGAAGGAGTCTAACCAGCAAATGGTTAGACCATGATTACATTGGCTATAATTACCGAATGTCTGAATTACAGGCTGCTGTAGGGTTAGCCCAAATGGAACGGTTAACCGAAATTTTAAAAAAGCGCGAACTCGTGGCCTTACGTTATATAGATCTCCTTACTCATTGGAATCTACCGGTCACGCTGCCTGCGATATTAAAAGAATGTAGGGTAAGCTGGTTTGTCTTTATTATTATTCTTCCTAAAAAAATAAACAGAGATCAGGTGATCTCTTCACTTGAAAAAAGAGGAGTTTTTACAAAACCTTACTTTCCTTCTATTCATTTACAAAACAGTTTTAAAAAACGATTTGGGCACCAGCCGGGAAGCTTTCCTATTAGTGAAGACATGTCGAGTCGTACGTTAGCCATTCCCTTTCACTCAAATCTTACTCTTACTGAGCAGAAATACGTGGTACTCCAGTTACAACGCCTTTTATAAAACGGGTCTCTTAGCAAGATAATATTTGTCTTGGAAAGGATGGGAAAATGCCTTTCACAATTGGAAACACCCGAGTGACTGATGAAGGAAAAGTATTTATCATAGCTGAAGTTGGTGTCAACCACAACGGATCATTACGATTGGCAAAGAAGCTCATCAATGCAGCAAAAGAGGCAGGAGCTGATGCGGTAAAGTTTCAGACATACCAAACCGAACAATTGGTCACACCTCAAAGCAAATTGGCGACCTATCAAAAGAAGACAAATCATCATTCGCAATTTGATATGTTAAAAAAATATCAATTAAATAAACAAGAGTTTAAAGAACTTAAGAAGTATAGTGAGGAATGCCATATTAGCTTTATATCCACACCATTTGATAGGAAAAGCGCGGAACTATTAGAAGAGATGGGTGTGGACGCATACAAGGTAGGGAGTGGGGACTTAACCCATTACCCATTACTTGAGCAGTTAGCGACATATAAAAAGCCACTCATCCTCTCCACTGGGATGGCAACTTTAGAAGAAATAAAAGATACTGTACACTTTCTCCCCAAAAATCTACCACTGGCCTTGCTCCACTGCACTTCTGCTTATCCCGCTCCTTATAATGAGGTCCATCTAAAAGCGATAAAAACGTTCAAGGAACATTTTAGATGTGTGATAGGTACTCCGACCACACCTTGGGTGTAGAAGTCCCTTATGCGGCTACGAGTCTTGGTTATAAAATTATTGAAAAACACTTAACCTTAGACACTAGCTTGGAGGGACCTGATCATAAAGCCTCCTTGAACCCCACCGACTTCCACCAAATGGTAAAGGGGATAAGACAGATTGAGGTAGCATTAGGAAGTGAAACCAAGCAAGTCACATCCTCTGAAGAAGAAACAAAAGAAAAAGTACGAAGAGGGATTTATCTGAATCGAGAAGTAAAAAAAGGCCATAGGTTATCCATAGAGGATTTAACTTACTTACGACCAGCGACGTCAATAGAATCAAAGCATTTCAAAGACGTCATAGGAAAAAAAATGAAAATCGATAAGAAAGCTGGAGACCCTCTATGGTGGAAGGACTTAGATCAAGAAAAGTAAAGGAAGGTGTAGTTTGAGTAAAACAAAAAAAAGATTTTATGTTTTACGGGTACGCGAGCAGATTATGGTATTTACCGGCCCTTATTATTTGAAATAGAGAAATCTTCTTGTTTTGAGTTGCAGCTTGTAGTGACTGGCATGCATGTATTAGAAGAATACGGAGTTACCATAAATGAGGTACGCAAAGATCCCTTTTATATCCTTTCTACGCCCTCGATTTTAGTCAAAGGAGATACAAGGGGGGCTATGTCTAAGGCAACTGGATTGGCTTCTTTATATTTTGCCGATATTATTGAACAAGCGGAACCCGATGCTGTTCTTATTTTAGGAGATAGAGGAGAAATGATAGCGGCTGCGATGACGGCTCACTATCAAAACGTGATGATCATACACCTGCATGGGGGAGAGAAGTCGGGATCGGCAGATGATGCGGTGCGCCATGCGATATCTAAATTATCCACCTACCATTTGTATCTTCTGTGCAGTCCAAACAACGACTACTTTCTATGGGGGAACAAGAAACCAACATTTTTGTCATTGGGTCTTTGCGAAAGCATGACATTCAAGAAATAAGAAGGATGAGTAAGGAAGAAAAGTTAGGGCTCACTAAAAAATTAAATTTAGGTCAAAAGACAAAAAAAGATTTTGTTTGTGGTGCATCCTGATTCTAAAGATAACCTTCCTTTCTTTATGCAGATAAATGAATCCTTAGAAGCCATGAAGGACTTTACAGAGGCTCAGCTTATTCTTCTTGGAACAAATAGTGATACCGGGGGAGAGATATTTCGCAAATCCATTAATACTTTTGTCAACCAATATAAGAATGTTGCATATTTTGATTCACTCCCTCCAAGTGAGTATTTATTTTTATTGTCACAAGTCGATGTATTGGTAGGAAACAGTAGTAGCGGTATCATTGAAGCCCCTTTTTTTTAATGTGCCTTTTGTTAACATTGGAAATAGGCAACGAAACCGAGAACACGGAGAGAATGTCATACATGTAAAACAAAATGCAGCAGATATTAAAAGAGGTATACAGAAAGCATTAGCAAGTGAATGGAAGAATAAAAAAAATCCCTATGATGTTGCAGAGTCACCTGCTGAAGAAATGGTGAAAGTAATGAGGAAACTTTTACATTTATAGGATGGAATTCCTTTTTTGGCTTGCTAAAAAGCTACTGCTATCCTGAGAAGAAGAGACATATAAATTGATGCAAAATGAATAGAACAACCTTTAAATGCCCAGACCTCACAAAAGCTTTCTCGTATATTATTATAAGCCCCCGTCATTTTTATTTTAACACCCATGAAAATCTTAACTACCTCCTTTAGCGGGGGCTTTTTTATCAATAAAATCCCCAAAGGCTATTCACTTTCTGTTTACAACCATGGAAAACGAAAATTACACAAAATAACCATTCTCCTTATAGTTTTGGTTGTGTGGCTGGACCCGCAGAATTTTCTACATGGATCTAAGTCAGATTAGAGAATGAGGGAAGAAGGTTTTAAGGTACATATTACTGAGTACCCGAACAGGACAAACGTAGATGGTTGGCAAAATTCAAATGATGTTTCAAAACCTTAAAGTATGGTTTTATCTCCAGGGTAAGTTGTCCGCTCTTGTTTCTCTTCCTTTTCATATAATGACAAAGGAAAGGAGAATGGTTATGAAACTTTATTTAGATCCTGGTCATGGTGGAAGTGACACTGGAGCCACAGGGAATGGTTTATTGGAAAAAGACGTGGCATTGGATATTGCCCTTAGGATTAGAAATATTTTACTCAATGAATACCAAAACGTAGAAGTGAGAATGAGCCGGACCACTGATACGACTGTTAGTTTAAGGCAGAGAACAAATGAAGCAAATCAATGGAATGCCGATTATTTTTTGTCTATCCATTGCAATGCTTTTAATGGAGAAGCCAGAGGGTATGAGGACTACATTCACAATAGTTTATCTGATTCTTCACAAACAGCCCAATACCGTGATGTTATGCATAAACACATTACCGCTTTAAATCGTTTGTCAAACCGAGGGAAAAAGAAAGCTAATTTTCATGTTTTGCGAGAAACAAGGATGTCAGCTTTATTAACAGAAAATGGTTTTATTGATCACCGTCAAGACGCTGCCCTAATGAGGGATTCTTCTTGGCGACAAGACGTGGCTCGAGGACATATAAATGGGTTAGAAGAAGCGTTTAATCTACAAATGAAACAGGATTCTGGTTCTATGTATAAGGTCATCGCAGGCTCTTTTAAAACCAAAGAGAATGCGGAGAAGCAGATAGCGCATCTTGAATCGAATGGTATTGATGCCTTTATCGTAAGAACTATGATCAATGGGGAAGAATGGTACCGGGTACAAGCCGGTTCATTTAAATACAGGGAAAACGCTGAGAGGCGGAAAAATCAGTTAGAACAGATCGGCATTTCGGATGCCTTTATCATTATTGACAACATGGGGCAGAGGAGACCACGCCGAATGGATATTCAATTATGGGGGAGACCATTCTATCGCCATCCCTTTTAAACCGATATCTTAAAACCGTCAACGCTAATGCCCCTGAGTTAGGCTCCTACTATTTGAAATTTGGGGAGGTTTACGGAATAAGAGGGGATATTGCTTTTGCTCAAGCTCTACATGAAACCGATTATTTTCGTTTTACTGGAATAGTGCAACCAGAGCAAAATAACTTTTGCGGGCTAGGGGCTACAGATCCAGACAATCGCGGAGCCAGTTTTGATACACCAGAAGAGGGAGTCCTCGCTCATATCCAACACTTATTTGCTTACAGTTCGACTTCCAAGTTACCCGATAAATATCCCTTACTGGATCCACGCTTTGACTTGGTTGAAAGAGGTTCAGCTGTAACTTGGACGGGGTTAAACGGAAAGTGGGCTGTTCCAGGAGATGAATACGGAGAGATGATATTAAACATTTACGAAAGAGCCATTCGATTTAGTCAAAAAGCGTTAGAAGATTTAGTGGAACAAATAAGAGCTTAAGCATCACAATAAAGAAATAATGATTTGAAAACTCTTTAACATGGAATTTATTTTCTCAATATTCCTCAACCAAGTTATAAAGGTGAAGACAAGGATCACCTATAGAAAAAACAGAAAAACGCAAGGAAGCGTAGCCCTAGGCTTTTAGATATAATCGCATGGTTTCAGTTTTCGCTTTCGGTGTCTTGTTTATTGTTGTCAGAAAGTATACTATGAAACCACGAAAGCTTGTCTTCTCTACAATGTACAAAGGGTAGGTTTTTCTATAGTGGAAAAGGAAATTGGGTTTCTTTCTAAGCGAAATATTTCTCAGGGAGAAAGACAGTACACAATCACGTTATGGTGGGATGGGTCACAATATTTAGCCTTTGTTGAAGAGTTGAATAGTGGGAAAAGAAGCGTTCGGTATGGGAAGACACAAAAGGAAGCTCTCAACTTTATTTGGAAAACAAAGAAAAGTGAATGTCAGGTTAAATAGAAAAGAAGCGTCTATCAAATTTGTAGATGCTTCTTTTCTATTTAATAGTGTTCTATCCTGCTGGGTTTTACAGCACCTATTCCTTTTGGGGCAATATGAATTTGAACGTTACCATTAATCTTATTTTCTCTGTTAGAAAAATTGAATCTATAAATAATGTGATTTTTTAGCCAATCATGGATACTTGCAATATACATTTCCATCATAAAGTGAATCTAAACAGTAGTATTGTCGGCATATTTCTCTCATTGTTCTTAGGGTAGGAAACATTTGAATAAATTTCCTCAATTTTAACCAATATACCAGTGTAAAGGTTTAAACATTTCGTGCGCTGCGTCTTACTTACCATACTCACTGCAAAGAGAGGGCCTAGGGAGAAAGAAAGGTGAATGAACATTGAGGAGATGGCTGGAGAAACGATATGCTGCTATAACTGAACAAACAACCGTCTCTGAACTGATGGAAAAGTGTGGGTCGTCGGAGGACTTTGTACATTCGTTTCATAGTTCGTCAAAGACTCCGTTTTGGATCTCTTATTTTCAAACTCTTATTGACCACTCTGCTCTTCACCATGACATACTGCCACAACTGCAAGGTGAACCTTTTAAAAATCTTAATGAACTAACTGGAAAGCTCCCCTTTAATCAAATAGTCATAACGGAGGATAATAAAGAGATTGAAAATAAATTATTAGAGGGCTACATTTCCATTCAAACAGAAGAAAACAAGGACAGTTGTTTACTCATTCCTGCTTTCTCAACAGAGAAGCGCGACATTTCGCTCCCTGAAGTGGAATTCAGTGTCTTAGGTCCTAAAGACTCTTTTGTAGAATCCATTGATTCAAACATCAATTTGGTAAGAAAAAGACTTCCAGATAAAAATCTTACTTTAAAGGAATTTCGTGTGGGAAGCTTATCGAAAACAAAGATAGCTGTGATCTACATAGAAGGGATTGCAGATCCTGAAAATGTAAATACCATGATTCAACGCATTCGCGATATTGAATACGACCATATCAGTGATAGTGCTTATATTAACCAAATGATTGAAGACAATTCGAATTCACCTTTCCCTCAACTAATTGATACTGAGCGGCCCGATCGTGTATCTGCTGTTTTGGCTGAAGGGAAGGTAGCTGTTTTAGTCGATGGCTCGCCTACTGCCATCACAGGACCAACTACTCTTATTGAGTTTTTTCATCCTTTGATGACTATTTTTTAAGCTGGCATATCGCCTCGGCGTTTCGGCTTATTCGCCTCTTTGCTGTTGCTTTCAGCGTACTGGCAACACCCATTTATGTTGCCGTTATTACTTACCATGCAGCTTTAATCCCTAGGGATTTATTATCTACTTTAATTATGTCACGAGAAGCGATACCTTTTCCTCCTATAATTGAAGCAATATTTTTAGAGCTGACCATTGAGCTGCTTCGTGAAGCAGGGGCTAGACTGCCTACAAAAGTAGGTCAAACCATTGGTATTGTAGGGGGAATTGTAATTGGAACAGCAGCTGTTGAGGCAGGATTAACAAGCAATGTATTGCTAATTATTGTAGCACTTGCCGCACTTGCTTCCTTTACCACCCCTATTTATCGAATTGGTAATACAATTAGGCTTATTCGATTTCCCTTTCTTTTTCTAGCGCAACTATGGGGTTGATAGGAGTTTCTTTAGGAATGGCTTTTCTTCTCGTTCATTTATTAGGCCTTACATCACTTGGAAGACCATATTTAGCTCCCATTTATCCGTTACGGCTTCCAGACTTAAAAGATTCATTTATTCGCCTTCCTTTTACCAAACAATCGAGAAGGCCAAAGCAAGTTCGACCTCAGAGTCTTATCGTTTTAACAAAGCTCAAGCCCAGCAAAAGAAGGATATCGATGATTAATCACTAAAGGAGGAAATAGAAACGTGTCTTCCGTGGTTGCAGAACGTCACTTAATTCCTCCGTTTTTAGTCTTATTTATCTTTAACTCCATGCAAGTGGGGGTAGGGATACTAGGTTTTCCCCGATCCATAGCCGAAGATGCAGGCTATGATGCCTGGATATCTGTTCTTTTGTCTAGCCTAAGTATTGCCGCAGCTATAGGGTTAATCTTCAGTGTTTTAAAAAAAGGAAAGGGCGATATTTTATCTATTCATAAGGATTTGTTCGGCACATGGTTTGGCGGCTTGCTAAGCTGTCTTTTAATTCTATACTTTCTTTCTTTGGCCTTGGTAGTGACTAGAACGTACATAGAAGTGATACAAGTTTGGATGTTTCCGACGATGCCTACTTGGGCAATGGCGTTTGGTTTATTACTGCTAAGCTTTTAGGTGGTAACCAAAGGCTTTCGCCTGGTTGTAGGTCTTTGTTTTATCGGAACCATGGTCTCTCTTTTAACCCTTTTCTCATTTTTGCCTGCTTTGGAGTTTGCTAATTACCGAAATGTTTTACCTGTACTGGATCATAATATGATTGATTTGTTAGCCGGTACAAAAGCCATGGCACTTAGTTTCCTTGGTATAAAGTTAGCTTTCTTTTACTATCCTTTTATCAAAAATCCTGAACAAGCTATGAAATGGGCGCAAGTCGGAAACATAATTACGACATTTACTTATCTTTTCATCGCCTTTGTCTCCTTTGTGTTCTTTAGCCAAGAACAGCTTGAAATAACGATTTGGGCCACCGTCTCTCTTTGGCAAATTTTTGAGCTTCCTTTTTTAGAACGATTTGAGTATACCGGAATTTCCCTATGGTTGTTGGTGGTGATTCCTAATATCTGTTTAGCACTGTGGCTGCTAGCCGAGGGATACGTCTTCTCTTTTCTTGTAATCAACGAAGGATACTCTTTTTGTTACTAATTATTGTATTGATTGGTACTGTTTTGTTTCAAACCCGACAGCAAATTGAATACCTAAATTCTTATGTTTCTGAAGTCGGCTTTTACTTTGTATATGTGTATATTCCTTTTTTATGGATAACTCAACACGTAATATTGAAGGCGAGGGGAAGAGAGTGAGAAAGCTGTGGATGTATTTTATCTTGGTTCTTTGCACTCTTGGGGCTTGTGTGAATCAGGAAATTATTGATGAGATTCAACTCATAAGTACCATCGGATATGATTTTGTCAAGGATGATGTCGTGGAGGGGAGTGTGAGTGTTCCCATTTATGGACCGGAACTACATGAAGGTGGGGGCAGCGTAAGGAGTGAAACAATTTCCGGAATAGCCCGTACGAGCAAAGACCTTCGGGCTCAACTAAATGCAAGATCCCGGTATGAGTTAAATAGCAGCAAACTTGCGATCGTCCTTTACAATGATGAATTGGCTAAATACGGGATTATGGAACTTGTTGATACCTTGCGTCGCGATCCGATCATAGGGAGAAGGGTATTTTTAGCCGTATTGGAAGGGAAAACAAAACAGCTTTTAAACTTGGATTCCCCATTAGAACCTGAAATTTCACAATATTTGTCTGATCTTATCAGTCAAAATACCGAAGCTCAAGGGCTTCCGACAACCAATCTGCATGTCTACTTGTATCATTTTAATGCTCCCGGCATGGATCCCTATCTCCCGTTGCTTGAGCAAACAGAAGATCAAGTAGAAGTGAAAGGACTGGCCATCTTAAAAGACGACAAGATGGTCACCACAATAGATAGGGAAGAGATGTTTATCTTTAAGATGTTTGTCGAAAACTTTGATAATGGATTCTATGAGGTCACTTTGTCACCAGATGAATACGCAGATATATTCAATTTACAAGCACGGTCTAGCTATCATGTAGAAAATGGGAATCAAACCCCTGAAATCACGGTAACTTTAGATATTGAAGGGAGGATTAGTGAATATTCCGGAGTTAAGCTTGATGACCAAAAAATCGAAGAGATACAACATAAAGCAGAAGAAGAACTTCAAAAACGAGCAAAAAAGATGATTACACAATTTCAAGCCTTAGAAGTGGATCCGATTGGTTTTGGCGATCAGGTTCGTTCTCGGACAAGAAAGTGGGATTATGAAAACTGGAAAAGAAAATACGCACGTTTGGACATAAAAGTGGAAACAAATGTTCAAGTATCCAATGCTGGAGTGGTAGAGTGAATTTGGTAGTAATAGTAATCCACTAAGTGCAAGAGAAATAGAACAACAAAACGGCAGGAGAGGATGGGATAGGATGTAAAACCAAGTATGTGAAAAAGCCCAAGCCATGGACCTGAAAATACGTTGGGAATTGAGGGAAATATAAAACTAAGCCCAAGATTCGGAAATGTGCACGTGCAATTCATGTGGTGCGGGAAATGAGAGAGTCGGTCTTTTATTCGCCTTTAACATTCAGAAAATCAATATGACGGGATTAGAATCAAATGAAGAGGTTTTTTTGGATTAGGGGAGCGTAACCATACATGAATTCTCAGAATTCAAATGACTTAATCAGGCATTTATTAACGCACTTGCCCAACACCGCCATTGGATTTCGCCCTTTTTTGTCCTTTAGAATTTGCATAGTTTAACCCACATTCACCCTCGTGCGCTAAAAGAAGTTTGTAAGTAGCATCATTTTGGCTAAATGTACCCGCTTGTGGCCTACGTTATCGTTTTTCTTTATAATAAGGTATTCAACTCTCTGGGGATTTCCCTACAACTTACCTCTAAATAAAGGAAATAGCATTGCATAGTAAAATCCAAAAGAGGAGTGTTAAAATTAATATATTTGCGTGAAATACACATTTAATGAATATAAAATATTTTATAAAGTTACATAACAGGACTAAGTAAGAGTATGATTCAGGTGTGGTCATTAAATCGGATTTTTACGAGTTTTTTAACATGCAGCATCCCTTATTTTTTATAAAAGACGTTCCTTAATTTGGAAAACAGGCATGTTTCACTACTTCTGTATTTGAATTCTTTTGATTACTTTCTACCTGGTTGTACAATGAAACAATAAGGCCTAAAATTAACAGGCTCGTGGTTGTTAACTCAAACACTTTTTTCAAATTAACTCACTCCCTCTATGTTATCTTTTCTATTATTTTAACCAAGCAATGCAAACGTTATTCTCGAGGAAGTAGAGTTGTTCTTACTTGTTTTAGAAATTCCCTTCTTTCTTAGAAATTTAAGAATTAGAGTTTTTTAGATATTTGAAGAGAACATGGACACAAGTGTCTTATAGCGGCTCTGCTAAAAACAAGAGAGCAATATTTTTTAATAAATCACTCAGAGTACCAAGAAATGAAAAGTAATTCAGGCAGTTGTGAGCATAAACTGCCTGAATTATTTGCTTTATAAAGTTTATTGGTGCCCTATATTCGTTTAGACTTTTCGTATTGTTTACGCCATCCATATTTGGTTATACCTTTTGGTTTATACATTGATAAATCACATTAAGAAGCAGTACCACTAGAGATCCTACTGAATGGAGGAGACCATGGGCTCTCTTTAGCTCATCAAGATCAGTACTTGGTTCTCTTGCTAATTCTGCTACAAAACTGATAGTCTGCGTGTATTGGAATAGGATAAAGATAGCTATTATAGTCAGCAAAAATTTTGCCAAAACCCAATAGTGACGAAATAATCCCCATGTGTACTCAGTGACATAATTAGCCGGTAAGCAGGGAGGCCAACGCTAAGGGAACAACAGCATAATAGGTGATTGGTTCCATGGAGATAAGAGCTGCACGTATTATATGAGCATCCCGGCTAGTTAAAGTTGTAATGACCAAAGCTAGATAGGCGAATACTGCTCCTATCCATCCGATCGAAACTGTAACGTGAACGGTTAATGCAAACTTACGAAAGTGTGTATTCGCTTTCTTTCCTCTATTCTTAATGCCCAAAATGCATCCCAGGTCCATGGTTTCCTCCGGTAATGATTATAATAATTATTACCAACAAGAGTATTACGATCAGGGAAAGGACTGAAACTTTTACCCACCGTGGTGTGCTTGGTGGACGCGGCTGTTTATTAGAATTATTGTTTGCCTGTGGTGTTTTACTCAAATGAAGATAACCTTCTTTTTAAATTTATTACACAATCTCAGTATAACAAAAATTTATGTAGAGAGAGTGAAGACAGATACTTCTACTTAAGTAAACGCTTTGTAAATTCTTTACTGTTTGTAAAACTTGAGTACGTACAAAAAAAGGCAATAGAATCTCTACTAAGTTGCAAAATGAAAATACATAAGCAATTTCACGTCTATTTGATATGGAGCGGCGTACAAAATACCCAATTTAGCAAAGTCAGACAACAGGTATGCCTAGCTTCCTTTCTTTTATAAATCAAGATAGTAGAGGTTTCTATCAAAGAGAACGATCCTTTTTGTATTTTGAATACAGTACTGTGTATCGGCCCTTAGAATATTATGTTCGACCATGCTGTAAAACACAATGACATCTATTTTGTGGTTTAAGGATAAAAAGGTATTGAAAATAGAAAGGTTATCAGTGAAACATTATAAAAGGAGGTTTCATATGATTAAAAATGGTGGTTTTGGTTGTTAGTTGTTTTGTTTATTGTGATTAATATATCCATCACTAACATGTCTAACGACAGTGATGCTGAATATCAAAATGATCGTCCTCACCCTTTATATAGCGACATACCAACTCATTAATATAATAAGTCTAAAATGAGCCTTAAAAACCCTATTGATAATCGTCGACAGGGTTTTTTAAGGCTCATTTTTATTTTAATCAAACTTTCATCACAATTAATGTTTATCCTTATATATGGCCAACCAATGAAATGGAAATCTCACAATTAAGTAGAGAAAAGATCAACTCTTTACAATGAATATTTACTATTTGGAGGTGTACGGAATAAAAAGTGAATTGGCGTTACCTGAGGGAGCCCTTAAATCATAAATATTTATTGGGAGAAGCAAACAGTGGGGTGATACAACACAATAACTCAAGAGGATAGG
>NZ_BAXQ01000029.1:0-48825 GCF_001310615.1 Thalassobacillus sp. C254 | reverse complement strand
GATTTTCTGGTCAAAGATCCAGTTACTTACGTTGAATGGGTTGTTCTTATATGCTTTTTCTTCTCTTTGCGATACATGTCGTATGTGATGAGTGGGGTTCGCTGACGATTGTTAAACACGTCTTCATAATTCTGTTCACTTCCATAACCCGCATCAGCCACGATATAAGATGGCAAAGAGAAAAAATCTTCCTCATTTGTGTTCAAAAAAGAGTTTATAAGAAAGGTCCATCGGCAAAACAACTTGATTCATGTAATAATCTTTAAAACATAAGGATACCTCTGATTCTGTTATTTTGTGGTGATTTAACTTTATCAGAAGGTATCCTTTTTGTGTACATATACGTCGGTGGTTCAAACATCACGAGACGCCTGCGGGAAAAGCAAGAGCTGAAGATCCGCCGGGGCGATTTTTCACGGCTAGCTGAAGCCTTGCCCGCGGCAAAGAAGACACCGTGAAGCGAATGAAATGAAGCTTGAACGGATGTCGCACTTGTGCCTTTAGGTGCAAGCGAGTGTATTTTTGAACAATCAACTATTTAAAATACTTCCTATAGCAAAAGCCCTCACCGACGGTGAGGGTCCTTCTATTTAGCGGAGTTTTGTCCCAGACTCTTTGTAATTATTCCTGTTGTTTGCTTGTTAAATAAGACAATTCTTCAGCGGACAAAGACAGATGGTTTATCGCTTTCCCCACTTCATCTATTCCCTGAAGGAAAGAATGAAGTTCTTTGTCAATAAGATGACTCTGTTCTTTACTATGCTTCATTTCGAAAACAAACTCTTCAAAGAGGGTATTAATATCTCTCATTTTGCTTGAACTGTTGGCAATAAGGCTATTTACTTCCGTAACAAACGTAGAAACATTATCAATTTGAGCCTCGGTTTTAACAATTAAGTCGTCAACACTGGAAGCTTTTGTTTTTGTTTCATTAGCCAGCTTTCTCACTTCCTTTGCTACGACAGCAAAGCCTTTTCCGTGTTCACCTGCTCTCGCAGACTCTATAGAGGCATTTAATGCTAAGACATTTGTATGATCTGCTATTTGAGTAACCATGCTTACTATACTTCCAATTTGTTTGGATACAGCTTTCAGTTGGTTGATCTTCTCAATGATCCTAGTCATACTGTCATCAATTTTAATCATAGATTCTTGGTGAACTGTTAAATCATCTTTCCCGGATACTGATTTTTCTTCCACGATCGCTGCCGCTTTCGCCCCGCTCATTGATAGCTTGGAAATATACTGTGATTTTGAAAGAATTTCTTCAAGAGAGGCCGTCGTTTCTTCTGAAACAGCAGCCAGTGACTCCGTCATTTTCCTAATTTCCTCATGAAGACGGTTTTTCTCTTTTTCTTGTTCGTCTCTTAATTCATCATGCTGTTTCTGATAAGCATCCAAAACGAGCTGCTGTTCAATATTGAGTATTTTTGTCGTGGCTTTGATTGCTTTATTATAATCTTCTCTGTTCTCTATGGTTTCATCAAACAGGGAAATCAATGATAATAATAAGTCTTGAAAAGCACACATGTACCACTTTGGCTGAAGGCCAATATGCAAATGAACTTGAGCAATTTTACTTCTCTTGTCAAAGAAAGCTTGATCAATCACACCGGTAAACATCTCCTCTATATGAATCGTAAGGGTTTGGCTTAACCGGTCTATCGAACTGTTGTCATTGATAATTTTAGTAAGAGAGCTTTCCTTCTCTAAGTTTTTGTAGAACTGAGCCACAATTTTTTCAATATTTTCCTTCACAAGAGGACGCAGCTTCTGCAGAACCAGGAGATCTTCCACTTGTAAATCAATCATGGATAGTTGCCTGCTAACCTCTCTGTTTTCACTCCAAAGAACAATTTCCCCCTCATTTTCTTCCAAACGAAACAAAGCTGTATCTTCTTTACTCTTTCTCTTTTTAAGCAACAACCTTTTCACCCCTCTGCAGACCAAAAAAAGCCTGCTTATCTCACAAGAATTAGATTTATGTACCTATTTATATGATAATTTTACCAGTTAATAAGACCATATGCACCTGTTTATTGTCAGAACTTTGTACCTAACTGTGCCGAAGTACTATAAACATAAAAAGGTGGTTATTCTTATAGTGTTTTATAAATGAAGATCTTGAGATGTTTAACCTCTTTCCAGACATAAGCTAATAGTAAGTTATAAATTTAAGGAAGGTGAAAGCATTAGTGTACAACCATATTTTATTAGCGGCAGACGGGTCAGACCATGCTTTCCGGGCAGGAAAGCAGGCAGCGCAGCTAGCAAAAGCAAGTGGAGGGAAAGTTGATGTAGTTTATGTAGTGGACGGGGAAACGTCGAAAGCAGACAACCTGAATCATTCTTACCAATATGTCCTCGAAAAAAAAGAAGAGAAAAGTTGAAGAGAGTAGAGCTTGTGCTGAAAGAAGAAAAGACATCCTATAATATTGTCTTTTTACACGGAGAACCGGGGCCCGCCATTATAAAACATGCAAACAACAAATCCTATGACTGCCTGGTAATAGGAAGCCGTGGGCTGAATAATCTGCAAAGCCTGGTTCTTGGAAGTGTAAGCCATAAGGTTGCCAAAAGAGTTTCTTGCCCGGTTATGATTGTAAAGTGAGAATCTTGAATTTTACAGTTGAGGAAACGGTGGAAGCCTTATAAGCTTGGAAGAAAGGGGGAAATAAATTTGAAGTATACAACCATTATTGATCTTTCCATGCCTGTAACGACACAAACGCCTATTTACCCTGGCGATCCCAAACCGGAAGTAACTCCATCAGCAACCATTGAAGGAGAAGGCTATAACGTCAGTCACCTGCATATGGGAAGTCATACTGGAACCCACATTGATGCGCCTTACCATTTTCGCAAGGAAGGAAAGAAGCTTGATGAAATTCCCCTTTCTACTTTTGCAGGGGAAGGAGTGGTACTGGATGTTACAGGTAAAGGGGAAGGAGAGTCTATTACATTAAACGACATTCTCCCTTATTCAGCCAGGCTGGCTCCTGACAAGATTGCCTTGATCTATACTGGATGGGATAAATACAGAGAAGATGAGAAGTACTACAGACATCCGTATATAAGTGAAGAAGCAGTGGTGTTTATGCTTGAAAAAGGTGTGCGGGTATTTTTCATTGATGCGCTTAACATTGATGTCCCGGATGGATCTTCGTTTAAGGGCCATGAGTTAATTACTGAGGTTAATGGAATTATCGGGGAAAACTTTGCGAACTTTCACTTGATAGATTTTGAAAATCCATTTGTCATGGCTTTGCCGCTATCCTTTCCAGGCTTGGATGGGTCACCAGTACGAGCAGTAGCCTTAAAGGCAGATTAGCAAAGGAGGGAAAGGACAAATGTCACTTCCCCTCTTTGTTATTTTCCCATTCCTCTGGCCGGTTGATGTTTATAAAAGCTTTTTCTTCAGGTTCAAAAGTGACATAGTGAACATTGATTTCCTGAAAAAGCTCTTTCATGCTTAAGCTTTTGTTTCTATTAATAATTTCTTTTAATGCCGGCAAACAGCTGCGGTGATAGATCCCGTGCAGCGGCTGGAATTTCTCTCCTGATATAGGGATGTAGGCCTGGATAGGAGAGGGTTCCACGATGTGAGTTTTCATCCTTCTGACAAAAGCTGGCGAAACAAAAGGTACATCCGCTGCCAAGAGAAAAACCCAGTCACATTCAGGAAGCTGTTCCCCTAGGACATGATAAAGGGCATAGAGAGGGCCTTTATGCATTTCTTTTTCAATCAGTATTCCGGCCTTTTCCGTCTGAAAAGCTGGGGCAAGGCTTTCATTACTTAAAATAAACACATCGCAAATGCCCGCTTCTGAAAAAGCTTCCACACTATGCTCATAGAATGCCTTTCCATTATAAATTTCAAACATCTTGGGTCTTCCGTAACGGGAAGACTTTCCACCTGCAAGTACTACACCTGCTATATTCATTCTTTCACCAGCTCCTCGGCAAAATGAGGAGGAAGTATTACCTTTTCCATTCCCCATGTAATTTCCGGTTAAGATCGATCAAAAAGGCCACATGTTCTTGTTAATCTTCAGGCGGCATCGTGAAGGAGGATTGCTTGGCCTGCAGATTCTGATTTATTATTTGATACTCAATAAAATGATGATTTGTCATATGGATCACAAGGTGAACAGCTTGACCGCTATTGTCTGATTTGCTATTCATATTGTAAGTTGTAAGTAATGTTCAGTACACAAGCTGAAGAATGATTTCATTGATTACACCATTAGAATGGTGCATATTGTGAAATCACCTTTCTTTTTGTGTTAGAATAAGTCAATAATGCTAGTAACGATTGCCAATCTTAATGTGATTTTAACAGAATTCATAAAGCAGCAAACATTTATTGCAGGATTTTCATCCTTTTAATTAAGCAGGAGGGATAAGCGTGGCAGCCAGAGAAGTCAGTGATCAGTACTATCGTCCGCTGCAAGATTTGCGGATTTCTATAATGGATAAATGTAACTTTCGCTGTTCCTATTGTATGCCTGCAGAAATATTCGGAGAAGACTATGCTTTCCTGCCTGAGGAAGAGCTTCTTTCCTTTGATGAAATTGTCAGACTAACAACGGAATTTACGAAGCTTGGTGTGAAAAAGCTCCGTCTGACAGGAGGAGAACCTTTGCTGCGCAAAAACGTTCCAGCCTGATTGAAAAGTTGTCAGCCATTTCAGGAATAGAAGATATAGCATTAACAACAAACGGCGTTCATTTAGTAAAGCAGGCTCCTGCACTGAAAGAAGCCGGCCTCATGCGTGTGAATGTAAGTCTTGATGCTTTGGACACTGAAATATTTCAGCATATGAATGGAAGAAAAGTAAAGCCATCAGCAGTTTTAAAAGGCATTGATGCAGCTTTGGCTGCGGGGCTGCATGTAAAAGTAAACATGGTGGTAAAAAAGGGAGTTAACGATGGCGAAGTAGTAAAGCTAGCTTCCTATTGTAAAGATAAGGGTATAACCCTTAGGTTTATAGAATTCATGGACGTCGGCACAACAAATGGCTGGGACTTTTCACAAGTGGTTACAAAAAAAGAGCTGATGGAGAAGGTTTCTGCGATCGCGCCTTTAGAAATCTTAGAAAGGGATTATTTAGGCGAGGTTGCTTCAAGGTATAGATATAAAGGATCGAAAGCAGAAGTAGGATTTATCTCTTCTGTTTCAGATACTTTTTGTGGAAATTGTACAAGAGCCAGAATCTCAGCAGATGGAAAACTCTTTACTTGTCTTTTTGCTGAAGAAGGCCATGATCTTAAAGAATATATTCGCTCCGGAGCCAGTAATCGGGAAATCAGTAATTATTTAACTGACATCTGGAAGAAGAGAACTGATAAGTATTCTGAAGAGCGGACGGCAGAGACGGTAAATAACCGAAAGAAAATAGAAATGTCTTATATCGGGGGGTAGCCACTGCCCCTTTTTAGTTAGAGGAGGGAAAGACCGTGGTAGAAAAAAGGAAACCCATACCAGTAGAAGATGCTGTAAACAAAGTAATGGACTTAGCCAAGAAAGGGAAAAAAGAGATGGTTCCGATCGAGGAAGCCCATGGCCGCTATCTGGCAGAGGATTTAATTGCTGACCATGATGTGCCTTCTTTTGACCGCTCTCCTTACGATGGTTTTGCCATTAGTGCAGAAGATACTAAAAATGCAAGCAGTGATCATCCTGTCACTTTTGAAGTTGTCGGTGAGATCGGTGCAGGTTCTTTATTTGAAGATAAGGTGAAGCCTTTTCAAGCTGTACGCATTATGACGGGGGCTCAGCTTCCGAAAGACTGTGATGCCGTTGTTATGCTGGAGCTTGTGAAGGAACATGGAGAGAAGGACAACCCTCTAATCGATATTAAACGTACTTTTCAAAAGGGTGACAATATCTCTTTTCAAGGAGAAGATACGAAAAAAGGAACAGTGTTAGCTGAAAAAGGCTCCTATATTAATCCCGGAGTATCAGCTTTGCTTGCCACTTTTGGCTATAAAGAAGTCCCTGTTGCCGCAAAACCTGTTGTGGGAGTGATTGCCACAGGAAGTGAGCTTCTGGAAGTGGAGGAAGAGCTGGTTCCAGGGAAGATCCGTAACAGCAACGCTTATATGGTTCTCGCCCAAATTGAAAAAGCGGGAGGAGAAGCTGAATATTTTGGGAAGTTTGAAGATGATTTTGAGGCATGTTTGCAGGTAACGAAAGAAGCATTATCCAAAGTGGATATGTTAATTACCACCGGAGGAGTTTCGGTCGGCGATTATGATTACGTGCCTGAAATTTTTAAAGCTCTGGGGGCTGAAGTGCTGTTTAATAAAATAGCGATGCGTCCTGGAAGTGTAACCACTGTAGCCCACACAGATGGTAAATTTATTTATGGTCTCTCTGGAAACCCTTCAGCCTGTTACGTAGGGTTTGAATTATTTGTGCGGCCAGTTCTTCATACCGCTTTTTACCGCAGAGCGCCTCATTTACGAAAAACTAAAGCAGCACTGGGGGCTGACTTTCCAAAGCCTAACCCATTTACTCGCTTCATTAGAGCTAAGATAGAGTACGAGGAAAATAAGCTCCTTGTTTTTCCTTCGGGGCTTGATAAATCGGGTGTTGTTACTTCGCTTGCTGCAGCAGATGCACTAATTGTTCTCCCTGGTGGTACAAGAGGTTATGAGCAGGGAATGATCGTTGACGTTCTGCTTCTAGAAGATTTTCAGGGAAGTGAATGGCCGTGGACCAACATTGTCCAGTCTTACAGATAGTCGGTTACCAAAATAGTGGAAAAACAACCCTGGTCGAAAAGCTGATAGAAGCTGCTTCGGCTGACGGGATGGAGATAGCTACAATAAAGCACCACGGTCATGGAGGAAAGCCTGACACTGAAATAACATCAAAAGACAGCCGTCGGCACCGTCTGGCCGGCGCTTCTTTTACAGTAGTAGAAGGTCAGGGAGTTCTTCAGATGGAGGGTGTCCGTTCGAAGTGGTCCCTTGAAAATCTTATTGAGTTGTACCAGTATTTTCAGCCCGATGTTATTCTGGTTGAAGGGTATAAAGCCGAAGATTATCCAAAAGTTGTCCTAATAAGAGACAGTGAAGATTTATCATTACTTGAAAACGTAACGAACGTTCTATGTGCTGTGGTATGGACACCGGTTGATATTGAGAACGTAAAGACTTTCCCGATTGAAGCACAAGAGCAATATATCAAATATATTCTAGATACAATGAGGATTAACATGGCAGACAAGCTTTTTGAAGTGACGGACAAATCATTTTCCATAGAAGGAGTCATCGATAAGGTAGTCCGGAGAGACTGCGGAGCAATTGCTACTTTTATTGGAACAGTGCGCGAGCTTACCCATGGAAAACGAACCCTTCGGCTTAAATATCAAGCGTACGAATCGATGGCAGTTAAGACGCTTGAAGATATTGGGAAAGAGGTTCAGGAAAAATGGCCCGGTTCAACCATTGCTATTACTCATAGAGTTGGGATGCTCGAAATCACAGATGTGGCAGTGGTGATTGCCGTTTCCACTCCCCATCGGAAAGCGGCTTATGAAGCAAATGAGTACGCTATGGAGAGAATCAAGCAAATAGTACCTATCTGGAAAAAGGAGTATTGGGAGGACGGTACAGAGTGGGTAGGGGATCAGCTTGAGCAGACCCCATATCCGAAAGGCGCACCTGAGAAAGGAGAAAATCATGATTAAGATCCTCTTATTTGCAAGACTGCAGGAGGTTATCGGCAAGGACCAGGTAGAGGTGGAAAAAGCAGGATCAACAGTCAGTCATTTAAAAGAGTGGCTTCAAGAAGAATACGCAGTGGGGCTGGAAAATACAATGACAGCAATTAACGAGCAATATGCCTATGACGATGAAGTTGTCCAAGAAGGAGATACCATCGCATTTATACCTCCAGTAAGCGGAGGATAATAAAACCCCAAGCCTTACCTTAAAGGAGGCTTGGGGTTTTGCATGTTATGCTCTTAGCAAGGAACGAAGCTTGCCATCTCGTTCCTGTCTTTCTTCTTCTGAAGCCAAATCGTATTTTTTCAATAAATGAAAGAGCTCGTTGAGGGAAGGCTGATCAGGATGACTGTTAAGGAAATCCTTGCTCCCTTTGTACAACTCACCTGGAAGAAACTCCTTTTGATCTGAAAGCTTTTTAAAAACATCCTCAACAGAATGATCGATATTACAAGAACCCATAAATATCACCTTTCTTTTTACTATTTACATGCTATTTTAAAACAATCCGGGATGGATGAGAATACACATTAAACGAGCTGCCGCGGATAAATCCAACTGCAGTGATATTTAAGTCTTCCGCCAGTTTTATAGCCAGGTCAGTAGGAGCAGACTTGGATAAAACAATACCAACGCCTATTTTTGCTGCTTTTGTTAATACCTCTGACGAAATTCGGCCGCTGAAAACAAGAATTTTATCGCGAACTGGTATCTTATTTAGCAGGCAGTGGCCGTATAATTTATCAAGAGCATTGTGCCTGCCGATATCAGTACGGCTTACAATCATTTCTTCTTGAGTACAGATAGCTGCATTATGCACTCCGCCTGTCCCCTTGAATACATGGCTGCTCTCCTGCATTTCCCTCATAAGGCTGATGCATTGCTCCGCTGTGATCGTTGTCTCCACTGTAGACGTTTTCGCTGTTTTTACATCATTATGAAAATAAAATTGACGGCTTTTTCCACAACAGGAGCCAATAAAGCGTTTGGAATACATTTGCTGGTTCATGATATTTTGATGATGAAGCTCTACATACGCGAATCCTTTTTCTTCATCAATGGAAAGCTTGTTTATATCATCCCTCAACCTGATAACTCCTTCAGAAGCTAAGAAACCTGCCACCATTTCTTCCAGATTAACTGGTGTGCATACCATGGTAGCAAACTCTTCATTATTGACGTGGATGGTTAAGGGAAACTCCGTGACAATGTCATCCTCAAGATTATGAAAATCCTGGTCCCGGTATTTCACGATAGACCTCTTTAAGCTCATTTCCTGGGGCATAATATTTCACCTCTTTATATAGACCATATGTGGCACCTGACAAGGAACCATATCTCCTGGCTACACTATAAACAGATTCTTCAGGAAGACACAACCCTTATCCTTTTTCTCCTTTATATTACAAAAATGTTACAAACTTGTCAGGTGCCAGGCACCCTTTTTAATAATGTGTATAAAAATTGAACTTTTCTTCGGAAAAACTATTGAAACTGCTTTCAAAAGGCGGTATTATTTATATGAATTCAAGAAATTGTAACAATTAAGATACGAGATAGCGGCCCTGTCATCGATTTTAGTTGCTGCAATTACGGATATAAAAAGCGATTACTGTTGGTATTTCAGAGCAGCGAACCTGCGTGAAACTAACCGTTGCGTTTCTTTTTGGGATTTTTTAATCCTGGGAAGTAATAGCAGCGGTTTTTTATTTGGAGAAGGAGTGGGGAACAATGGGGAAAACAAAAAATCGCTGGCTCATAGCGCTGGCAGCTGTTGGAATTCATATTTCAATTGGTTCAGTGTATGCATGGAGCGTATTTACCAATCCCTTAGCGGAAGAGTACGGATGGAGCTTAAGTGCGATTTCTTTAACCTTTAGTATAGCGATTGCATTTTTAGGACTGTCTGCAGCTTTTATGGGTCACTTCGTTGAGAAGTATGGTCCAAGGGCTTCAGGACTTGTTTCAGCGACATTCTTTGGAATTGGAATTGTTGGTTCAGGATTTGCAGTAACTGTAGAATCTATTGGGCTATTGTATCTTACATACGGAGTATTAGGAGGAATCGGTCTTGGAGTGGGCTATATTACTCCAGTTTCCACACTGGTGAAATGGTTCCCTGACCGCAGGGGATTGGCAACGGGCTTAGCAATTATGGGCTTTGGCTTTGCTGCATGATTGCAAGTCCGATCATGGCCACGTTAATTGACTCAGTCGGTGTAGCCAGCACATTTTATATTCTGGGTGTTTCTTATTTTGTCATAATGCTTGCCTCAGCTTTGTACCTTGAAAGACCACCAAAAGGTTACATGGAGGGTGTGGGGAATGCTAATAAGAAAGCAGCTCCAGACCTTGCTCAGCTCACTGCAAATGAAGCAGTAAAAACAAGACGTTTCTGGTATTTATGGGTCATGCTTTTCATCAATGTAACATGCGGGATTGCCATCCTTGCTATTGCCTCCCCTATGGCACAGGAAATTGCGGGACTATCTGCCGCAGCAGCTGCAACGATGGTTGGTATCATGGGCTTCTTTAACGGAGCAGGCCGATTAGGATGGGCCTCTATTTCAGATTATCTTGGACGCCCGAATGTCTATACTGCTTTCTTTGCCATTCAGATTGTAACATTTATGATGCTTCCATCAGTGACCCATGCTTTGGCTTTCCAGCTTATCTTATTTTTAATTATGACTTGCTACGGCGGCGGTTTCGCTTCAATTCCTGCTTATATTGGCGACATCTTTGGAACAAAGCAGCTTGGAGCGATTCATGGTTACATTTTAACAGCCTGGGCTTGTGCAGGACTGGTTGGTCCCCTTCTTGCTTCCTACGTGCGTGAGGCAACTGAAAGTTACGCAGCTACACTGTATATCTTTGGCGGAATGTTTATTCTAGCTTTAATCGTTTCTCTTGCGATTCGAGTTGATATTAAACAGCTGAGACAGCAAAACGAGGAGCAAAAGCTCGCAAGTTGACAATTGACAGTCAGACATCTACCCTTTTACTATAATAAACTGTAAAAAGGTTGGAGAATGATGGGTAAATATGAGGCTGAATTTAGTAACTTAGTCAGGTCGTTTCGGAAAAAGCATATGGGTAAAGGGCCCAGTAAAATTAGTACAACCTTTTGCAAGAACTGGGCAATATGTGAAATGGAAGGGAATTTATCCCCAATTGAGAGGTTTATTGCGAGTGCTGATGAAGGAAAACAAATGCTTCGGGCTGCACGAACAGAGATGGTAAAGGATATGTATCGCAAAAACCCTCCACGTGAGATGGAGGAATTCCTGGGATGCAGGTTTGTTGAACTGTTTGTTGACATCGATATAGAACAGGACAAAGGAATGTCAATCTTTGTGTTTGATGAAAATCTTGAAGAGAAATTTTCGAATTAAATATTGAGGTTTGGCACTTGGCAGCGTCCCTGTTAAAGACTTAACCACCGTAGCATTTTAGTTTTCTAAAGTGTACGGTGGTTTTTTATAAGAAAACATATAGTGACATTAAAGATCCGAAAGATAAAAGGAGTGTTATCAATGGGGAATACGAAGCATAACGGCCCTATGAAGAAATCAAAAAAGCCAGCACCGGAGCACTGGGTAAGTCCTGTGCCCTTTGGACTTGGAAAAGTAAAACCAAAACATATCCGTGATTCATTTAAAACAATGTGGGAGAACAAAGATAACCTGGGGTATGCAGCAAACATCATCACAAAGGGCGTCTGCGACGGCTGTGCCTTAGGAGTATCAGGTCTGTATGACCAAACGTTAACAGGCCCGCATATGTGTACCACAAGATTTAACGTTCTCCGTTTAAATACGATGCCTGCCATCAAAGAAGAAATCCTTCATTCTGACATAGATGAATTAAGAAAGTATTCAAGCACTGAGCTGCGGAAGCTTGGACGTATCCCTTATCCTCTTATCCGCCGGCCAGGAGAAAGAACATTCTCCCGAATTGAGTGGGATGAAGCAATGGATATGGTTGCTTCGAAGATGAAAAAGCTGGATCCAAAGCAATACGCGTTTTATTTAACATCTAGAGGGATCACCAATGAATCTTATTATGTAGGAGCAAAGGTTTCTCGCTTTTTAGGAACCAATAACATAGACAATGCATCTCGTATCTGTCATTCACCAAGTAAAACGGCATTAAAACGCTCTGTAGGGGTAGGAGCTTCGACAGCAAATTATCAAGACTGGATCGGCACAGATGTTCTTTTGTTCTGGGGAAGCGTGGCTTCAAATGCTTCACCGGTTTCTACTAAATACATGCTTGAAGCTAAGAAAAAAGGTACGAAAATTATCGTCGTGAACCCGTACCGAGAGCCTTCTATGGATGAGTACTGGGTCCCTTCAGTAACAGAGTCAGCTCTGTTTGGCACGAAAGTAGCAGACGACTTTTACCAAGTGAATATAGGCGGAGATATCGCCTTCATGCATGGCATTATGAAGCATTGGTTTGAGATGGAAAAAGCCGAGCACGGTTCCGCGGTTAACCATGAGTTTGTAAATGAGCACGTAAATGGGTATGAAGAGCTTAAAACTAAAGTAGAAGAGCAGTCCTGGGAAGAAATCATAACGTCCTCAGGTGTGAGTAAAGAAAGAATTATTGAACTGGCCGAGCTCCTTGCCAACAGCAAAAATGCAGTGTTCGCATGGGCACTAGGTTTAACGATGCATTCTTTTGCTACAGATAACATCTCTCAAGTGGCAAACCTTGCCTTGTTACGTGGATACCTGGGTCGTAAGTACAATGGCTTAATGCCATTTAGAGGACACTCCTCTGTTCAAGGAAGCGGTGAAATGGGAGCAGACCCATTCGTTCTTCCGGGAGGCGATTTTAAAGGAGATAACATTGAGAGAATTGAAAAGCTGTGGGGCTTTGACCTTCCAAAATGGCAGGGAGATATTGTTGGTGTTACCCTTGAGAATATTGTTCTTCCAGAAGATCACGAAAGAAAAATAAAGCTTTACTATTTATCTGGTGGTAACTTCCTTGAGACAATGCCTGAGCCTGATTTTGTAGAAAAGGCATTATCTGAACTGGACATCAGGGTTCACCAGGATATTATATTAAATACCTCCACGCTTGTAGACGCGAAGGAAGCTGTCATCGTTCTTCCTGCAAAGACACGTTACGAGCAGGAGGGGGGAGGAACCTCTACCTCAACAGAAAGAATGGTTTATTTCTCGCCTGAAATCGAAGGGAATAAAAATAGAATTGAAGAAGCTCGTGCGGAGTGGAAAATTTACGTTGATTTAGCCAAACGCGTGAAACCGGAAACAGCTCATTTGGTTGATTTTAAAGACGGTCAGCAAATACGTGATGAGATTGCGAAGGCAAACCCAAGCTATGATGGAGTTCAGCACCTGAAAAAACAAGGGGACGTGTTCCAATGGGGAGGCGCATGGTTATGTGAGGATGGAATCTGTCCAACACCTGATGGAAAGGGTAACTTAATTACTGTGGACATTCCAAACTTAAATAAAAAACCAGGAGACTTTTATATCACCACGAGACGAGGAAAGCAGTTTAACTCTATGGTGTATAAAGAAACAGATCCATTTAACCAGGCAGAAAGATATGACGTACTCATAAACAAAGAAGATGCCAAAGAGCTTAGTGTAGAAGAGGGCGAGGGTATTGTCGCATACAATCAGTTTGGTGTATTCCAGGGGCGTGCAAGGTTTGCAGATATTGCGCGAGGAAACCTGGGTGTTCATTTCCCAGAAGGTAACTTCCTCCTTCCGAAAGGCCGCTATGAGAAGTTTGCCGGCATGCCAGATTATAATATTGCCGTGAAAGTGGAAAAGGCAGATCGATTTAATGCGCGCAAGGATACAAAATACCTTGAAAAGCCTGTGGAAGATTTAGAAACAACCGTAAGCTAATATATACTATTTAAGCCCGAAAAGCCCATCTTTTCGGGTTTTTTTCTTTGTTAAATGAAAGGGCTAGGAGCTGGCTGATTGATTACTTTTTTTTCTGCTGAAGAAGTTCTTCATTACAACAATGACAGCTAACAAAAGGGGGATTATTATTTGAAAAGGAATATGCAGGTAGTAAGGGACCCATTCAAGCCCTACTTGAAAGTGTTCGATCGTATTATCGGCAATGATTAATGATGGTATATAAATCATGCCCGCTACTGTATAGGTGACCCATCCTTTTTTCTCTTCGGTGTTAAAGACTGTAGATAAGCTGACAATAGCTGCGTAAGCAAAAATTACAATTTTAAAAAAACCACCGACATGTAAAATTACGACAGCAACAGGGTCGATGCGCTGAATGAAGTCCCTGATGTTTATTTTTTCTACCACATCAAGTAACGGAAAAGCTGAGTATTGAGTAATTTCAGGGGTCATAACGGCAATGATTAAACTCATAAGCAGGGAGAGAAATAAACCAGTGAACAGGATGGCTCCTAAGCCAACCTTGATAACAATGTTGTTCTTGTACTGACTAACATAAGGGAGAAGCGCAGTAAAAGCGATTAACTCCCCAAAAGGAAATGCGATAAGCAAGGGGAAGACTACAGAAAAAACATTTGTCCACCCATCTTCCAGGACAGGCTGGAGGTGCTTTACGTTTGGTAAGTCACCTACTAAAACGAAGATGGCAAAAGCTAACGCTATCACAAAAACGATTGGAAAGAATATTTCAGAGGTCCGGGCTATTACTTCAAAGCCGGCATAGCATCCATAGATAACAACGAGGATCATCAGTAAAGAGATAACAAACATTGGTGTTTCCGGGATCAGTTCAATGATGACTAAGTCAGCAAAGTCCCGTAGGACTCGCGCCCCTATATAACAAAAGTAAAGAGCATACAAAAAACCTACAGATTTCCCTAAAAAGGTTCCAAGGATTTTTTCTGCATATTTGGAAAGGGGGAGCTCCGGATATTGAGTGAACAAGTAGGCATACATTAAAAATAAAAGCATGCCTGCAGCCATTCCTAAAAGAATTGCAATCCAGGCATCCTGTTTAGCATCAATGCCTACTCCAACGATGACAGCACTTCCGGACTGAAAAAGGGCCATTAAAAAAAACAGCTGTATTAATCCAATTCGAGCTTTCTGCATCCTTCCTCTCCTTCCCTCTTGGATAAAACCACAGGATTATTATTTTTTCTTTTCATAAATAAAGGATTCAGTCAATGTGCCTGTATGGTGAATGGAGAAATCGACGTTAACATTTACATGTAGATCTTCAAATTGAGTATTCCAATCATTTTTTACACTTTTCCAGTAGGCAGGATCATCTCTGCGGATGTGTTCTCCAAACCCAAAAATGTCGCTTCTAAAATCAGTTTGTGCCCGGGCAATCGAATCCATGGATATTGTCTTAATATCATCAGCTATCTCTTTTTCAAGTTTTTCAATAGTGTGAGGGTCAGATAAATCAATGGCACAAGTGACTTCAGCGATGTTGCCCTCTGTGGAAATGATAACGTCTATCTGAGGTTTGCCGTTAATCACCTTTGCCTCAATGTTGCTTTCTGAACGGATCACTTCAAAGGTAAGTACGCCATCCTTACAGGGAATCACACCTAAGGTGCTTTGCACATTGCCGCGGATATAGTTATAGCCTTTGCTTTGATCTTCCGTCATCCAGCCGACCAGTTTTCCCTCCCGAAATGCAGCCAGGTTTTGAAGCTTCAGCACTGCCTGGGTTTCAATGCTTTCCACATGTTCTCTGCTACCGCCTATCTCCTTATCGCCAACAACCCTTATACCAGTTACTACAGGGTTATCCCCATCAAGTACCAGCTGTTCCACAATGTCATCGATTTGCATTCCTTTGGTGGGAGCCCAATTTTCTTCAGAAAAAGTGATAGAGGAAAATACCTTTTCTGCAGGAATTTCTTCCACTCTAGTTAACACCTTTAATATTTCCTTTGCTTGTTGGTCTCTGCTGATAACGACAAAAAAATCAGTCCTTACTTGATGATCACGGAAAAAGAAGTCCAATACTTCAGCAAAGTCCTCCTTGGCGATCTTCTCACTAATGACGATGACTCTGATATGCGCCAAATAAAGCTTTCGAGGAATATCAGTGGTTAACCCACGCAACCCTTCAAAGACAGAGGCACCTGTTACTCTATGCGTGGCTACCGGTGCCCGATCTGTCCGCTCTTCCTCCACGTTTTGGGCGGGGTTAATAATTTGTGCTGTGATTTCATAAGTGTCGTCCGTTTTATCAATGGCGATCATTGAAGCGATAGATAACTCATCAAGCTCTTTGGCATTCCAGCAGCCAGCCAGAGGTAAGAGCAAGAAACAACAAAGCAAAAGCGTGAAGCATTTTCTCCCCATTTCCAACGCCTCCTCATTGCTTCTAATTACTAGGTGATTCAGGCTGGGGTTTTGGTGTTTCATTTCTTAACACATTCTTCTTCGACATAAAGCCAGGACGTGTCTTTAATGTCCACCATGGCAGGCGGAGGATTGTATCTTTCTGCTCTTCTCCCTGTAAAGGAGTTAAAGGTGCCATATAAGGAACACCAAAGGATCGAAGCTTACATAAGTGAATGGTTAACGCAATTAACCCAAAGAGAATGCCTATGAGCCTAGCACGGAAGCAATGATCATAAAAGCGAACCGTAATAGCCGTACCGGAATCGACATGTTGTAATTTGGCATGATAAAGTTAGCTATTGCTGTGATTGCTACGACAATCACCATAGCTGAAGACACGAATCCTGCTTCAACAGCTGCTTGCCCAATGACGAGAGCCCCTACAATGGAAATGGCTGATCCTACGGCTCTCGGCATTCTTACTCCGGCTTCCCTTAATATTTCAAAGGTTAATTCCATTAAGAAAGCTTCCACCACAGCGGGGAAGGGAACACCCTCCCGTTGGGCCGTAAGTGTGATTAACAACGGGGTAGGGAGCATTTCCTGATGAACGGTAGTTAAGGCTATGTAAACAGACGGAACTAATAAGGATAGAAAAAAGGATACATAGCGCAAGATTCGTAAAAATGAAGAAATATCGAATTGAAAATAGTAATCCTGTGGTGATTGAAAAAATTGAGTGAATAGGGCAGGCACTAATAGAACAAATGGAGTCCCGTCTACAACAATAGCAACCCTGCCTTCTAATAAGCCTGCAACGGCAGTATCGGGCCTTTCAGTGTTGTAGATCGTAGGGAAAGGTGTGTAATAGCCATCATGTATTAATTCCTCCAACTGTCCGCTTTCTATGACAGCATCAATGTTAATTCCATCTATTCTCGTTTTTACTTCATGTACAACGTTTTCACTGACCACATTATTGAGATACACTATAGCTACATCTGTTTGAGATTTTTTTCCGATTATTTTTTTTTCTATCCAAAGATTAGGATCTTTAATACGACGCCGAATCAACGCCAGGTTTGTTTCTAACGTTTCGTTAAAACCTTCTTTTGGCCCTCTGACAACTGTTTCAGTAGTCGGTTCTTCAAGCCCGCGTTCCTGCCAGCCTCTAGTATCAATAGCAAAACATTTAGCATAATGGTCTAAGAGAATAAGTGTGTTTCCTGAAAGAACGTTATTATAAAGGTCGTCAAAATTTTCAACAATATCTAGCTCGCCGCTTCTTAGGAAAGAATGGTGCAAGTATTCAAACAGGTCCACATGAGGCGGAATGGAAGAAGTTTTCTTAGTTTCTACCATTAAATTATCCAAAATGTTGTTTTGGACGGTGTTATCATTGATCAACCCGTCCGTATAAATTACCGTAACCTTCATATGATAGCCTTTTTTAAAGGTGAAGTGCCTAAAAATGATATCAGCGCTTGATCCTAAAGCTTCAGTTATAGTTTGAACATTTTTATCAAGAGAGGTAGATAAATTGTTAGTATCATCAGAGGACTGTTGACTGCTTTCTGGTTTTTTCAGCTTTTTTCTTACTGAAGTAATTTTCACTGTCATCCTCTCCTGCCAGCCAGAATTATCAGTTGTAGTTTTAAGCAATATCAACAATATTATCCAAAGGATTACGATGAATAAAAAACAAGGGATGTAGGTATTTTTTCCTCTACATCCCTTGTTTTTATAATTTAAGTCCTGTCCTGCTTTTAAACCTTCGTAATAATATATGGCTCTCGACCCTTGTAATTCCGTTTAATTCATATAATTCTTCATTAATAAATTGTTCAAGCCGGGTGAAGTTTTCGACTAACACATGCATATGAAGGGTGCTCGGACCTGTCATTTGATAGCAGCTGGCTACGCTGGGGTTTTCAACAAGAGCTTCTGCGACCGATACAAGGTGGGAAGGCTCACAGTCTACTTCAAAAAAAGCGGAAACAGCTTTGCCGGCAAGCTCAGAATTAATGACGACACTGAACTTCTCAATCACTCCTTTTTCCTGTAAAACCTGCACACGGTCACGCACGGAAACCCTTGATATATTTAAGCGCTTGCCAATATCGACATAAGACATACGTCCATTTTCAATCAGGCATTCTAATATTTTTTTATCAATCGAATCTAATTCCATGATTTTCACCTACATTTCTGCAAGGTAATAGGGTTTTGACAAAGCTGACGGCACTTGGAAAACAAGTGAAGTGAGTTGCTCTTTAGGGTAAAAGAGCAGTACAAAGCTAAGCTGGGGTTACTGCAGCATAACAACAATTTCCAATAACAAATAGTATAAACAGTATAACAAGAGAATTATCAAAAAGAAATTAAAATATAAATTTAATTACCATAATGTTTGGATTGGTAAATATAAATATACATAAGTTAGGTTAAATGTGCTACTATGAGTACAAAAGAACATCAAGAAAAAGGGGAGTGAGAAAGTTGCTACAAATGAAGATATTCCTCGCTTTTTTCCGGGTGGGAATCCTTGGCTATGGGGGCGGACCTGCTTCTATCCCACTCGTTTATAAAGAAGTTGTGGATCATTACAAATGGCTGTCTGAAGATGAATTTGGAGATATATTAGCGTTGGGAAATACACTGCCAGGTCCGATAGTAACGAAGCTTGCTGGATACATAGGTTTTTCTGTCGGTGGTGTTATTGGAGCAATAAATGGAGTGATTGCCATTGTTATGCCTACTGCATTAATGATGATTGCTTTTTTTGCGGCTCTTGCAAATTTTCAGGATGCTCCCTGGGTAACAGGCTTAACAAATGGTGTTCTCCCTGTAGTGACAGTGATGATGGCTGTACTGACTAAAAACTTTGTCACTAAGTCCCACTCAGATTTAGGGTGGAAGTTCGCAGGACTACTGTTGCTTATTGGGATAGTTATCATTGGCGTGTTTGATTTCCATCCAGCTATTCTTATTGTCATTTTAATTATTGCTGCTCTGATTAAACGAGACCCTTTAGAGAAGAAGATTAAGGGCAGGGAAGGAGGAAAAGAAGAATGATATATGTAGAAATTTTTATAGCCTTCTTCCTTCCGGGAATATTAGGTTACGGCGGCGGTCCGGCCTCCATTCCGCTCATACAATATGAGGTAGTGGAACGGTATGAGTGGATGACCGTTCAGGAGTTTAGTGAGGTTCTTGCCATCGGTAACGCCCTCCCAGGTCCTATTGCTACAAAAATGGCAGCATTCATTGGGTATGAGGTAGGAGGCTGGCTAGGTGCCGGAGTTGGTTTATTTGCAACCATTGCCCCTTCTCTTGTCATGATGATTGCCTTGGTTGGATTGCTATATAAACATAAGGATTCACCAAAAGTAAAAAGACTGACGCAATATGTGCGGCCGGTCATTGCCGTTTTACTGGGAATATTAACTATTCAATTTTTAGCTGGTTCTGTAGAAGGCGGCGGTATCCTTCATACTATTATTTTGCTTGTCGGAAGTTATTTTTTATTGGAGAAATGGAAGGTTCACCCTGCTATCGTTATTGTTATTTCAATTGCGTACGGGGTTTTGTTTCTTTCAGGCGGGTAAGTAAAAAGGATTGGCCATGAGTGAATAAACCACGGCCCATCCTTTTTATTAAAAAATTATCCTGGTGGGATGACTGATCTCTCTGCTGAATGTCTCGAACTCTCTCTTCTGCGCAAAAGGACTTCTAAAGCAATGATAGAAGCACCAAGCCATGCACCGCCGACAGCATATCCGGCAATTACATCACTGGGTAATGAACCCCTAAATAGATACGGCTTAGACCAATGAGGAATATTAAGATAGTGAAAGCAATGACTGTTATTGACTTGGCTGCTTTACTTTGAAGAAACAAAACAAAATAGTATCCCAGCATTCCGTATGCAATGATAGCCATCATCGCATGTCCGCTCGGAAAACTGTATCCAGACTCCACTACAAGGGGGTTGATGTCCGGACGTTCTCTGTGAATAATCCATTTTAGCAGCCAGTTGAGTCCTCCACCCGCTGCGACGGTAAAGATGTAAAGAATACCTTCCCAGGTCTTCTTAAAAATAAACAACATAAGTGACGTAATTATCACCAAAATGATCAAAGCTTGAACAGATCCCAAATAAGTAATCGCGTTAAATGAGTCTGTTAAAAGTGGTGTAATCCATGATTGAACCCAGGTAATGATTGCAAAGTCAAATTGCTGAAGTAGATTAGGGTTTAGTTCACTTGCCAAAAGCTGTGTTAACACCATAAATAAAAGAATCAAAATACCGATTGTCACAAGGTACTTGCCGTACTGTTTTAAAAATTCCTGTCTCAAAACCACTCACCCCAATAATATGGACTGCTTTTTTTCTATTCCTCTTCTTTTCAGCTTCAACACATAAAATTATCATATTTTTGTTACATGGAAAAAAATATATATGCATGTATAAGCTCTTCTTAATAATCAAACGCTAGGGAAGAGGATGAAAGGAGAGCTTTGTAATGTCTAAAGTAACAAGCGTTTTTTGGATATCAATGGTTATTGCGCTTGGTTTTGTGTTGTGGGGTGTTATTTTGCCAGGTCAGCTAGAAGCCGCCATGGATACAGCCCTTGCATTTTTCCTGGAGAACTTTGGCTGGTTTTATCAAATAGCAGCAACATTCTTTTTACTATTTGCTCTTTATTTAATCATCAGCAAGTACGGGAAGATCAAGCTTGGAAAAGATGAAGACAAACCAGAGTTCAGCCGCCCAACATGGATCGCCATGCTATTTAGTGCAGGAATGGGAATAGGACTGTTATTTTTTGGGGTATCTGAACCGATTTCACACTTTGTCAGTCCGCCTATGATAGCGGGAGGAACAGATGACGCAGCAATCATGAGTCTTCAGTATACATATTTGCATTGGGGATTTCATGCATGGGCCATATACGCCACGATAGCCCTTGGACTTGCTTATTTTAAATTTAGAAAAGGATACCCTGGGTTAATTAGCTCTACACTATATCCACTACTTGGGGACCGAGTAAAAGGACCAATTGGCGTCATTATTGATATTGTAGCAGTATTTGCCACCATATTTGGAGTATGTGCTTCCTTGGGGTTAGGGGCTGCTCAAATAAACGGTGGATTGAGCTACCTTACAGGTATCCCTAATAACTTTACGATACAACTGATTATTATTGCGGTTGTTACTTTATTATTTATTTTTAGCGCAGGCACTGGAATCAAAAAAGGAATTAAATATTTAAGCAACACGAATATGGTTCTGGCAGTAATATTGTTCTTTGCCCTGTTATTTCTCGGTCCAACGGTATTTCTTCTGGAACTGTTTACAACCACGTTTGGGAGCTATATCCAAAACCTTCCCGCCATGGGACTTAGGCTTGCTCCTTTTAATGAAGGGGATGCCGAGTGGTTTCAAGGGTGGACCATTTTTTACTGGGCTTGGTGGATCGCCTGGGCACCGTTTGTAGGAACGTTTATTGCAAGGGTATCAAAAGGAAGAACGGTTAGAGAATTCGTGGTGGCGGTGCTGATCATTCCTGCTGTTGTTTGTACTCTTTGGTTTGCTGTATTTGGGGGTACAGGGATATTCTATGAATACACAATGGGCCTTCCTGTTTCTGAGCAGGCTCTGGAGACCGCTTTGTTTTTTGTATATGAACAAATTCCATTGGGAGCCATTCTGGCCATAATTACTGTATTTTTAATTAGTACATTCTTTATAACCTCCGCTGATTCAGCTACTTTTGTGCTTGGAATGCAAACAACAAATGGAGGGATTAACCCTCCAAACGTTGTAAAGTTCAGTTGGGGTTTTGTGTTAGCTGCATCGGCAGCAGTGCTTATGGCTTCGGGAGGGCTTGAAGGATTGCAGACTGCGATTATAGTCAGCGCTTTTCCTTTAACTATCATATTATTTTTCATGACGTTTTCCATGTTGAAAGCCTTTAAAGGAGAAGTAAAACCAGAACCTACCGGCGGCAAACTGCCAAAGATTAAGTTAAGAAGAAGAAAGGGAATTAAAGAAGAAATAAAACCAACATAATAATAGCAAAAAAGGCTGAATGAAGGAGAACCAACATTCAGCCTTTCTTTATTAAGAAGAGAGGATTATATTTGTACAGATTTTCCTTCAAGTTTCCATTCTCTTCTCCAGCCAGCCTGTGCAATTAAAAGAAGTCCAAGGGCACACAGACCTGTGAGTGATAGAACAATGAAGCCGCTGGCGTACGTCCCAGTAAGGTCTCTCAAAGTACCAAGAACATTTGGAAGGAAGAAGCCGCCAACACCGCCTGCAGCCCCAACAATGCCTGTTACCATGCCAATTTCTTTTTGAAAGCGCTGAGGAACAAGCTGGAAAATTGCTCCGTTGCCCATTCCTAAACATCCCATACCAACAAAGAGCAACAATGTTACTAATGCTAAAGGAGGCAGGAAGCTGACACCGAGCATACAGATTGCTACCCCTACAAACAGGAAGGTTAATAACTTTACACCGCCGATTTTATCAGCAATCAATCCGCCAACTGGACGCAGGAAGCTTCCCGCAGCAACGACCAGCGTTACAAATTCGCCGGCACGAACAGCTGCTAAGTCGTATTGGGAAACAAAGAAGTAGCTTAAAAAACTGGACAACCCGACAAACCCGCCAAACGTTACACTGTAAAGGATACAAAAATACCAGGCGTCTTTTTCCTTAAGTACTTTAAAATAATCTAAGACAGGCTTTGGCTTTGGCTGATTAGGAGGTTCTTTAGCGATAAACATATATGAAATCAAAACCAGAGTTAAAGGGATAAGTGCTAAACCAAATACAGCATTCCAGCCGTACAGCTCTGCAAGACGTGGACCAAACAATGTAGCAAGAAGGGTACCACTGTTTCCTGCTCCTGCTATCCCCATTGCCAAACCTTGCAGTTGAGGAGGATACCAGCGACTTGCCATTGGAAGAGAAGCAGAGAAGCTTGCTCCAGCAACACCAAGCAGGATACCAATCATGTACAATTCAGCAATTGTAAAGCCAAACAGCCATCCCCAGAATAAGGTATCATTGTTACAATCATTCCACCGATGGCTGTTTTTTAGGACCGAAGCGGTCTGTGAGAATACCCATAATAATTCGGAACACCGATCCTGCTAGAATAGGGATCGCAACAATAAGCCCGACTTGTCCTGCTGTTAAGTTAAAATCTGCTGTCAGGTAGGCTCCTAAAGCACCTAATAAAACCCAGATCATAAAGCTAATGTCAAAGTACAAAAAGGCCGAAAACAACGAAGGGGCGTGTCCACTCTTTTTCAAGTCCGACAGTTTCATGTTTCGATAATTCCTCCTTATTTGGTGTGTGAGTTCATTATGACAAAAATAAGTAAGTGGCAGTCAGATTATGTTAGCTTTACTCACATGGTTTTTATCGGAAAGAAAACGATAGAGTGGGAGGAACGTGCAGACAATGTGAAAGAGGAGTATAAGAGATAAGAAAAACCCCTGCCAGTTTGTCGGCAGGGGTTTTTACTTTGTCGTCGAACAAAGATTCCTAAATGGGGTATGTAAAATCCTATACTATTATAGTTTAATAGGTTTAGAAAATATGTCAATATCTTCTTGGGAAAATATACATAATATTTTGTTCCGTCAATTGTAGAATGGAAAGCGATGTTCTTCACTGATAGAAACGTAATCGAGAAAGCAGGAAACCCCGCTTTCTCGTAAATTTTTGCTTTTACTTCCCAAGGGAAAGTTCACCAAAGTAGGCTGCCTGGTAGACTTGAAAAATATCATTCTGGCTGTAGGGTCTTGGGCTTCTTTGAAGCAGCCGCTTTTGCTTGATTCCTTCTTCAGCGAGTAAAGGTATGTCTTCTTCTTTTACTCCAAACCTATCAAGTGTTTGAGGAATACCTGTATCTCTTACGATCTCCTGCAGAGCCTGAACGGCTGACACAGCGGCCTCTCGGGTACTTAATAGTGAAGCGTCTACGCCTAATGCATCTGCAAGGTCAGTCATTTTTTCCATACATGATGGCCAAACAAAATCAAATACATAAGGAAGCATGACAGCATTTGATTCCCCGTGGGGGATCTTATACAGTCCGCCTAATGGATAAGCCAACGCGTGGACTCCCGATACACCAGCATTATAAAAGCTTAATCCAGCGAGAAGGCTTCCCCACGCCATCTTATTTCTGGACTCTTCGTGACTGCCATGCCACACGGCGGTCCGAATATTTCTGGAAATCAGCCTAACCGCCTCAAGAGCCAGCGAATCTGTTAAGGGGGTGGCATTAACTGAAATATAGGCTTCTACAGCATGAGTTAACGCATCAACACCTGTAGAGGCTGTTATTCTTGGCGGAACTGTATACGTGAGTTCAGGATCTAATACGGCCACGTCGGCTAACAATAGTGGGTCAGTAATAACGTCTTTTGTTTTTTCTAAGGAAAAAACAGAGATATCGGTCACTTCTGCCCCGGTTCCTGAGGTAGTAGGGATAAGCATTTTAGGAAGCCCTTTGTTTTCAAGCTCGCGGCTGCCGGTAAGGTTGAGGAAGTCCCCCGGCTCTCCTTCATTGCCGTAGAGGACAGCGGCGGCTTTGGCAACATCCAGGGAACTTCCCCCTCCAATGCCGATCACAAAATCGGCATTGCTTTCTTTTAATGCTTGTACCGCTTCTCTTCCTGTTTCAAGTGGCGGTTCTGGTACTAGGTCGCTGAAAATAGAGTAGGAGACTTTCGCATCTTTCAGCACGTCTTCCAGTTTGCTTAAAATGCCTGCCTGTATGATTCCAGGATCAGCAAAAATCATTACGTTACCTGCGTTAAAGTTTTGAAGCTCTTGAGGAATATTCTTTAAAACTCCTTCTCCAGATAATATTTTAATAGGAGAGACAAACTGATGCATAATCAAATTCCTCTCTATAAAGATTCTGTTTTGCCCGGGTTAAAGACACGATCAATCTCGTGCTGTGCCGGTTTTGGAGTGACAAGAGACAGAACAAACATAAGAGTCAAGCTGACAAGCACTCCGATACCAGCTGCGGCAAATGGGTTGTCGAGTCCTACACCAAGGTAGACGATCCAGTAGGTAGAAGTACCAACCAGCATAGAAATAATGGCAGCTGATTTTGTTGCTCTTTTCCATAGAGTACCGATAACAAGCGGCCCTGCAGTAGCAGAAACAATCGCCCCGATCCCGATCCATAGATATACTGCCAGGTATTGCGGCGGTGTCCATGCCATCCAGATCGCAGCACCAATGACTACGAAGGTTCCGTAACGGCTGATCATCAGTTCTACCTTTTCAGCTTTTTCAGTTGTAATATTGCTTCTTGGTACAATTGTTTTTCTGTAAATATCGTTGGCAAGTAATTGTGTTAATGAAACGATTAAACCGTCAGATGTTGACATAATGGCTGAAAGAACTGCAATAGCGAAAAAGGCTGCAATAATTGGCGGAAATAATTCACTAAACAGGACTGGAACCACCTGGTCAGGATTAATATTAGCTCCCGGTCGATCACAGCGATTCCAAGCATTCCACCTAATGCCATTAATGGAAGAGTAGTGGCGATAACTGTACAGTACATAATCAGTTTCTTTAAATCTTTTCCTGATTTAACAGCCATGAATTTGTTTCCTAGATGAGGAAGAATACTAAAAGGTATATGGGCAATGAATAAAAGAATGACAAGCCATGCAGCGCCATATGTATCATGCCCAGGGATAAATAAAGTATCAAAGCCGCCTTCAGGCTTTCTCTCATTTATTGTATCTATCATACCAGAAAAACCGCCATCAACACCGTATCCCATTACAAAAACGACAACGACTACTACGGCAATAATAAGCATTAAAAAGCCTTGAATGGCATCAGTTAAAATATCAGAATGAGAGCCGCCTAAGAACACGTAAACAGAAAGAACGATCCCTGTTAATATCAAGCCAACACCATAATCAATTCCCATCATAGTTTGGAACATGGTTGCTGCGGCAACAAATTGGGATACAACATAAAAGATTAATAAAATTGAAATAACAGTTAAAATAATTCGTAAGAAATCACTGTTAAATCGTTCACCCATAAATTCAGGGATTGTCCTTGTACCAAACTGGTCTCCAAAACGTTTAATAGTTTTAGCCACAAACACCATACCTATAATAGTGGCGATAGGGTACAAGAGGGGATACCATAAGCTTGGTGCCCCGATATCGTATGCAAGGCCCGGCATTCCCATAAAGGTAGAACCACTGGAAATACCTGCGCTTATAACTAATGCAATGGTGAGTGGGCCATAAGTTGAACGGGCTGTTGCGAAATCATCGGCGTTATCAGTCCTTTTCATGCCGACCCACCCAAAATATAACATGACTCCTATAAAGAAAACCATAAAAATCCAGGAGTACATAACGATCGTACTGTCCATGGTGCATAACCTCCTTTAGATGTGCTGTGTTTTATTTTTTTTCGTCTTCATCGAGCAGGTTTGTTTTCCATAATAAAACAAACATAAAGATCCAGGTAGATAGAGTGAGAGTGACAATCCAATAGAGCATAGTCATGATCTTAATCCTCCCTTATCGTAGTAAAGAATGAATGAATTTCTGGATATTTATCCAAATTCTCTGCATGTCCGGAAACAGGCTCATACAGCATTGTTCTTGTTTGATTCTTTCCTGTATGCTTTTGCAGATATACTTCATAAGGCAGATAGGCTGTTTTTTCTTCTATCAACTCCACCTCGGCACATTCCAAACTCTCGCATAGTGGACGTAGAAACGCCTTACCATTCCCGGGAACTAGCCAGATATGTGCTTTTTTCTACTTTGCTTGGGATAATTTGATTCTCTTTGACTTCACCCAGTGAGAAGGAAGGCCATTCATCCGCAAATGAAGAATCTCCTTTAATTAAATTAGAAGCAACAACTCTTTTTTCAAGCTTTGGCTTTTTAAAAAAAGATTTATAATGAACCTCCCACTTTTGAAAGTTGTATGGATAGTAAAGGGGAATAATTCTTTCAGTTATCCATTTCTTGTTTTCAAGTTTTTCAGCATGTAAGTGATGGGCCTTATAAACAGGTATAATGATCGATGACTTGCTCATTGTGGTTTTTGACAGGCTCCCTTCACATGTGGTCATTGTTTTCACCCCTAATATTTAATGATTATCATTTTAGTTCACTCATTTCCCCACTGTGTATTTCACGCCTTAGCGTCCGTATCCATAATCGTTGACCTCCGTATGGTATATGATTAAATTGAATTATCTAGATGTCATTGGTTAACACTTGTCCAACCTCTATGCATCTAGGTCATTTGCAATGCTTGTAACAAGCTTTTTTGCAAAAAGTACCCCCCTGAGATATGCATACGCATTCAAAAAAGGCAAATGGAAGATATGAGTTTTAAACTTTCAGTTTTGCTTTGTTTATGCAACGGTAGGAGATATTAAAACACAGTCACACTTTTGAATACGCATTCAAAAACACAGATTAATTGTAACCGCTTCAATTTTTGGTGTCAACTAAATATTCTGAAAAAATTATAAAACAGTCAAGGTACATTTAATTCAAAAAATTGAAGTGATTAGAATTACATGATTGAGAATCAATAGGTCAAACAAAACGAAATCTAAATCTTTAAATCATTTGCAAAAAAGTTAAAATGCATCCAATATAGAAAGAAACGAAAAAAATGGTGACTTTCCCATTATAAAGACAGGAAGTGTATGATTGATGGCAATGATAATTATCTTATTACTTATCGGACTGCTGGCAGGAGTGTTGGCAAGTCTTGTAGGTATTGGGGGAGGGCTGATTATTGTACCAGCACTCCTTTTTTAGGTACATATACATTGATTATTCCCGAAATAAGTCCTCAGCTGGCTGTAGGAACGTCAATGGTCGTTGTATTAGCAACAGGACTTTCTTCTACCCTGGCTTACATGAAGCAAAAAAAAGTTGATTACAAAAGCGGCCTTTATTTTTTATGGGCAGCGGCCCTGGGGCAATTCTTGGGGCGTATGTGAATAGTTTTTTTGATTTTGAAGGCTTTTCTATTATTTTTGGATTTTTTATTTTAGGAATATCCATTCTCCTGATGCTTCGTCATCGCTTAAAGCCTTTCCCACTCAAACAGTCCATCCAAAGGGAATGGGAAAGTGATACAGGAGAAAAAACTATATATGGATACAGCTTAAAAGTAGCGATACCTATTGCTTTTTTGTTGGGGGAGTATCAGGGTTGTTTGGTATTGGCGGCGGAACAATTATGGTTCCGGTAATGATTATGATTTTTCTTTTCCCTCCTCACGTTGCTGTGGCTACATCCATGTTTATGATCTTTCTTTCCGCGATTACTGGTTCAATTACCCATGTGGCAATGGGTAATGTTGAATGGCTTTACGTCTTTCTTTTAACCGCGGGAGCATGGGTTGGAGCAAAAATAGGAGCAAACCTTAATCAAAGACTTAACAGTGAGTCCATTGTTTTTCTTCTCAGACTGGTCCTCATTCTTGTTGCCCTAAGACTGATATGGGAAGGATCGGCTCCTTTTTTTACATAATATTTATCTAGGGAGAGAGTAAAATGACTTCTTTAAAAGAAAGGCTTCTAACAGATCTTTACAATTGTGGTAGTTATCCTGGTGTGAATGCAGAAGTACTTGCTTCCAGGCTTTCTGAAATGGCTCAGATTGGAGGCCTTCCTAATAGGGGAGTTTCCAGATATGTCTACACGGAAGAAGAAAAAGAAGCAAAGGAATTGTTTAAGAGCTGGCTTGAAGATATAGGGGGACTCGTTTGGGAAGATTCAGTCGGAAATATGATCGCCAGGTTTGAAGGGGAGAATCCAGAAATGCCTGTTGTTATGACGGGGTCTCATCTGGATACCGTTCCTGAAGGTGGAGCATTTGATGGGGCTTTGGGGTGCATAAGCTCGCTAATGGCTGTAGAAGCACTTAGAAATTCTGATAAGAAACATATCCGTCCTATAGAAATTGTCGTTTTTGCAGATGAGGAAGGAACTCGTTTCGGAAGTGGCCTTCTTGGCAGCCGAGCGATGATTGGAGAAGTTTCGAAGGAGGAGCTTCATCAAGTAAAAGACAACAAAGGAATTACAATTTATGAGGCGATGGAGGATATGGGCTTTATGCCTGCCAAAGTTGAAGAAAGCAAGTACCCGGAAAACAGTATTCACGCTTTCATCGAACTCCACATTGAACAAGGAAAACAGCTGGAGTATAACCAGGAAAAAATCGGTATCGTAAACGGTATCGCTGGTCCTTCCTGGCAAACTGTAACCTTTTATGGAGAAACAGACCACGCTGGAAATACACCAATGAATTTAAGAAAAGATACTGTAGCAGCCGCAGGGGAATTGATTACTGAAATAGAAAAAGTGCCTGCAGCAGTGAGCGACTCTGCTGTAGCGACTGTGGGTAAGGTTCATGTACTTCCTAACGGTTCGAATGTAATTTCCGGCCAGACAGAATTGACTATAGATATTAGAGATATAAAGGAAGAGGCTCGTAATGAGGTAATTGCAAGAGTGAAAAATATAGCTGAAGCCATTGCTGAAAATAGAGAATTAGAGATGGAATGGAAGACGCTCCTTACACTCCCTCCTGTCCCTCTTTCAAAGAATATTCAAAGGATTACAGAGGAAGCGGCCCAAAGACATGGTCTTGCTTACCGTCTGCTTCCAAGCGGAGCAGGGCATGATGCATGAATATTGGGAAAAAGGTTTCCGCAGGTATGATCTTTGTTCCAAGCAAAGCAGGGAAAAGTCATAGTCCAGAAGAGTTTACCAACCTAAGTGACTGCTGGATGGAATAGCAGTACTAAAAGATACGATAGAATACCTGGCAAATGAGTAATTTGTCACTCATACATATGAGGTCTTTCGTAGGTGCAAATGAATATGATGAAAAAAGAGTAACCCATTAAGTCAAGTCAGCTCCATTGTTGATTAACTTCAGTTAACATACCTGTAAAAACAGCAGCAAAAGGACCATAGTGAGCAGTTTTTGCTTACGAGGAAGGTAAAGCTCAGGCCACGGTATACGGTGGGCCGAATGAAGTCTAGATTGAATGGTTGTTGTAATTGTTCCTTTAATGAATGATTGCAGCTGAAAAAGCCTTTAGGGCAGCCCCTTTACACTACAGACAAGGAGTGAGGGAGTTTTGGAGATATTTATAGAAGTGCTGCTCCCAATTGCTCTTATATTTATGGGAGGGTATTTACTACAGAAAAAGCAGGTTCTGGAAATTAGGTCTATTTCTGCGGTGGCATTATACATATTAACACCAGCATTAGTATTCAGGACGTTTTACACAACAGTGCCTGACCGCAATTACTTAATTATTGTGGTTTTCTCCATTGTCTTTTTGGTGATTATGCTTCTTTGTAATTTCATTGTCGCCAAAATATATAAATGGGACAGTAAAACGGTAAGTGGGATGAACCTTGCGACAATATTTACAAACGCAGGAAATTACGGAGCTCCCCTTATTCTTTTTGCCTTTGGGGAAGAAGCCTTTGCCTTTGCTGTTATTTATATGGTTGTTCAGTCTTTGCTTATGAATACATTTGGTGTTTATGTAGCTAATAGGAGTAATATGGATGCAAGGGGAGCTATACGGATTTCTTTAAAAATGCCAGTTATGTATGCCTTGTTCCTTGGGTTAGCTCTGCAATACTTAAATATTCAAATGGGAGATTCCTATTTAGGTGCAATTGATTTATTAGCTGATTCAGCAATCCCGGTGGTAATGGTTATCCTGGGGATGCAGTTGGCGACAATATCGGTGAAAAGCTTTCAGTGGGCCCTAGTGGGGTATGGCACCATACTGCGTTTAGTGCTATCTCCAATAATTGCTTACGTACTTACGTTGATGATGCCAGCCAGTCCAACGCTTGCTGCTGTGCTGATCGTTTCTGCATCTATGCCTTCAGCTGCAACGACAGCTATGCTGGCAGTGCAATTTGATGCAAACCCGAAACTTGTTTCATCCATTACATTGGTTACCACCGTTTTAAGTGTACCATCTTTGTGGATCCTTCTATCCTTGCTCCAATGAATACTTCTTAAGGGCTCCAGAAAAAGCCACCGCTCTAGAAGCGGTGGCTTTTTCAGTCATTTTATTAATCTGGTCTGTTTATTCTGAAAAGAAAACTGTATACGCAATAAAAAAAGGACTCTGACGAGTCCCTTTTAATATATGCTATTACGCTTTTTGAACGTTAGCAGCTTGTGGTCCACGGTTACCTTCAACGATTTCGAAGCTAACTTGTTGGCCTTCTTCCAAAGTTTTGAAGCCTTCCTCTTGAATAGCAGAGAAGTGTACGAATACGTCGTCTGCACCTTCACGCTCGATAAAACCAAAACCTTTTTCTGCATTAAACCATTTAACTGTACCTTGTTCCATGTGAATAAATCCTCCTATATGTGCGGATTGCCGCACGCATTATTACTATCTTGCATTACTTTCAAGAGAAAAAACTTCATCTTTACATCGCAACGAGTCAAGATAATTAATTACATCTTATCATGGTATTTTCCAGAATGCAAACTAATTTAGAAAAAAATAAAATTTATGTTTGGTAGGAAATATGTCATAATAGTGACAAAAGATTGAAAAAAGACTGAAAAAAGATAACTGATACAGGGAGGAAGCACCATGAAAAATTTCAACTTAACTCCTCTCTGGAAACCCCAGTTGAGTCTCCTGCAAAAAATGATTTTATTAACAAGTTCATTAATTTTAATTACGATATTACTTATGGGGTACTATTATCATCAGCAATATTCCCAATATGTCGAACAACATATGGGCAACAGGGCGTTAAGTGTTGCTCAAAGTGTGGCGATGATTCCGGAATTACGTTCAGCTTTTAATGAACATTCTCCTGAAGAAATAATTCAGCCAATTGCTGAGGATATTAGAGAGGAAGTCGGCGCTCAATTTATAGTCGTTGGGAACACGGACAGTATAAGGTATTCTCATCCTATTGAGGAACGGATTGGCCAAAAAATGGTCGGCGGCGATAACGATCCAGCTTTATTACACGGGGAATCGTATGTGTCTCAGGCTGAAGGATCACTAGGCCTTTCCATAAGAGGGAAGGTTCCTGTACTTTCAGATGAAGGCGCTGTCATTGGAGTTGTTTCGGTTGGTTTTTTAGAGGACGAGGTGCAGGTGACTGCTCAAGAGTATATCTCGGACACATGGATTTTGTTAGCGATGATCACTTTTGGAGGGTTAGCTGGTTCTGTTCTAATTTCTTACCATGTCAAACGATCGATTCATGGATTGGAGCCGGCGGAGATTGGCCGCATGTTTGAGGAAAAAGAAGCTATTCTCCAGTCGATCCATGAGGGCATTATAGCAGTTAATGAGCAAGGGACAGTTACAATGATAAATCAAACAGCGATGGAGTATTTATCCGATAAAAAAAACCAAAAAGACGTGATAGGGGCACCCATTCAAGAAATTATAAAAAATACAGGCTTAATAGAAGTTCTGGCTACAGGAAGAGCCCATTTTAACAAAGAGCTGTGGCTACAGGATCATCATCTGGTTGTAAATAGAGTTCCTATCAAAAGCCAGAATAAAGTACTAGGAGCTGTCTCTACTTTCCGTAATAAAACTGAGATAATGGAGCTTTCAAGAGAGTTATCAAAGGTAAGAGAGTATGCAGAAGGCCTTAGAGCGCAAACCCATGAGTTTTCTAACAAGCTTTATACAATTTCTGGCCTTCTCCAGCTTGGAAAGGTCCCTGAAGCTATTGAATTAATTGATCAAGAAAGTAAAACTCAACAGGGATGGCTTCACTTCTTCATCGAGAATGTAACCGATTCAATGGTAAGCGCTGTTTTATTAGGGAAAATGAACAGGGCTCATGAATTAGGAATCACTTTTTCTGTTGATAAATACAGCCAGCTGTCCTCTGTCTTAACAGATAAACAACGAGAAGCCTTGATTACTATTCTTGGAAATTTGATAGAAAACGCTTGTGAATCCTTGCTTGAAAATGATAAGAAAAATCGTTTAATTCATGTATCATTTACTGATTTGGGAGAAGAAATTGTATTTGAAATAGAAGACAGCGGCCCAGGGTTTCCCCTCTTATAATGGAAAAGATTTTCATGGAAGGGTACTCTACGAAAAGTGATAAACATAGAGGGATTGGCTTAGCCCTAACCATGAAGGCCATTAATAATTTAGGGGGAATGGTTACATTAGAAAAAAGTGAGTTGGGGGGAGCTTGTTTTATTGTATCTATTCCAAAGGCTGAACCTGGAAGAATAGAAAGAGAGGGGTATAGATGACAGCAGATAGTTACACGGTATTGATAGTAGAAGATGATTTCAGGATAGCAGAGATAAATAAAGCTTTTGTAGAACGGGTCCCGGGATTTAAGGTAGCCGGCATGACGAGGAGTGGAGTAGAAACTAGTGAGTTTTTAAAAGAAATTGACTATGAAATAGATGTCATATTATTAGATGTGTTTATTCCTGATGTAGAAGGTTTGGAATTAATGTGGATGCTAAGGGAAAAGTACCGTCAAACGGAAATTATAATGATGACTGCCGCCAAAGAAGCCAATACAATTCAGGAAGCATTAAAAGGAGGAATCTTCGATTATATTATAAAACCGGTGAATGCAGAAAGACTGGAGAAGACCCTGGTTCGTCTTAAAAACAAGAGAAAGTTTTTCACAAAAAAAGAAGAATTGGACCAGGAAATTGTAGATGGTTTGATAGGAGGAGGAACTGCATCTGCTGTAGCGTCAGTACAGCAGACCACCCTACCGAAAGGAATAGACCGACTGACTTTGGAAAAAGTTTACGCATCTTTAGAGAAAATGGGTGCTGAAGGAGCCACTGCAGTGACAGTTGCAAAGGATATTGGAGCCAGCAGGTCTACTGCCAGAAGATACTTAGAGTATATGATTTCAACAGAAAAAGCTCACGTCCAGGTCACTTATGGAGAAGTGGGTAGGCCAGAACGAAGGTATGTCTTCTCGTAAACAAAATGAACAAAAAGAGAATAAAGAACTAATTGAAGATTATTTGGATAATCTTCAATTTTTTTATTTTCAGATATCATTGGTGAAGAAATATATAAAAGGGGTGAAACAAGGTGAGTAAAATTTGTAAGCGCTTTAACTTAATTGCTATTTTAGCTATCTTAACAGTCCTGTTATTAGCCGCCTGTGGTGACGGCGATGAACAAGCAGGAGGAGACGAAGCAGATAATGGAAATGGTGAGTCTGCTGCCAATGACACTGAAGAAGAGGTAGATGAAGATTGGGAGCCAACCAGTAATGTTGAGTATATTGCACCCGCAGATGCCGGAGGAGGCTGGGACACCTTAATACGTACCACGGCCCAGGTGATTGATGAGGAAGATTTAGCGCCAGTGAATTTTGCGCCAGTAAACGTACCTGGAAGCGGGGGCGCGGTCGCATGGGCTGAAATAGCAGCTCAGGCGGAGAGTGATGACCTACTGTTTGCAGCAAGTCCGCCGATTATCTTAGTGCCATTGAGCGGGACTTCACAATACGATCATAATGACTTTACGCCAGTTTCTCGTTTAATCACGGATTATTCAATTGTCCTTGTCAGAAATGATTCTGAATTTGAGTCTATTCAAGATGTTTTCGATGCAATTGAAGAAGATCCAGGATCTGTAAGTGTAGGAGGAGGCTCTTCAGCTGGAAGTATGGACCATATCTCCTTTGCCGGTGCTGCCTCTGAAGCAGGGTTGAATGCAGGTGATGTTAACTACGTGCCGTTTGATGGCGGTGGGGAGGCTATGACTAACCTTTTAGGAGGACACGTTGATGTGGTGTCTACTGGTGTAGGGGAAGCGATGGGACAAGTGGAAGCAGGCGAGCTTCGTCCGATTGCCGTATCCTCAGAAGAGCCTCTTGATAGTATGCCTGACGCTGAAACCTATATCGACCAGGGTATCGATTATACGTTTGATATTTGGAGAGGAATCATGGGGCCGCCAGAAATGCCGGCTAGCGCCGTAGCATACTACGAAAATATGTATGCAGAAATGCTGGAAACGGAGTCCTGGGAGGAAACAAGAGAAAGTCATGGGTGGATTGACGCCTATCAGGACAGCAATGAGTTTGGTGAATTCTTAGATGAGCAATATGAGCAATTTGAGGATGTCCTTACCGATATTGGCATCGTAGAAGAGTAATTATTAAAAACTACTAAATAAAAAGAGGGTGGGTGGCAGGACCTTAGTCTTTCAATTCACCCTCTTTTTTAATCAACCAATAGACGATTTGAGTCAACTGCATAGAGTGTAAACCGAAATGACAGAAAGTGAATAAAAAGTAACGCACCTAGGAGCAGAGAGGTGGTGGAAAGATGTTTAAGACTTTAAGGGCAAACCAGGTAATAGCAATTATTCTTTTTATTTTATCAATCGGCTATACTTTTTACGCTTTTCAAATACCAATTTATCCCATACCTCGACCAGTAGATGCAGATTTGTTTCCAAAAGTACTAGGTTTCACTATGCTGTTTCTTTCCGTCTTATTATTTTTTGAAAAGGACAAAGGAGATATACCTCAGGAAGAAACAGAAGATGAAACCCAGGAAACAAAAGACCTGGGAAAGGATGGGGAGGATTCGGTAAGCGATAAAACAGAGGAAAATGTTACAACACCAACCCAAGATCAGTCTGAATCCTGGTGGATGCATCCAAAAGTACAAGTGGTTGTGACGATAACCGGTGTCCTTTTGTACATTTTTCTTTTAGAATTAGCGGGATTTGTTCTGACCACAATGCTATTTATTTTTCTTATGACACTATATTACGGATATAGAAAACACCTAATTAACTTTATTGTTGCTATAAGTGTCAGCATTGGATTTTATTTTATATTAACAAGAGCACTGGGTGTATTTTTGCCGCCTGGTTTTCTGCCGTTTTAGAAAGGAGGTGCTTGATCAGTGGAAGCTTTTGATTTACTTATGTATGGTTTTAGTGTAGCACTTCAGCCGGAAAATTTAATGTTTGTGTTTATCGGGGTAATAGCGGGGACGGTAATAGGAATGCTCCCAGGGCTTGGACCTATTAGTGCTCTAGCACTGATGATTCCTATCACTTACGGGTTAGATCCAGCCTCAGGATTAATTCTGATGGCAGGTGTGTATTATGGAGCTATTTTTGGTGGTTCTACCTCCTCTATATTATTAAATGCTCCAGGTGTTGCAGGGACGGTTGCAACGTCCTTTGATGGCTACCCTTTATCAAAGCAGGGGAAAGCAGGAAAGGCTCTCGCCCTTGCTGCCTATGCATCCTTTATTGGGGGAACGATCAGTGTGGTAGGCTTAATGTTTATTGCTCCCCTATTATCCACCGTGGCTGTTGCTTTCGGGCCTACAGAGTATTTTGCTTTAATGGTCCTTGGTTTGACTGCAGTGGTTAGCCTATCCGATAAGTCGGTTGTTAAAGGCCTAATTGCAGCAGTTTTTGGAGTCATGGTAGCAATCATAGGTATTGATCGCCAGACAGGAACTCCAAGATATACTTTTGATAATGTAAGATTGTTAGAGGGAATTGACTTTTTAATTGTTGCTTTAGGTGTATTTGCTTTAGCAGAAGTTTTTGTTATGCTTCTTCGAGGAGGAAAAGCAAAAAAGCAAAATCATTTAGGTTCTCTAAAACTCTCTAAAAAAGAGGTAAAGGAAATTTCCGGACCAATCGGAAGAAGTTCCATTTTAGGTTTCTTTACAGGAGTTTTGCCAGGAGCAGGAGCAACAATAGGTTCATTTCTTGGCTATAGTATGGAAAAACGAATTGCAAAAGATGGTCATACGTTTGGAAAAGGAAACATTAAGGGTGTAGCAGCACCAGAGGCTGCAAATAATGCTGCATCAGGTGGTTCCTTTGTCCCGCTTCTTACCTTAGGGGTCCCAGGTTCAGGAACCACAGCTATATTACTCGGAGCCCTTCTTGTCATGGGAGTTACACCAGGACCATTAATGCTCGAAGACAGGCCAGATGTTTTCTGGGGTGTTATCGCCAGTATGTATATAGGAAACATCGTTCTCCTGATTCTAAATTTACCGTTAATACCTTTTATTTCAAAAATACTCAATTTACCAAGAGCTATGCTATTATCACTTATTGTAGTATTTTGTATGATAGGGGTGTATGGACTCAGCTTTAGTACGTTTGACCTTACTCTTGTACTAATTTTCGGTGTGATCGGTTTGTTTATGAGACTTTACGAGTTTCCGGCAGCACCTCTGATTCTAGCACTGATATTAGGATCAATTATGGAAGAAAATATGAGAAGAGCATTACAGATTTCAAACGGGGACTGGGCAATATTTACTGCAAAACCTATTTCTTTAGCTCTTCTAAGTCTGGCTGCTATTTCTTCTTTTTGCACCTATTTGTTATACGTTTTATTAAGTATCTTAAGAACCGGAAGTAAGAGTCACTATTAAAGTGGCTCTTTTTACGCGGAAACACTGTGTTTGGAAGGTAAAGAGGGTGAGCACTATGATATGGCAGCAAATCATATATATAATCCTTGCACTTATTGCAGGAGGGTTTTTTTCATATTTAGGGATTCCCGCTGGATGGCTGCTCGGGTCCCTTCTTTTCGGAATCATAATTGGCCTCATTTTTAAAAAGCTGCCATTTGAAGGCCTTCCTTTTCAAATGGCTCTAGCAATGGTTGGGACAAGTATAGGCTTTATGATGGAAAGAGAACTGTTTTTCACTTTACATATTTATTTATTTCCATTGTTAGTAACGCTTAGCTTGACCTTGGCTGCAGGTCTTTTATTCGGGTGGCTGATGTATAAATGGACAGACTTGGATATATTAACAGCCTTTTTTTGTTGTGTCCCCGGGGGAGCATCAGAAGTGATCAGTGTCAGCAGGGAATACGGAGCAGATGACCGTATCGTTGCAGCTTTTCACACAGCGAGAATAACCTTCTTTGTCCTTGTCATACCATTTGCAGCTGGTATCTTTTACCCTGTAATAGAAACAGAAGCTCAAGTAAATGGGTCTTATACGAATCTTACTTTACTCCTTCCTATTCTATTTGTTGTCATTTCTCTTTCTATTATCCTGAATCGAAAGGTTAAAATCCCCGCGGGAGCTCTTTTGTATTCTATATTTATCGGTTTTCTAGTAAGTGAGTTTCTGATCCCCCTTGAATCGCCCTCTTACATAGCAGGCATTGGCCAAGGTCTGATTGGGGCCATGATTGGGATTAGATTTGATAAGGTTACGCTTCATCGCCTAAAGTTGATTGGCCTTCCAAGTGTGGGGGTCATTCAGTTATTTTTTCTGTTTAGTTTGTGTCTGGCACTCATTTTCTTTCTCCTTACACCGCTTCCTTATATGACTAGTCTTTTGAGCACCGTTCCGGCAGGGGCCGCTGAGATGGCTTCCACGGCTTTTGCACTGCAGCTTGAACCAACACTTGTTTCAAGTCTTCACGTGATCAGAGTGATGGTGTTGTTCTTGGTCCTTCCCTTCCTTTTGAAGATCATACTAAAGATTGCTAAATAAAAAGATCTGTCCCAAATCAATGGGAGCAGATCTTTTTCTCTATGCCGCTGATGTATACGAATCTTGTGAGCGGTTTTTCCTGTTGGATATAATTTTGCGGATGTACCATATGCAGACGAAAACGGTAATGACTGCACCAATTACGAGAGATACATAATAATCCATATTCAAGCCTTCCGGTGCGTAAAACACATAGGTAGAGACCATTCCGGTCATAAATAAGGCAGGGATACCGGTAATCCAGTGCAGCTTGTTATTAGTAAGAAGGTACATGGTGGCTGTCCAAAGCATAATGGTTGCTACTGTCTGATTTGTAAACCCGACATATCTCCATAGAAATGTATAATCAATGGTAGACAGCAGGAAACATGGAATGGTGACAGGGATGGTCGCAAGAACCACTTTCCATTTTCCTGATAAATTTTTAAAGAGAGAACTAAAAAGCTCGGTAAGCATCATACGCGAAGAACGTAAAGCCGTATCCCCGGTCGTGATTGGCAAAATGATAACGCCAAGAATAGCTAATATTCCACCAAGTGTTCCAAGAAGACTGGTTGAAATTTCATTTACAATCCCAGCTGGTCCTCCTGCAGCAAAGGCTTCTTGGAGTCCGCCTGTGTTACCAAAAAAGGTCATGGCAGCTGCAGCCCAAATCATTGCAATAATTCCTTCTGCAATCATTGCTCCGTAGAAAACTTTTCTTCCATCTGATTCTTTTTTTAGAGTCCTTGCAATAATGGGACTCTGGGTGCTGTGGAATCCTGAGATTGCCCCGCAGGAAATAGTAACCATTAACAAAGGCCAAATTGGCAGATCCTGAGGATGCAGATTGCTGACAGTAAGGTTTGGAATCTGATGTTCAGAGAAAAGTAATGCGATGGCAATGGAAACAGCCATAAAGATCAGAATGCCTCCAAACACCGGGTACACCTTACCGATAATGCGGTTAACCGGAAGTACCGCAGCAAGTAGAAAGTATGCAAAAATAATAATAATGGCAGTTAAGAAAGTAAGAGGAGTGAGCTCAGCAATTAATTGGGCCGGCCCGGCTGTAAAGGCAGCGGCTACTAAAATCATAAGGACAATAGAAACAATATTTATTGCTGATTGCATGGTCTTTCCTAAATAACGTCCAACAAGTGTAGGGAATTGAGCCCCTTTGTGCCTTAATGAAAGCATTCCGGAAAAGTAATCATGGACAGCTCCGGCGAATATACATCCAATGACGATCCAAATAAAAGCAACAGGACCATAAAGAGCCCCTGTAACGGCTCCAAAAATGGGTCCAAGACCTGCTATGTTCAATAGCTGAATTAAGCTGCCTTTCCACCAGCTCATAGGCACATAATCCATATTATCGTTTTTTGTATAGGCTGGAGTCTCGTTTTTATCATTTATTCCAAAAACTTTTTCCACGAACTTAGAATAAAATATATATCCAACGACCAGCAAAATGATAGCGAGCAAAAAGGTAAGCATGTTTTGTTCCTCCTGTTGTGTAACGAGCTAAAGATAATTGATATTTTAACGCGGTAAACTAATAAAAACAACATTTTTCAGAAAAAATATTTTATTAAATAAATTTAAAGAAATGGAAAGAATAATAGAAATATTGGTATAGTTGAAACCAATAGGGTTTCTCGGCGTATGTTTTACATGGATAGGCAAAGGAGGATCATTATGAAAAGAACAGGTGAAGTAACATTAGGAATCATTGGAGTGGTTTTAAGCGGATTGGTTTCCATTCTGGGTTTCACATTAACTACCTTTATGGACTCTCAAGAGTTTCAACAGCAGTTGTCTCAAGAAATGGCTCAAGACCCAGCTATGGGAACGGAAGAAGTAAACATGGTTATAGGTATGCTTGGAACATTTGGCTGGGCGATAATTATTTCCAGTATTTTAGGCGCAGTTCTGGGAATCATTGCTGTTATTAATATCAGAGGAGGAAAAAGGAGAATTCTTGCTGGGATATTATTTTTGATAACTGCAGTGATTGTTGGAATTGGAACGCTTGGGTTTGCTTTTGTACCTGCAATATTATTTCTGATAGCAGGAATAATGCTCTAGTGAGAAAACCTAAGCCGCCAGAAAACGAACCAGTGTATTAATAAAAATGAAATTTACGGATATAGATGAAATAGGCTGTTCCCATGGGAACAGCCTATTTGTATTCTTCTGAATGCATGGGGGAAGAACGTATCTTATAAGAAATATTTTTTTCTATTATAATGATATCCTCCCTCGGAATTCCAAAATACCTGGAAGCGGATTCCACAGGAGGAGCAGTAAGGGAGAGGAGTTCCAGGTAGTGCTCATAGCAAAAGCTTCTTTTTTTCAAAGCAAGTTTTGCTTCTTGCATATAGAGATAGACTTCCCTTTCGCGCCATGAAAGCTTAAGCAGTATTTCATTTTTGTGCAAAGTCGCCCCTCCTTTTCATCTATTAAAAATATACTTTAATCAGAAAGAGGAGGGGGAATATTTACTGAAATAAAATAAAGTTTACACAGCTTTAAAGTACCTTCCTTTTTACACGCGAGGGGATTTTCTTTGCAAAATATTTTGCTCCCCCTGGTTAAAGTAAGTGTAAGAAGCTTCAACTGAAGCTGGAATCTGCAGTAATCCAGGCTGCACAGGAGTTGGAACTCCTTCTTGAGCCATAAACATTCCTTGACGAGGGAAAGGTGAAATACCGACAGGCAGCTCTCGAACGTGATTAGGGATTCTTGAAAGAGTAACTTGTATGGTATCAGCAAGTATCGCGGCCTTTTCTGAAGCGTTACTCATCGCAAGAGATAGTGCTTCAAGATAATAGGGTGTTTGATCAGCTAAGGAAAAATTAATACTGGAAATATAATTTGCTCCCTGCGAGACAGCGGCATCAACAAGCAAACCGGCTGCTTCTATATCATCAGAGCTAACCTCCAGCAAATGGGTAACCTGATATCCGCGTAAGACTTGTACGTTGTCTACGAATTCATACATAGGCAAAACTGTTAATTGTATCGTTTGTATATTTTCTTCCGCTATGCCCAGTTCAAGGAAAGATTGCGTTACAGCGGCTATAATGTCTGCATTCTCCCTTTGAGCTTGCTCAAGGCTCACATCTTCGGTGATCGCTCCTGCCTGAATGTTGACCCGGTCTGGAGGAGCGGTAATGACTGCACTTCCGTTTACTGTGATGAGCCGTTTATTTACTGGCTTAGTGAAAGCAGGCTTCATGCCAGCACCTCCTTTTGATTGCATTTACAGTGTATTAAGGAATATAAAAAAAGATGCTGAAAACAATGGACAAAGACATGAAGTTTCATGGCAAGCCCCTTGAATGATAAGGATGCGAGGGGTAAGATACATAGAGCATATCTGATAAACAAAGACCATAAAAGTTTTTATCGTTAATAAGATTGGAAATGAGGAAACAATGATGACGAAAGCGCTCGTATTAGCAGAAAAACCTTCAGTGGGAAGAGATATCGCAAGAGTATTAAATTGTGATAAAAAAGGAAATGGCTATTTTGAGGGAAAGGATCATATTGTTACCTGGGCCTTAGGACACCTGGTGACATTAGCCGACCCTGAAGCTTATGGAGAAAAGTATAGAACCTGGAATCTTGATGACCTGCCAATGCTTCCCCCTTCATTAAAGCTTGTGGTTATAAAAAAGAGCGGAAAGCAATTTCAGACTGTGAAAACGCAAATGAACCGTAAGGATGTAAACAAGATCATTATCGCTACAGATGCAGGAAGAGAAGGAGAGCTCGTAGCAAGGTGGATCATTGAAAAATCCAAAACGAAAAAGCCTTTAAAGCGTTTGTGGATTTCTTCTGTCACCGATAAGGCGATCAAAAATGGGTTTAACAGCTTAAAAGATGGAAAGCAATTTGAAGATCTATATGCTTCCGCTGTTGCCCGGTCTGAGGCCGATTGGTATGTTGGCATGAATGCTACTCGTGCTTTAACTACAAAATTTAACGCACAGCTTTCTTGTGGAAGAGTCCAAACCCCTACATTAGCAATGATTGCTAAAAAGGAAGAGGAGATTCGAGCATTCACTCCTAAAAGCTATTACGGCATTACAGTGTTAACAGACAATCAATTCACTTTATCCTGGTCTGACCCTAATAATGGTGAGACAAGAATCTTCCATAAAGAGAAAGCAGAGAAAGTGATAAAAGAAATCCAGGGAAAGAAAGCTTTGATCACTGATATTCAGGTATCTTCGAAGAAGAGCCATGCTCCACAGCTCTATGACTTAACAGAGCTTCAAAGAGATGCCAACAAAGTGTTCGGGTACTCAGCTAAAGAAACCTTATCCATTATGCAAAGGCTGTATGAACACTACAAAGTGCTTACGTATCCTCGTACGGATTCAAGACATCTTTCTTCAGATATTGTGGAAACCTTAAGGGAGAGGTTGAAGGCATGCAGCGTGAAGCCGTACGCTAAATATGTCAATATCCTTTTACAAAGCCCGATTAAGACGAATAAATCTTTTGTAGATGACTCTAGGGTTTCAGACCACCATGCTATTATTCCAACAGAGGAACCACCCTTTGTGGATGAGTTCACTGCTAAAGAAAGAAACATTTATGATTTAGTTGTAAGAAGGTTTATCTCAGTATTTTTCCCACCTCATGAAAAGGAAATTACAACTGTGAAAGCGGCAATTAATAACGAAAATTTTGTTGGGAAAGAAGCAAAAGTGACAGCTCAGGGGTGGAAGAAAGTGTATGAGGATGTGCCCGGTACCACGAAGGGAGAAACAATCTCCTCTCACAACGTATCTTCTCTGAAAAAAGGGGAGCTTCTTCCTCTGCTTAAGGTCACAAAAACAGAGGGAGAAACAAACCCCCCTTCTCCATTTAATGAAGGAACACTGCTGTCAGCAATGGAAAATCCGGCACATTACATGGCAGGAGAAGACAAACAGCTGCTTAAAACATTAGGGAAAACAGGTGGCATTGGAACCGTAGCTACCAGAGCTGATATTATTGAAAAACTATTAAACAGTTTTTTAATCGAAAAGAAAGGAAAAGACCTAGTGCTTACTTCAAAAGGCAGGCAGCTTCTAGAGTTAGTGCCGGAGGAATTAAGGTCGCCTGCGTTGACTGCGGAATGGGAATTGAAGCTGGAAGATATCACAAAAGGAAAGCTTCCAAAGGAAACCTTTATTAATGAAATGAAAAGTTATGCTGGCAGCGTAGTTAAAGAAATTAAAAAAAGCGATAAGAAATTCAAGCACGACAATATGACGGGCAGCAAATGCCCGGAATGTGGAAAGTTTTTGCTTGAAGTGAAAGGCAAGAAAGGAAAAATGCATGTCTGTCAGGACCGGGACTGCGGGTATAAAAAGAACGTGGCGAAAGTGACAAACGCAAGGTGTCCAAATTGCCGGAAGAAGCTTGAATTGAGAGGAGAAGGTGAAGGGCAGATCTTTGTCTGCAGATGCGGTCACAAGGAAAAATTGTCAGCCTTTAATAAAAAGAAAGCAAAAAGAGAAAAACAGCAAAGCTTCAAAAGGAGACGTTAATAAATATCTGAAGAAGCAGCAGAAGAAAGAAGAGGAATTTACAAATCCAGCTTTGGCAGATGCATTAGCTAAGCTTAATTTAAACAAAGACAAGTAGTATGGAAAAGAAAGGAAACAACTATGGACGACAAACAAAGTATAACATGGCCTTTATTGGAAAAGACTTCCCCTTTTATTCAGAATGCATGGAAGGAAGCGGGATTTAATGCTCCGACCAAAGTTCAGGAACGAGCCGTTCCTTCCCTCTTGGAAGGGCAGAATATGGTTGTTGAAGCACCAACCGGAACAGGAAAGACCATCGCATATCTTATCCCTCTGTTACAAAAAATAGATCCTGAGATGAAAAATACACAGGCAGTGATTATTGCTCCAAGCCGGGAGCTTGTGATGCAAGTTCTTGAAGAGCTAAATCAATGGACAAAAGGGAGCGGTATTGAGGGGGCAGCTTTCATAGGCGGGGCTAATATTAAACGCCAAATTGATAAATTAAAGAAAACTGTGCATGTAGCGGTAGGGACTCCTGGGAGGGTACTGGAACTGATTGAGCTTAAAAAGCTGAAAATGCATAAAGTATCTACTCTGGTATTAGATGAGGGAGATCAATTGATCACTCAGGAACACGAAAAGTCGCTGCAAAAGATCAGGAAAGCCTCCCTAAAAGATACACAAATTCTGTTTACCTCTGCCACCATCTCAACGGGGACAGCCAAAAAGGCTAAGGAGCTGTTAGGAGAAGCAGAAGAGCTAAGAATTAGTAAAGGAAAAGAAGAGGTTGAAAAGGTCAATCATATCTATTTTGTATGTGAACAAAGAGAGAAAATTGATATTCTTCGCCGGTATATAAGGACGGAAAATATTAGAGCATTAACCTTTGTAAACAACGTAGAGCAGTTAACAGAAATGAGCGATAAGCTCGCTTACAGAGGGGTCTCAACAGAAGCTTTGCATGGGGATTCAAACAAGGATGAACGAAAAAATGCGATTACACGCTTTCGTAATGGAGAGACGACCCTGCTGCTGGCTACAGATGTAGCAGCTCGTGGGCTGGATATCAAGGAACTTTCACATGTTATTCAGCTTGACCTGCCTAGAAATGCAGACCAGTATTCACACCGTGCCGGCAGGACAGGGAGAGCGGGGGCAAGTGGTACGGTTGTATCGTTAGTAACGAAAAGAGAAGAACAGGATTTAAAGAAAATAAGCAGCAGGCTCAAAATTAAAGTTGTAAGAAAGAAGCTTTACAAGGGAAACATCGTGGATGAATAAAGAGGTATGAAAAAAGGAAGAGGGCTTTTCGGGTAGATGGAGGGGGAGCTCTACATAAGCTTCCCCTCTTGTTTAAATTTGGGTGCAGAAGATAATTTACAGCTTTGATTAAGCAATATATCCCTGCGATCAGCCTCCTGTTTTAATAAGTGGATAAAGTTTGAATCTAAATTCAAAGCTAAAGCTTTAAAAAGTGCGTCTAACAGGGTTTCATCTTTCATATATGTCATATATTTCTCACCTTATTTTCAGGATTTTTAAATTTCATTTCTATAATTTACCATGATGGACGGATGAGGACAAGTTCTTCCCTTTTCTATTTACAAGGTTAATGAAAGGGGTACTGGCTTTTTGACAGGTACTGCCACGGTTGCTTCTCTTGAGAATGAAAATCTTCTTTCGTCTTTTTCCCTATTGGTACCTGGTAATAACAATTGGTTGTAAATCTTAATTAATGTGGTATACTTTGGAGGTATGAGGGATAATAGTATAAACTACTACAATTTATCAATAGCTTGTTTAGGAAAGGACAATGAATGAATCAATATAAAACGTTTGGGTGGTACGCTGCCCGTGTGACTCCGCATTTACCTAAAAAGGCATTTAAACCAGTTCCCATGAGATTGTTTGGAGGCCTGGCATATCTTTTAATCAGCATTGCCGGCATTATGACCATTAGTCTTTATGATATGAATTTATGGATTTATTTAATGATTTCTGGAGTGTTAGGTGCATGTTTTGCCGCGATGGGTTTCTTGGGACATGAAATCTCCATGGAACGGTTGTAAGAAATAAAAGGCTTAGCAGTTTATTAGGCGCTGTCGCTTTTTGGCCGTTAACTACGGGACCAAGACTCTGGAAAAAATGGCATAACATTGAGCATCACCGTCATACTCAGGATGAACACAAGGACCCGGATGCCTGGTTTACGGTAGAAGCTTACAACAAAAGTAAGCTAATACGCTTAATTTACCGTCTTCCTTTTGTCGTCCGTGCTTTTTTCAGCATGCTTTCATTAGCTGTTACTTTCACAGCACATTCCATCAAAATGTTTTTTTCTTATATAAAGGATTTCAAACCTGGCAAACAACCAGCAGTATGGCTTCAGTTTGTTTTACCATGGGCGAGCTGGATCGGGTTATTGTTATGGATAGGACCTTTGAAGTGGCTGTTTGCATTTGTCATACCTGTTCTTATTGCAAATGCTATTGTGATGGCATATATTTCTACAAATCACAGGCTGAACCTTTAGTGCCTGTGAATGATCCACTGGCGAACAGCTTAACGGTGACCGTTCCAAAATGGGTGGATGTTCTTCACTTTAATTTTTCTTATCATACAGAACATCACTTATTCCCAGGTGTTAACCCTAAATATTACCCGCTGGTAAAAGCAAAAATTAAGGAAATGTGGCCAGAACGTTATCACGAAATGCCTATGCAAAAAGCATTGGCCCTTCTATGGAAAACACCACGTGTTTATTTTGAAAAAGATGAACTGATCGACCCGAAAAAGGCGGTGGTGTACGGGTCTTTAGGAAATGGGTTAAACGGGTTGGCTCTTCCAAGCAAACAGGATAAGAATTCATCACCCGGATCCTTGAAGGCTCAGAAGAATAAAGAAAAGAAAGCCCAGTGATAAACAGGAGTTTCTTCCTGTTTATTTTTTCTTTTAGATAGTAAGTAACGTTATATGCTTATATCGATTGTTTTTGGGCACTCTAATGATAAGTGCAGAAAGCATCTTATAAGGAAAGAAGTAGCATTGCAATACAATATGTGGTAAAGTTGATTGGTTCGTTAAAAAATAGAAATTCACACATATACCTTTTGGTAGGTTGAGGATATGAATACACGAAGAAGTATTTTTAAGGTTCATCATAACGGGGATATCCTATAGTGAAATATAAATGATTAAAGGAGATAGATGTTATTGACATTATTTAAAGAGTTAAATTTAGATCAACAAATTCTTCGAGCAGTTGAACAAATGGGGTTTACTGAAGCTACACCGATTCAGGAAAAAGTTATCCCTTTTGTTAAAGAAGGAAAAGATCTTATAGGTCAGGCCCAAACGGTACAGGGAAAACAGCAGCGTTTGGGATTCCGCTTCTTGAAAACATTGATACAGAAGAAAAGGTTACACAGGGCCTGGTGCTGGCTCCTACCCGGGAACTTGCCAATCAGGTTGCTGAAGAGTTAAATAAGCTCGGTCGTTTTAAAGGAATAGAAGCTTTACCTATTTACGGAGGACAAGAAATTGGCCGACAGATTAAAGCTTTAAAGCGCAGACCGCAAATTATTGTGGCAACACCAGGACGTTTTATGGATCACATGAGAAGAAAAACTATCCGTCCACAGACCTTGAAAATGATTGTATTGGACGAAGCTGATGAAATGCTGAGCATGGGCTTTATTGAAGATATTGAAACCATTTTGGCTGAAGTTCCAAAAGAAAGGCAGACCCTTCTTTTTTCAGCAACCATGCCAAAGAGATTACAATCCGTTACGAAAAATTTCATGAAAGACCCTGAAGTGGTCGCTATTAAAAGCAAGGGCCTCACTGTATCCAGTATCGAACAGCGTTATATTGAAGTTCCTGAAAAACAAAAGCTTGATACGCTCAGGTATTTGCTTGATATTGATCCTCCTGAACTCTCCATTATCTTTGGCCGGACAAAGAGAAGAGTTGATGAGTTATCAGAAGCTCTCAGCCAGGTTGGCTACGCTGTAGAAGGCATTCATGGTGACTTAAGGCAAGAAAGACGTGATAAAGTACTTCGTAAATTTAAAAAAGGCACTATAAATATTCTGGTGGCAACTGACGTGGCGGCAAGAGGGCTAGACGTAACTGGCGTCACCCATGTTTATAATTTTGACCTGCCACAGGACTCTGAAAGCTATGTCCACCGTATTGGCAGAACAGGCCGTGCAGGGGAAAAAGGAGTGGCATTTACTTTTGTTACCCCTCGTGAAATGGAACATTTAAAAGACATTGAGGCGACTACAAAAAGTAAAATGAAGCGTCAAAGTCTTCCAACCTACGCGGAAGCAATGGCAGGCCGTTACCAGCAGGCAATTGACCAACTAAGAGAAACTGTCCGAAAAGGCGGGTATGAGGACCTGGATGAAGCAGCAAAAGGACTGCTTGATGAATACGGTGCTGAAACACTCGTAGCTGCTGCGTTAAAAATGGCAACGAAGGAACCGGACGACAAAAACATCAAGCTGACAGAAGAAGCCTCCTTGCGGCCGAAGAAAAGCTCTTTCAGAGGTAAAAGTGGAAATAACAAAGGTAACAAAGGCGGCAGAGGGAGAAATAATAAATTTTCGTTTGATAAGCAAGGACGTAAAGGCGGCCGAGACCGCAAAGCAAGACGATAATAAAGCATAAGTAAAA
>NZ_BAXQ01000028.1:0-48970 GCF_001310615.1 Thalassobacillus sp. C254 | reverse complement strand
ATTCAAGTTTGGTTGAAAACTATCTAATTCTACTAGACTCGTTACCGAGCGGAGTATCAGAAAGAAGTATAGTGTTGTTACAGTATATTGAAGATATAGAAAACAAAATTAATGAAATAACAATTAAATGACCTACCTTTTTAACTAAGTTTGATTGAATAAATAAAAATGAGGAAACAAATAAATGATTCTGCGAGGAAAAAAAGTTTGTGAGGTTATTATAATAAATATCCACAAAATTTAAAGATTTTTCTAACTACAAGGTGAGCAAAAAAATCAAATATAGAGGAGGGATTATATGGAAAAGGTAAAACGTTTAGATCCAAAAATATCTACACTAAAAGAGCTTTTTGTGAAATCAGGCAACAAGTGTGCCTTTCCAACGTGTAGCATTTCTATAGTGAATGAAGAGGGGACTTTATTTGGAGAGGTTTTTCATATAGAGGGAGCTTTACCTAATAGTGAAAGATTTAACCCTACTCAAACTAATGAAGAAAGAAGAGAAATATCTAATTTAATTTATTGTGTGGTTATCATCATAAAGAACTAATAATGTTGAAAAATATACAGTAGAAGATTTAAAGAAAATGAAATCACAGCACGAGGAAAGGTTTTCCAACCTTTTAGAGCAAATGCAAAAAGGGTTCGAGGATGTAACTGAGAAACAACCAATTAGTTTCCCATCAACTTTAAACAGTTTTTTAGGAGAGGAGCACAACTTATCTGATAGTGAATTTAAGGAAACTCTTGCGGATATTTATAAATGTATTAATCAATTAAAACCTATCCCTCCTAAAACAAGAAAACTTTACAGTATAGTAATAAAACATTCTAAGAAATCAAACTCCTCTGGTAATGATATTTACCTGGACAATATTGAAGAAGTAACAGGTGGGAGTAGAGAAGAGGTAAAAAACATTTAGAGATTTTATTAAGGGAAAATTTGTTAGGTGGGCCAGAATTTGACGAAAATGAAAATGTATTTTTTCAATTACCTAATAATGAACACCAGTGGTCTTTTTGGAGTGATCTTCAACATTTTCAAAAGACACTGGGATCAACATGGATGAGCTCATTGTCAATATGAACTTCCATTACTTAGATTGAAAAGTTCGACCTCCGTTTTAATAATAACGGAGGTTAGTCTTTGAGATTTCAATTAAAAAAGAGTATCCTACTCTTCTATTTATTTTCTTGGAGAAATTTTCCCCCTTCCCCTCGTTTGATCCGATTGTTTTGCTGACTGCGGGACATGGATATCCCTCCTAACTGCCTGTCATTGCCAGGAACAACTATCTGAAATTGTCTTCTCCCTTTTGCACAAGTCTGTTTGAACACTTGAAAACCTTGATATCACAGTTCTACTATTTGTTTAGTCAGGGTGTACTCTGAGTTAACACGGGTATAAAAAAGAAGAGAATAATAAATGGTCACAAATGTTTAAAGACGCTGACCTACTAAAAGAAAGGTTATAAAGAGGTTATGAATATTGCAGATGAAATGAGCCACTTGTGCGAAGATTTGAGCCAGTCATTGCATAAAATTGAGCCACTGATTGCGGACATGAGGACCAATAATAATAATAATGTCGAACCTCCCTGTATAATGTAGAAGCATGCTTTGTAGCATGACACTCATATACAGGGAGGTTTTTTATGATTAATTATCGGAAAGTTCTGGAACTTCACTTCGATAATGTTAGCCAGCGAACCATCAGTTCGAGTATTGGGCACTCCAGAAACACTGTCTCTGAAGTGATTAAACGAGCCCAATCACGCGGTGTTCAAAGCCTTAGTGACACAATGACGAATGCCTGGCTTGAAGCATTACTGTTTCCGGAGAAGCAAGCAATTGAAAAAGGGTACTACCCGTTGACTGGGAGAAGGTTCATAAAGAACTGCAAAAGAAGAATGTTACGTTGACTTTATTGCATTATGAATACGCAGCGGAGGCGCGTGAAGGTGGAAAGATTCCTTATGCCTACCGTACGTTTACCGAAAAATACGGTCACTATGCGAAAAAGTATAAAACAACCATGCCGATCCATCGAAAACCAGGTGAAATCTTGGAGGTGGACTGGGCAGGATCAACACTTCAGTTAACAGACCGTTCAACAGGTGAAGCGATTCCGGTATATCTTTTTATTGCGACTTTGCCATACAGTCAATTCAGTTACGTAGAAGGCTTTCTCGATATGAAATCAACCAACTGGCTAACAGCCATATTCATGCATTAGAATACCTTGGTGGCGTGCCTGAGACAATTGTACCGGATAATTTAAAAACAGGAGTTACTAAACCCCTCCGGGGTGAGCCTATTCTCAATGAAGCTTATCGAGAGCTGGCAGATTATTATCGGACAATTATCGTTCCTGGTAGGGTTCGTAAGCCTAAGGATAAAGCTAGTGTGGAGGGGACTGTCGGATATATCTCCCGGCAAATTATCGCTCCACTCCGAAATTACCAGTGCTTCCATATCGAAGATCTTAATAACCGTATATTTAACAAGTTAGACGAGATCAATAGCGCAGGCTTTCAAAAACGCCCGGGATCACGAAAAAAGTGTTTGAAGAAGAAGAGAAATCCTACCTTCACCCTCTTCCTCAAACACGATACAAAATGACGGAATGGAAAACCGCAAAGGTTCAACTGAACTACCACATCCAGGTTGAACGCATGTACTATTCCGTTCCGTACGAATACGTTCGGGAGTATGTCGATATTCGACTTACCACCGATCTAATTGAATTCTACTTCAGAGATGCACGGATTGCATCCCATAAACGATTATCGGGTGAATTTGGACAATATTCGACCAACAGTGATCATATGCCCGACCATCATCGCTTATACCTGGATCACAATCCTGAAAATAACCGGAAATGGGCGGAAACAATAGGGCCACACATGAATAAGTTCGTGACAAATATTTTAGACATGAACACAGAGAAAAAGGCTTTAAATATATTAAGTACTTTAAGGAATTTAGCAATGAAACACTCAAACAAGGATTTGGAATCAGCTACTGAAACTCTCCTTGAAATTTCACAGCACCCAACGGTGGCTGTTTTAAAAGGTATATTGGACAGACAGAAAAAACGGAAGCAAAAGCAATCTTTAAATCACCTTCATTCAAACGACAAGACTGATGATTATGGGTTTGTACGAGGCGCACAATACTTTGGGAGGGATAAGTGATGATGAACCAGGAAACGCTACGCAAATTAACGGAAATGAAAATGGGCGGCATGGCCGAACTATACCGTGAACAGGAGATAAATAAAGAATACAGTAAGATGGATTTCGATGACCGTTTTAACTTGCTTGTCGATCATGAGTACGATCGCCGCAAAACAAATAAACTGGAACGATTGATCAAACAGGCAACATTCAACGATCCTACAGCTGCAGTTGAAGATATCGAATACCATCCAGACCGAAAGCTGGACAAAGAACTTATCCTTGAATTAGCAACGGGAAATTACATTCAAAATCACCACAATATCATCTTGATGGGAGCCTCAGGGAACGGTAAGACGTGGATCTCTAATGCCTTTGGTATACAGGCTTGTCGTCAATTTTATAATACATTCGATTACCTGAATTATTGGATGAACTGGCAGTAGCAAAATATGAAGCAGATGGCAGCTTCCGTAAACTGATTCAAAAGTATAGAAAGGTAGATTTATTAATATTGGATGAGTGGCTTTTAACCGATTTATCTGAAGAAAACATCCTTCATATCTTTGAAATTATTGAAGCAAGGTTGAAAAAAGCTTCAACGATTTTCTGTTCCCAATTCTCACCCGAAGGGTGGCATTCAAAGTTGGGACAGGCCCAAATTGCGGACGCAATTCTTGATCGTATTGTCCATGATTCATACAAAATACTTATGGACGGAGAAGTCTCCATGAGAGAGCGCCACGGATTGGCGGCCTCAAGATGATTCCTATAGACGCAGAACATCGAATAAACTGTCTATTTCTTACGCCAATACTTTCCGGAAGATGTCCTAATCGAACTTGAAGGAAGACTTCTTCCGTTGTGTCTATTGGTTGATGAGGAAGAGGATTTAGATAAGGATAAACTGGTGAAATTAGCCATACAAATTATAGATCATCACTTAGAAGACAAACACTTCAAGTAAAATGATTAACAGCCATCAGAGAATTATAGTCTCTGGTGGCCTGTTATATAGCATGGCTCATACTCCTGCATTTGGTGGCTCAATTTTCCGCAAATGGCGGCTCAAATCTATGCATAGCTGGCTCATTCTCTTCGCAATACTCAGGTTATATTACCTTTAACTCATGCCTTAAAGACAGACCTGATATAATACCTAAAAAGGACGAGTGGTATGTACGTTAGAAAATCAAAAAAACAATATAAATATTGCACTTAATTTGCACCAGCACTGTAATCTTTTGTACCACTCCTTGCGGAGCTTTTACCACCTTATGCAGAATCGTTTACCAAACCTCCTGTATACTGAATGAGCGTGCCCCCTTTTTGGCATGACATTTGTTTACAGAAGTTTTTTATGTACCCATACCGCTGCATGCTTGAATTACATGGAGAAGAGCAAAGCCAACGCACCATCTCAAAACAAAGGTAGGAGGAGTTTAAGTGACATTGCAACAATTGAGATATGTAATTGAAGTGGCGAAGCAACGATCGATTAGTAAAGCTGCGCATCGATTGTTTATTAGTCAGCCGAGTCTGTCGAATTCGATTAAAGAATTGGAGAATGAACTGGGGATTGCGATTTTTTCTCGTACGAATAAGGGGATTGTTATTACGTCAGAGGGTTCGGAGTTTTTAGGTTACGCCAGGCAGGTGATTGAACAGACAGACTTGCTTGAAAACCGCTATGCCAATGCGACTCAATCCCCGCAGCAGCATTTCTCTGTATCTGCCCAGCACTATGCCTTTGCGGTCAGTGCGTTTGTGAAGCTGTTGAAAGATTATAATCGGGATGAATATGAGTTTACGTTACGAGAGACGAGGACGTATGAAATCATTGATGACGTAAAAAACCTTCGCAGTGAAATTGGGATTTTGTATGTAAATGATTTTAACCAACAGGTCATTCGGAAGTTTCTGAGAGAAGGAAATTTAACGTTTCATGAGCTATTTCAGGCCAAGCCGCATGTGTTCATCAGTTCAACTAATCCACTTGCGTCTCAGAAGTATGTTACCTTAGCTGATTTGGATCCTTATCCGTATTTGTCATTTGAACAAGGGGACTATAATTCGTTTCATTTCTCCGAGGAGATATTAAGCACCATCTCAAGGCGCAAAAATATTCGTGTCAGTGACCGGGCCACGTTGTTTAACCTGCTGATAGGATTGAATGGATACACGATTTCCACAGGGGTAATCAGTTATGACATCAACGACGATGATATTGTGGCGGTGCCGCTTAAGGTGAATGAGAGCATTACAGTCGGTATATTCAACATAAGAATGTGGCAAACAGCCGCTGGCAACGATTTATATTAATTTCTTAAAGGAAACGATTGCCGAAGAACTACCTTTGCTATAGGTTAAAGCTATGACAAAGCATAGAATTTACGTGTTATGCTATACCATTATTTAATGCTACACTGACCCTACATTACTAAAGGAGAGGGTTAACAGTGGGGAAAAGAAGTTTAGAACAAAGATTAAACGAAGGCACAGTCGTTGTAGCCGAAGGATATTTATTTGAAATGGAGCGCAGAGGTTATTTACAGGCAGGATCGTTTGTACCAGAAGTAGCGCTGGAGCACCCGGAGGTTTTAAAGCAAGTATATCGAGATTACATGAATGCCGGTTCAGATGTGGTTTTAGCTTTCACCTATAATGCCCACCGTGAAAAAATGAGAATTATAGGTAAAGAACATTTACACGAGCCGTTAAACCGGAGTGCGATTCGTTTGGCGAAGGAAGTGGCGAAGGAACATCCTACAGAAGAAGCGTTAGTTGCAGGCAACATTTCGAATACGAATATTTTTGATTCGAAAGATGCTGATTCTGCGGAAGAAGTAAGAAGTATATTTGCAGAAATGACCACGTGGTGTAAAGAAGAAGGCGTCGATTTTATAAATGCGGAAACTTTTTATTACCATGAAGAGGCTGTTATTGCGCTAGAGGAAATTCAAAAACAAGGTCTGCCGGCAGTAGTTACATTAGGACTGATGGGAGAAAATATACTGCGGGATGGTTATACCGTTGAAGAATCCTGTAAAATTCTTTCTGAAAAAGGTGCGTTAGTGGTTGGGATGAACTGTTTCCGCGGACCAAATACGATGCAGCCATACCTGAAGGGAATTAGAAATGAGGTAGAAGGATATGTCGGTGGATTGCCTATTCCATATCGCACGACAGAAGAACACCCGACGTTCTTCAACTTGCCCGATGGAGGATGCAGTTGTTCTTTGCCGACCGAAACCACGTTCCCGACATCCTTAGACCCCCTTTATCACAATCGATACGAATTAGCGGAATGGGCGAAAGAAGCAAAAGATATTGGTATTAATTATATTGGTCTTTGTTGCGGGGCCTCACCTGCGATGATAAGAGCAGTAGCAGAAGCGGTAGGATACGAATCTATTAATTCCAAATATTCACCGGATATGGAGAAACATTTCTTATTCGGGAAAGATAAAACGCTAAAGGATCATAATCTAAACTACAGTAAAAAAGCATAAGTCAAAAGGTGATCATTGAAAGAGGGTAAGCAGGAAAGCGAAAATAAATATGGCTTTACTCGAGCGCTTCTTATTTGAACAAAATGGATGCATTCTTCATTAACTGAAGCTGCATCCATTTTTAAGACTGGCAAGGTCTCCGCAAAAGCTGGTACAAAAGATTGCTACGTGGTAAAAAACGCCGGCCGTACTCACAATAGGATATGAAAAATTCTAAAAAGATCATTAAGGCTTTACGAAAAGAGGGTTTTGACGTGGATTATGAAGATTTCTGGGATTAATAAAATCGATTTTCTGTGAGCTTTATATTCAAACTTTTCGGTAGTTTCAAAGGGATACAAGTCATAAAAAAGAAAACGCCTCAAAGGCGTTTTTCCTTTAAAATGCTCCGTTCTAATTCACTAAATCCACTCATGACTGTTAGAAAGAATTTACCGGTAGGGGTTCTTGTATCAATTCCCATATCCATGATGACAAGGTGAACGTTCTTTTCCGGTATTCCACTAAGTTCAATTGCAACTAATAATGAAGGTTATAAATACTGACCACGTTATCGTTTTTTATAAAAGGATCGTAGAGGATAGCAGTGATTATGGATGTTGGAATCAAAGACCGTGCACTTATTGAAAGTGCTTTGAAACGGGCACATGCTACGTTTACTGGACAGGATCTATACCTTATTACAATATATAAATGCACATATTTCACTTCTTTCCTGGCGTCCATGGTGTACGTCTAGGGAACAATCTAGGTACGTTCCTTTTATATTCCCCGTAGTCCTCTCCAAACTGTTTTTGAAGTTTAGGCTCTTCTCCTACAATAAAATAAGTATAATTTACGATCGTGAAAAAGAGAAACCATACAAGTAAAAAAATGGAACCAAAAATAATCACTTCACCGAGTAATATGAATACCACTCCGCTTATCATAGGGTTCCGAGTATATTGATACGGACCGCTTACAACTAGTTTTCTTGGGGGATCCCATGGGGCTAATGTTCCTTTCCCTTTTGTTGCAAACTGAAAAATAGTTAATATGACCAGTAACAGCCCTAAAATCATAATTATTGCCCCTATCAATACAACTAATATAGTGATAGGAGGTTCCACACCCCAACCGACAGAATTATGAAAGAAAAATAATAATAGTGCAGGGATAATAACTGTAACATTAAGAGGTAAAAGTAATATTGACACGAAATGAGAAAGTACTGAAGATTGTTTGTTCGTTGCCACCATACACACTCCCTAAAATAGTAATGAACACTGTGTTGAGTAATGTTCTATATCCCATTATAATTAAGCTTTACTTAAATTCAATAAACAGTATTTGGCCTTATGTTGATTAAAAAACATAAGGCTAAATACTGTCTATACTAGTTTTGGAGGCGTTGGTGCTGAATAGTAACGACCGGAGAGTTGCCCGAACAAGAACACTCATTCGAAATACATTTGCTGAATTAATTGTGGAAAAAGGTTTGGATCGTGTAACTATTAAAGATCTTACAGAACGAGCTGATATTAACCGAGGAACGTTTTATTTACATTTTCAAGATAAATATGATCTTCTTGAGCAAAGTGAAGAAAAATTCTTAAGGGAATGAAAAAGATAGCAAAGGAACTGGATACATTGGATGTTGGAGATTGGGATAAAACAACTGCTCCTCCTTCAGCAGCAGTAAAATATTTTGCATTCTTAAAAGAAAACGCGATGTTTCTGAAAGCCATTCTAGGTCCTAAAGGGGATCCAGCCTTTCCAAGCAAAATGAAATATTTGATTGCAAACCAAATAAAATCTAGATTTGCTCATGTAGAGCAAAATGTTACACAGTTCCCACCAGATTATTTAGTCGCATACTTGGTTTCTGCTCATTTAGGAGTTGTTCAGCACTGGATTGAAACTGGACATAAAGAATCACCTCAAGAGATGGCACATATTATTTCAAGTATGAATTTTTATGGACCATTAGCAGTTGGAAGGTGGAAGTAATTCGTCGATATTCACTACTTTCATGCCTAGTAAGAAGATAGGACATATTTCAGGATTATCTTATTATGATCGGAAGATAGATCATAGAGTGGTAGACTGGTTCATGGAAAAAAGCGGTGTTTAAACGGAAGATAACTGCCAAGGATTGGGGAATGATTATATAAGGACAACCATTTAAGGATATAGAATAACCGTTTTCATTGAAGTAACGGGTTAGCGTTAGTTAAAAAAGAGCAAATACCTTATTGGTATCATGCTCTTTTTCTTTTTGCATAATTTAGTGCAAAGTTAATCTTAAAACCCATGAATATTAAATTGACACGACCCTCATGAGAAGGTTTCACATTAAAAAATTAAAAAAAATTTGCAGGTTACGCAACGTCATCCTTTACTGTCTAAATAAGGGAGGGATAAAAATGCAAAATCACGATTGTTTTTTTGGAACATCACCGTGGAATTGGAAAGTCGTAATAAAATTACTTATATTGGTGCTAGTGCTGGTTCCTATCTTTATAGAATTTCTATTAATGGGGTATCTAACAGAAGTATTGCAAAATGATTTTTATTCAGGAATATTAACAGGTTTTATCATGGCCATCACCTTCATGTTCGGACTTTATTTCTTGGCCATAAAGCCAGAAAATCTTAGCTGGAAGGAAGTCGGTCTGAGAGGATTTACTTCAAGGTATTGGAAACCCATTGTTGCATGGACATTTGCAATTATCTCAATAGCCTTTGTAATGGTTATAGTTATAGAGCTATTCCTAGGGATTGGTTCGGAAAATAGTAAGACAGAAAGCCTGCAGTCGAGAATGACACCTCTTAACTTCTTGATTGGGTTTGTATCAGCAGCTATTATTTCCCCTGTATATGAAGAAATATTTTACCGAGGATTCCTTTATCGTTTCTTACGCAGCAGATACGGAGTACCTGTTAGCATGTTGGCTAGTTCATTTATTTTTATGATCGTACACATTCCAACATACAATACCCTCTTATTAAATTTTGTATCCGGACTTATATTTGCCTGGACGTATGAAAAACAGGGTCCATTGTTCCAGCAATGATTATACATGGGACAACGAATGGAATTTTCATCATCCTAGTTGCCCTTGGGTGAGGGCATAAGCCTCTTCGAGAAAATCGATGATTTCCTGGTTGATCGGATACAGATTTAGTTCATTTGATAATTCTTGAGAACGGCGTACTCTCCAAAACTTATCCATCAGGTTTTGGTCCCCCTGAAAAGTTTCCTGTGAGAGAATCTCAATATCTTCTATAATAAGCTTAGCATGCTCTGAACCTGGGGAGATATTGTCTTGTATACATAGCTCAATTCGTCTAACAAGATTAATCCACCTTTTAATAGAGGGAGTATCCATCTCTAATTTGGGCAGACTCTCGCGTAGTTTTTCTTGCTCATCAGCAGAAAAATATGAGCTCCAGGTTCTTTTTTGTTTTGGAGGGGTTACCAGGGAGATGAGATCTTCCCAATTAATCGTCCCCTCCAAAGTAAGAATGTTCAGTAACGAATTTGTATGTGCAATTGATTTTTGTATGTTAGATACTTGCTCTTCCAAATATGATTTATGCACCATTAGAATACTCTCTGTGGATTGATCTGTGATTATCCTATTTATTTCTTCGAGTGGGAGCGCAAGAGATTTAAGCAACAGGACCTTTTGTAGAATTAGGCAGTCTTCCGCTGAATAGAACCGTTTGCCTCCCTCACCTAATTTAGAAGGACATACCAGGCCAATTTGATCATAATATCGGATGGTTCTAATGGATACATTGAAACGCTTTGCCAATTCCCCACTTGTTATATACATATTTCCTCCCTATATAAATATAAAGTGTATGTTGCAGGTAAACGTAATGAAGTAGAATTTCAGGGCATTCGTTCAATAATAAGAGCTAACCTAAATATTTTCCCTATAATAATTCCTGGGATATGTTATGAAAAACTCTTCTTTCATGTTTTCTCTACTTTCTTCCAAAGTCCTATTCAAAAATTTAGGGTAGTTATTGTTTATACTTTAAGTTTATCATCGTAGATTTGATAGACGTCACTATTGAGAGATGAGAAAGTATGATTTCCTGACTCTCTTTTTTTTAACTACATTCGTCAACTCAACGCAAGACACCATTGAAGATTAATCCTTTATATCAATTCAATAAGCCAAACATCTTATCAAATTAGTTAGTAAGGAAACGCGGGATACAGGCCAGCGTACTAAAACGGTGAAAGAACTGACAAGTATCGAGATACTGGGAAGGTTGCTTAAAAGAAAAAACTCTATTGACATATCAAAAATACAGGGATAAACTTTTGAAAGTAATTTATTTAATGTTTAGGAGGATTATTAAAAATGTTACCTAGAATTTGGTTCCGTGCTTTGAACAAGTAATTTCATACGTTCAAAGGCTCTGCTTGTGTATGCAGAGTAAACGGGATTAGTCTGTCCTTTTTTAATAATCTTCATTTTGCATATGGATATGTTATATGTAGAAAAGTCGGACCGTTCTGCCTTTCTTTTTTATGCTTTTTAAAAGGGAAATGTATATTTTAATGAAGGCAGGCGGCCATATTTATTTCCTTCTTATTCTAAAAAGATAGGTTTATTGGGCCAGGCGATTATGCGGCTGTACCACATTTGTAGATCCTCTATCCGTTTACTCTAAATCACAGGCAGCTGGCCTGTGATTTTTTATTAGGAAAAACGGGTGGTAACGAATGATGGAACAATTATGTATAGAATGATTAAAAATTGAAGCATCGTATTTAGATAAGGTGATCCTGGATATCAATCATTTATCAGTGCACCAGTTCAATGAGCCGGAAGACCGGATGTTTGTTGAGCGTGTTGCTGACGTTGTTTACGGTATTGAAGAGCAACAGTTAAAAATAGAAGGCAGAGGTGTTCATAATGAATAAAATAAAAAAAATTACGGAGAGTGCAAAGAGAAACGGAATTATCATTGAAGAAGATTCCGTTAAAATCAACGAGTCCGGCCTGGACTTTCAAGTCGTTCATGCAACTGACCAGAAAGGTGACCGATGGATACTCAGATTACCAAGAAGAGATGATTCAATGGCAAAAACAGAAGTGGAAAAACAAGTGCTGGATCTTGTGAGCCGCACTGTTTCCTTTGAAGTGCCTGTATGGACTGTGTATACGGATGCAATGATTGCATATAAACAATTATCAGGTATCCCGGCAGGGACAGTTGATCCGGAAATACAAAACTATGTGTGGGAATTCGATGAACACAATGTTCCGGAAAACTACATCAACTCACTTGGAAGGTGTTAGCTGAACTCCACCAGGTTCCAACAGAGTCCATCCACGTCCAGGGGTTGAAGGTACAATCTGTGGATGAAGCGAGGGATGCCATGAAAAAAAGAATGATGAAAATAAAAGAAAAATTTGGTGTTGGCGAGGAGTTATGGAAAAGGTGGCAGGCGTGGGTGGACAATGATAAGATGTGGCCTCAGCAAACCGGGCTTCTTCATGGTGATGTGCATGCTGGTCATACTTTGATCAATGAGCAAGCAGAAGTGACTGGGTTGATTGATTGGACAGAAGCGGCGATTACAGATGTGTCCAAAGATTTTGTCGGCCCTTACATGACGCACGGAGAACAAGCGTTACAACAAATCATAACGGCTTATGATAAAGCAGGTGGAATCACATGGCCGCTCATGAAAGACCATATCATTGAGTACGAGGCAGCTTCAGCAATCGATCTGGCTGAGTTTGCCGAATCCTCTGGTTCAAAAGAGTATGAGCAGATGGCTAAAGAAAGTTTAAGTGTAGAAAAGTAGCAACAATTTAAAACAAACTAATTCCTTTTTGCTGTTTTCTATGTTTGACCATTCACGAAAGGAAATTCGGTATGGAGTAAAGGAGTAAATAAAAAGAACTCAATATGCTAAAACGTACTTTTATTCCTAGCCACAAAACAGGAAAGTGTAGAGCATTTATCAGCTCTTCGCTTTCCTGTTTTAATTTGCTGCAAACACCTTCTGGCTTTAAGTATCAAGGGGGGAAGGTTGTTATAGTGGTTAGATTCAACTCATAGTTAACTATAATTCTTCCTACGTTTTACCGAATAAAGCTCTCTTATTAGACGTGAGATTTGACTTGGTAGAAAAGGATCGCTTCGAACAAGGATTAGGTAAGTGGTCAATGGAAGGAAAGGATTAAAATATCCTAGAAAAAAGTAAAACAGTTTAGCCCTTTAAAATAGAACCATAGTAGCCAAAAAGTGACCAAAAGGAGAGCCGCGAGAACAAAGAGTAGAACGTGTAGAAACATCATTGACGGGAAACGTCTTGCGATCCAGCCCCCAGTGGCACGGTAGTTTTAATTGTAATCTGTTGGTAATAAGGTAAGTAATAATCTATTAAGAAACCTGGCTTTGGTGTTTCCTTAGCTAGGTTTTTCTTATTGAGAGGGATAATAGGTTGTTTAGCCTCAGCCAAGGAAGTTCCATTCTCAAAATATCAGTACCTTTACGTATCAAGGAAATGGGAAATTACGTGCATGTTTAAAAAAGAAATTTCTTTTTAAAAAAACAATTGACTGATCTCAAATGGATGTGTAGTATTATGGTTAATCACTCAAGTAACTAACTGAATGACTAAGGGTATACTGAATTTGAAAAAGAAGTTGGTGAGGCAATGAAAAAAAAGCTCGATGAAAACCGTCCGATCTTTCAGCAGATTAAAGAATGGGTGGAAGAGGATATTTTGGAGGGGAAGCTTGCTGAAGGAGAGGTAATTCCCTCCACAAATGAGCTGGCGAAGTTCTACAGCATAAATCCAGCAACGGCCCGGAAAGGAATTCAGGCGCTAGTGGACGACGGTCTTATATTTAAACAGAGGGGGATTGGCATGTTTGTGGCAGAGGGGGCAAGAAAAAAACTGATGAGCCTGAGAAAAGAGAAATTTTACGATGATTTCGTAAGACCTCTCATTAAAGAAGCGAGACGGATTGGCATGGAGCCTGAGGAAATATCGGAGATGTTGAATAAAGGAGTGGAGAAGGAATGACTAAACCGGTAGTGGAAATCAGAGACCTGTCTTTTTACCATGGCAAGGATAAAAAAGGAATCAAAGATCTCTTTCTCTCACTTGAAAAAGGAAAAGTCTATGGACTGTGGGGGCGTAATGGAGCAGGAAAGACAACACTCATGAAGATCATGACCGGGCTTCTTAAACCGAAAAAAGGTACCGTGCTGGTGTTTGGCGAGGGGCCGTTTGAAAACCGGCGAACACTAGAAAAAATCTGCTTTATTCAGGAAAACCATCCTCTTAATCCGGCGTGGAGAATCCGTGACGTAATGAAAGTGGCTTCTTACTTTTATCCGAAATGGGATGACGAACTTGCTCAGGAAACTCTTGAGGCATTTGCTCTGGATCCAGCGAAAAGGGTAAAGGCTCTATCCAAGGGAATGAGGACGGCAGTTGCTCTCACCATTGGGTTGGCCAGTAAGGCGCCGTTTACGATATTCGATGAACCAACGAATGGTCTGGATGCGGCGGTGCGGGAAATTTTCTACAACCTCCTGATCGAGGAGTTAGAGGAGGGCGAGCGGACTGTGATACTATCAACCCATTTTATTCAGGAATTACAGTCGTATATTGAGGAAATGGTAGTGCTTCATGATGGTGAGCTTGTGCTCCATCAACCGATCGAGTTGATCCGAGAGGAGGCGGTGTATGTGACCGGCCAGAAGCAGAAGCTTGAAGAGGTAATTCATCATTCGGACGCTCTTGAAGTCAAGACACTGGCAGTACCGCTTCAGTCCTGTTGGAAAAGAACAGCGATGCGTGGGCACTGGCACAGAAGCAGGAGATAGTAACTGAAACGCCGAGTCTGCAGGAATACCTGCTCAGAAAAACAGATCGGAAAAGTGAGGAGGTTTGGTCATGAAGGAACAGTGGGGTATCTGGCGGATCATCTGGTTTGAAATGAGCAAGTCGTTTGTCTGGTTTTGGAGTATTCTCCTCGGGTTTGTAGGACTCGGTATTACCTTTTCTGTTTGGTACGACCCGGAAGAAGTCATTTTTGTAACAAATGTAGCTATGTATATTTATTTTTTCGTGATTGGGGCCCAATTGTTCAAACTTGGGATTACGTATGGTTCCACCATGGGAAGTACGCGTCACCAGCTTTACACTGGGGTAGTCATTAGCGCAATTATCCTTGCTGCAGTCGGAACGATAATTCACATGGTTGTCTATTATTCCATGGGAATGCTAACGGGATCACTCACCAACGGCATGAAGATTCTGCACATACTTGAGTGGCTGCCTGTGGAAGAAATGATTTTCTCAGTAGTCCTGTTTGATTTTGTTGTTAGTCTTATGGCTCTCGGTGTAAGTTTTGCATTTTCTATTGTGTACTACAGGTACGGAGGTATACCGTTCATGATTTTAAGTGGGATAATCGCGCTCAGTGTTATTTTCCCGGTTGGGCGTGAAATGTTTTGGGGAGAGGTAATTTACTGGGTTATGACCGGTGGGACTTTGGAACTGTTTGGACTGCCGATAGCCATTGCTGTCCTGGCATTTACAGCTCCATATCTGTTTGTGACACGGCTTAATATATATTTGAAAGAGAATGCGTCTGCAAAATAGATCATCACACTGTATCCTCAAGGCTTAAGACGTGCAAAAAATGTGACGACTGAGACCTTTTTCTCACGGGTCTTCTAATAATCTATGAAGGCGTTTTGACTGAAGAAGAGAATTGGCTGGGTTAGTTTATTTAAACGAGAGATTATTTCAGCCTTGAACGAACAAACAGCCTATTTTAAAATATGTAAACATGGGAGGTGGTGCAGGTTAACATTTCGAGATTATTTTTGGGAGGGTGGTCTGAAATTGAATAGTAACACTCGAACCACTATTACGCTTATAGGCAGTTTCCTTATTTTTGTAGTTGGGATGTTTAGAATACTTACTGAATCACTTGTTTCAATACCTTTGGTGGTTGCTTATCTGTTTGCCATTACTGGGTTAATTGGAGTGATAGGAAATTTTGTGACTTTAAGAAAGAAAACAATCAAATTAACTTCGGGGAAGAGCTAGTCATTTAATCCATTCACCTCCAGAATAAAATAAACTAACTCAAATTTAATAAGCGTGCAACAATGGGATAAGAAGGTGGGTTTTGGATGTCTACTTGACTATCTTGAATACATATAACACTACTTTCATTTATGAAAAAATACTACAGGTGGGAGCATTTAGGATTAATTTTCTCAGGATCAAATGTCACGAAACAGAACCTGAATATCTTGGCATCTCCAAAGAGAAATTACCTATTGAATGAATTATGAAAGGTATGAAGAAATAAACGTTTCTTCATACCTTTATTTAAGCTTAATTTTTACTTTGGAAAAGACCTTTTTACTACAACTATATAGCACATTACAAATAGACAAGGTACTTAAGATCAGATGGTAGAAAGCCAGATGCCAGACTTTAATAAAGGTAGTGACCAACATGGACATTTTCACCTTGGATGTAACACAGGTATATTTTTTAAATTTGTGGGGGAGAGAGCCGGCAGCTCATGAGCATGAGAAATACGTGGTTACCTCACCCGCTAACAACTTCATTAAAATGGGCACCCGCTGATCACACTTGTCATGTTGGTTATGATGGTGCTTATAATTAATTTAAGCGGCATCTAGTTCTTTTTTTAATTCGTTCCAATCTTCATCCGGCAAAACAGATTCAGCTAAATCACAAGCTTCCTTGTATAATTCTTCTGGTGCAAATTTTTTCATCCCTGTAAGCATTTCAACTCGTTCGAAAATATTTTGACCCGGAATCATATAACGGAAGTAATCCATTAAAATTTCAGGTGGGATAGCAGAACGTATTGCTACAGTGATTTCTTCCAATTCCTCTGTACTTAATTTATTCCAAAGAACATCCATCACATCGACTTCTTCCGTTTGCAAATGATTTAAATAAGCTGCCAGGAATTTATTATAAGCATAAACAAATTCAACACCTAATTCTCGTCTTTTTTTGGTAGGACTTTCGTTTATTTCTTTCACCAAATTCTCTAATTCAATTAAAAGTGCATTTGTTGCTTTGTGTTCTTCATCCATTTTTCTTGCTACTTCTGGATCATATTTAATGACAGCGGGTTCTACGTGCTCATCCTCATGTTCTGCATGGGAGTGTAAAACAGCAGATAGTGTGAGAAAGTTTTTTGAAAAAGCTGCTAGTCTTTCATTATTCTCAAAGTTTAATTGATTTGCCTGGTTCAATAGATTAGTTAACGCAAAACGAAGTCCTTTATGTACTGGCATAAATAATTCATATTTCATATAATTCCCCCTAATTCAATATTTTACCATTTTGTACCTGTGTGAATTGTACTAGAAATAACTGATAATTACAACATATGTATCACGATTGAAGTTCCAGTAATTTTGTAACTAAAATTTTTTTGCAACTGTGTAGTGTTGAACAAATCATTGGCGTTGGCTGTAGAGAAGTGATAGAGAAGCCTTAAGCTGTTCTATCACCTCTTCATTGTCTCCGAGAAATTACCTGTTAGAGCTATGAATTTTCTCTGTTCTGAGTCTCCTCGTGTCTACTCTTCTGTAAATGAAAGATACTACTTCTGAACTATTTATTTACCTTTTCCAATCGCTTCCCCTTTTTAAATTTTCAGTATCATGTTGCATTGTAGCTAGTTGTTCTTGAATCTTGTCGATTTGAGTTTGCATATTATTAAACTTTTCCTCCTGTTCTTTATCGGCCTTTTGTGCTTCAATGTTGCTTTTTATTTCTTCTTCGATGGCTGCTTTTGCTGCGACTATAGATAAAGCATCTCCAAGTGTTGTAATAATGGCAGCAAGCAGACCGAGCCTTGCACTAAAACTCACTTCGAAGGGATTTTTAGACTGATCAGAGGACAGGCCTTCAAACATATTATTTAATGTCTCAACGAGCTTATCAATATCAGCTGAGTTGTTCTTTGTCATGCTCTCACCACTTTTGGGTCCCCCTAGAAACATTTTTTATATTCATATGCTCATTTGTGGAGGTGGTTGCTTGGTTAAAGTAATAGGGAAGGTTTCACTTACGAAGCAGCCTTTTACAATCAAAAAAGCTTAGAACTTAGGTATGCAAAAGGGTGTAAGGAAGATAGGTGATGAATCCTCACATAAACACTTCAAAAATGAAGCCATACTGTGAAAGCGAATAAACAGGGTATGAAAGTTTCTTCATACACTTATTAAACTTGAATACGTTTTCAGTAAGCAAAGTTAATTCCTGGTAATGACTTTCGGCAGAAGATATCAAAAGCTTAATAATCAGCAGATAAGTGCATGGAAGGCACGACCCTCATCACTCTAAAAGGTTCCTACAATATATCCAGTAAATCTGCATCTGAATATATGGAGATTAACACCACGGCTTTTTTCTCTCCAACATTTTTTACAAAGTGGGGGACACTTGCATTCCAACTGAATGAATCTCCCGCTTCTGCAATGACAGTATCTTCCCCTTGTTCAGCGAGGATTTTTCCTTCTAATACAAAATGGCATTCTTCGCCTTCATGGGCATGAGGTTCTCCTATTGTCGCTCCTGGTGGTAGTTCAACAATCAACATTTTAAGGCCTCCTTTTGAGGATAAATGCTCAACGTTTAATCCGTTAAAAGTTGATTTGGTTCTTGAATTTTTACGAACTACACGCATGTGCTGTTTTTTTCTCTAATAGGAGGTAAGGCATAGGCACTCCAAGATAGGTGGCAATCATACTTAAGGTACTAATTGAAGGGGAGGTATTATTGTTTTCTACATTACTAATGAAACCTTTTGAAAGGCCGGTTCCTTCGCTCATTTGCGCGATAGTAACTTTTTTTCTATTACGGATTGAACGAATTTTAGTTCCAATTTCCAGCGTAATCACCTCTAATGTTTACTAATAAAAAACTTATTTACATAATAGCAAACAATTCTATGGACAATCTACAGATATAATTGTTAATCTATAGATAATAATTATTCATATGCAAAAACAAACAGTTCCATTTTAACTCTGAAAAGAAAGTAAATCACCATTAGTGAGGAGGAATAAAACATGCTGCCATCATTATTTGTTGCCCACGGAGCGCCTATTTTAGCCATTGAGAATAATGTTTACACCCAATTTTTAGAGCAAATAGGAAGAAAATACCCAAAGCCGAAAGCAGTAGTGGTGTTTTCAGCACACTGGGAATCACGTATTCAAAAAGTAAGCAAGGTAGATGAATTTGAAACCATTTATGATTTCGGTGGTTTTCCAGAGGAGCTGTATCGGATCAAGTATCCGGCCAGAGGAGATCATTCCATTACAAAGGAAATAGAAGAGTGCTTTTTGTCACGAGAAATTCTTTATGAGCTAGATACAAAACGAGGATTAGATCATGGAGCTTGGGTTATTCTTAAATTAATGTATCCCAATGCTGATATCCCGGTGATTTCAATGTCTGTAGATCCGAACCTAACACCCGGAAAACAGTATGAAATCGGAAAGTCTCTATTAGACTTAAGGAAACAGGATGTTTGATCGTAGCAAGTGGGGGATTGGTTCATAATTTAGGAGCAGTAAGAATGGGGAGTGATGATGGAACAATAGATCAATGGGCGCGAGAATTTGACACATGGTTAGAACAACAAATAACGACCTGGGAGGTAGAGACTCTTTTCAACTATCATTCATTAGCTCCAAATGCTGAACTTGCCGTACCACCTTATGGGAGGGAACACTTTATTCCATTATTTTACGCCATGGGGGCAGCAGACGATGAACAGAGTGCAACATTATTGCATCGAAGCTACCGGTACGGAAACCTTAGCCATAGTGTTTGGCAATTTGGGTGAAAATACAGCTCTCGGTTTGATAGCATACGTGGTCGCTCACGTCGAGCTTGTTGAAGGAATTGCTTAATCCTAGGCATTGGGACTTGAATAGCGTCTAGCTTATTAGGTCTTATCATGATAGGAGCCGTTGTGACCGTTCAACTGCCAGCTCAGCTTTAAAACAAAGTCATATTTAGAGGGAAAGTAGACAAAAGCTCAATAGCGGTACCAGCTTAATTATCTTGAAATCAAGATAAACAAAATGCAGAGAAGGACCACTTTGTTTGTATGCATTTGTATTTTCTTATTACAAACAAACTTGTTAGCTTAATGGAGGCTCCGTCCTATTTTCACTACTTTTTTTCTTCTGTTATCAATTTCATCCATATTATAACGCCTATCACTATCACAACTATAAAAATATTAGCTATGTAGTCAACGTATGAAGGGACAAATAATGTAATAAAATGGGGAAGAAAAAACAAAGAAAAGCTATTAACACCCCTGCACCTATTATGAGTGCCCCTTTGTTTCTTACTTTCAAACTCATGCTGTCTCCTTCCATAAATGGTAGTAGAAAAACTTCGTAAACATTAACTTTCAGAAATTTGTGCTAAAATAAAGAGAACCCTAGTGATTGCTAGGGTTCTCTTTATTACCACTACCTGTAACATAATAATTCTTGTCATATCAAATTAGGAGGATTTACTTTGAAAGTAACATTCTTTATTGTTTCTTTCATAACAATTAATAGTCTTATAATAGGATGCAGTGACCAAAGGTCGGTAGAGTTTGTAGGGAAAGGGAATAACTGGGATGTTAAATACACTGCTCACATTCAGGGAGAAAATCAAGAAGATATTGATTACATAATAAGATATATTGGTTCTAATTCTCCTCCAGATACTATTAATTACAAAATTGATAGTTTAGAAGTAACTGGTGCTGCCTTAAACGAAAATGCTTATGTAGAGCATACTAATAATAGTTGTAGTGGTTGTACTATTACTAACGAGAATGATGAATTAGAAGTAACCATTAAGTGGGAAGAAGAATCGGAGTCTTTTTATCTAACAAGCAATTAATAAACTCGTTAAAATAAATTTTTTATCAATTTAATGTTTAAAGTTAAGAGGTTATACACATGGAAACATCAAAACCAAAGTTATGGAGTAAAGATTTTATCCTCATGTCATTGATCACTTTTTTTATTGCACTCACTTATTTTTTAACGATAACAACCATAGCTGGGTACGCAATGGAGGGTTTTAATGCCACTGAAGGAATAGCTGGACTAGCTGCAAGTATTTTTGTTATTGGAGTTCTTACTTTTCGAATCCTGACAGGAAAATATATTGACATCATCGGCAGGAAAAAGCTGCTTTTTATCGCATTGATTTTAGCCTTTTTTTGTACACTCCTTTACTTTCTAGCGGGGCACTTAAATCTTTTACTATTCATTCGCTTTCTGCATGGTGCACTCGTTGGTATCGTGCTGACCGTGATGCAAATCGCGGTAATCGATATCATCCTGTTAAACGCCAAGGGGAGGGAATTAGTTATTATACGTTAAGTTTTATTCTAGCAACAGCTATTGGACCTTTTCTGGGCCTTCTAATGATTCAGTTAGCAAGTATTAACATGATTTTTATCACTTGTACGATTTTGACGGGGATTGGTATTTTGTTAACCTTGTTTACCACATTACCTAAAGTAGTGATCAAAAAGAACAACTCAAAGAATTAAAAGGGTTTCATTTTAGTCAGTTCTTTGAAAAAAAAGCAATATCTATGTCCTTAATAATGACTGTTTTAGCTTTATGTTTCTCTGGTATTATCACATTCCTTGCTTCTTATTCAATGGAAATTAATTTAACGTATGTTGCGAGCTTCTTTTTTATTGTCTATTCTGCCTGCATCTTCATTTCCAGACCAATCACTGGCAGAATACTTGATACAAAAGGAGATAATATTGTGATGTACCCAGCGTTTATTCTTTTTGCGGCTAGCTTTATTGTTCTGGGTCAAGCAAACCAAGGTTTCACTTTAATACTAGCCAGTATATTAGCGGGGCTCGGATATGGAAACCTTCAATCTTCTATTCAAGCGATCGCAGTTAAAAAAGCCCCTCCGCACCGAGCGGGGCTTGCGGCTTCCACTTACTTTATCTTTAATGATATAGGAATAGGAATTGGACCGTTTATTCTTGGCTTTTTTATTCCACTTATCGGATACCAAAATTTGTATTTCTCTTTATCCATCATTGTTATTGTTTGTGCATTTGCCTATTATGTCATCCATGGAAAACATGCAGTAAAACTAAAAGACCCTCATATCTCTCACCATACTGGAGCATAAATAGATTGTTTGAACCGTTCTTTCCTTCCAACTTTCTCAAATTGAAAACAAAAAAACACATACATCCTACTCAGTGAGCAGAATGTATGTGTCGTTTTTTATATGACTCCTTGAGTAATCATAGCATCAGCAACTTTTTTAAACCCTGCTATGTTTGCTCCAACAACCAGGTTGCCGGCATCACCATATTTTTCAGAAGCTTCCATCGAAGTACTGTAGATATCTTTCATAATCTCTTTCAACTTAGCGTCTACTTCTTCAAATGTCCAGGAAATACGGCCACTGTTTTGAGCCATTTCTAATGCAGAAACTGCTACTCCTCCAGCATTAACTGCTTTTGCTGGGCCAAACAATACATTATTATTTAGAAATACTTCAACCGCTTCAAGGGTAGACGGCATATTTGCTCCTTCACCAACGGCAATTACTCCGTTACTAACCAAAATTTTAGCAGAGGTATCATCTATTTCATTTTGAGTAGCACATGGCAAAGCAATATCACAAGGGATCGTCCAAACACCGTTACAGCCTTCATAAAATTCAGCTTGAGGGTTTTCGTTCAAGTATTCATTGATTCTTTTGCTTTCTTGTTCTTTCAGTCTTTTAACGAGATCAAGGTTTATACCGTTTTTGTCATAGATATATCCGCTTGAATCACTGCATGCGACTACTTTTGCTCCTAATTCTTGAGCTTTTTCCATTGCATAAATAGAAACATTTCCTGATCCGGATACAACTACGGTTTTGTCTTTTAGAGAAAGTCCTTTATCTTTTAGCATTTCATCTACAAAGTAAACCGTTCCGTACCCTGTTGCCTCTTTTCTAGCTAAGCTTCCTCCGTACTCAAAGCCTTTTCCAGTTAGGACACCTGCCTCGTATGCACCACGAAGCTTTTTATACTGACCAAACATATAGCCGATTTCACGAGCACCTACGCCAATATCTCCGGCAGGAACATCGGTGTCTGGTCCAATATGCTTTGATAATTCAGTCATGAAGCTTTGCGTAAATCGCATGATTTCTGTATCGGATTTTCCTTTAGGATCAAAATCCGATCCACCTTTTCCTCCGCCAATGGGCTGGCCAGTCAGGGAGTTCTTAAAGATTTGCTCAAACCCCAGGAATTTAATAATACTTGCAGAGACGGAAGGGTGAAAGCGGAGTCCGCCTTTATACGGTCCAAGCGCACTGTTAAACTGGACACGAAATCCACGATTAACCTTTACGTTACCCTCATCATCCATCCATGGAACACTAAAAGTAATCATTCTTTCGGGTTCAATCATACGCTCGAGTACATTGTTTTTCCGGTAGACAGGATTCTCTGCTAAAAAAGGAACGAGCGAGTCAAAAATTTCCTTCACGGCCTGGTGAAATTCTTGCTCATTTGGATTCCGTCTTCTCATTATTTCAAAAACATCATCTACATACTGCTTTGTGATTTCTAACTCAACTTGTTTTACTGCTTGAAAAGTAGTCAATCGTAACGCCCCTTTGAACACGTAAATATTTTAGTAAGATTTTCTGACGTTCAATTCTGTCATCCTATAAATTAATTGTAAGAAAATTTAACAACCTATTTATTATCTTATGTTTAAAAAGATAAGGGAACAATATACAAATTAGATTAATTATATGCCGAAAGCGCATGAATGGTGAGCTGGATTAGCAATAAGTCATGCAGTCCCCTCCAAAACATACATTGTTTGCACCTTAGAAACCGTTACCACAGGCATTCTTAACCTATTCTAAGGCTTTTTTTGAGTCTCCTCAACGTGCTAAACATGATTACGTGCAAGTAATATAAGGAAATTAAAGAAGAGATTAACTTTGGTAAGAGGAGGGAGGAGGGAGTTATACTTCCTTTTTGTGGTAGAAACATTAAATCAATTGTCACAAAAATTTAAAATTTACAAGAAAAATATTCACACTTGGTTTTATGGAAGGATTTCTTACAGACACCTTGGTAATATGTAATATCTGAGGTTAGGGAAAAATGAGCTTTGAGAGAGAGTCTTTTTAACATTGTCTCCATTAAGGTCTTTTTTACATATTTTCTACGATGAAAGGCTAACAGAGAAAGTCACTTGATAATTGGCTTACGTTAGCAGGGAAAGCAGAAACTCAAAAGAGATATAATGGAAACTTTACATTAGAGATGATAAGCGTCTATCACAAGTTTATGAACATAGGCCAATTATATTTACCAGAAGAGAAATTCAACTTCGACAGGTTATCTAATGAAGAACGTATACATAAAAAAAACTTTTACAAACTTCCTACCATTACATCATGAGCTGAACTCGTTGATTTTATTTTAATCGTGGACTTACTTTCTGGATAGTTCGTACGTATGTAATATGCATAACAATATTGGAATATTATCTTTTTCCTCTAAAAAAAGAATCTCCACATTTCGAGGAGGCATTCTTTTGTCAAACTTCATTTCAACAATTTTAACGCCACTTTTTAATAAAATTGTAGTCATATCCCCAAGATCTCTTTCTATTTTATATTCATCTGAACCTATCTTAAATTTTGCCCTGGGATGGGTTCTAACTTTACTAATATTTTGCAATCTAATAAATTCCAGTTTTTCAGATTGACAATTGTAATTATCTACTTATGTCTACTAAATGTAAAATGTCCTTAGATTGGGCAACTACCTTCCCCTGTTTTTTACCACTATGTTTGTGTCAAATTTTGGGATTATCGCATTTGAAATTCTTTGGAAACGATTTTTAAAATATTTTTGCAAGATAAAACTTCTGTACCTGTATTCATTCTGACTTTAATTTCTTTGGTTGAATTAATTAGCGCGGGCATACTATATTCTATTCGTTCCATTATTTACATCCCTTTCAGCTATGTAAATCTAAAGCTGCCTTTTGACGAGTTAATATAAAGGTAAAAACAGGTCAATTTTTCTCCCGTTATAACCTTTACCATGAGTAGAATAAGCTGGAGAAAAGATATTTAGAAAAAGCTTTTTTGATTAATTTTTATTGCTGATCAATTTCTAAGATAACCTAAAAAAGGATGGGGAGTAGACCATTCTTTCTTAGTTGGTTAAAGGTGTTTACTTATTAACATATTTTATTCTCTAGTGAAACGTAATGGTAGAAATAACCGTATGTATGTTTGTCCCTGATGGCATTAATAAGGTCGATCCCCCTGGCTATTACTTATCATCCTGGGTATTGTTATTTTGTAATCACACTGTAGAAGGAAAAAAGTGTGGTGGTGCAATCATACTTTCTTCTATTAAATGAAGAGAGTTATACCGTATATAAATTGTTTTTCAAAAAGGGGGAGTAGAATAATAATTTACCAAAGGTAGAAAAAATACTTTTGCTTTCTTCACCTAAGTGTTATGGTGTTTATATAAACATATACACATGGAAGTAGGCGTACTATGGTGCTAAATCATTGTTGTGTTACTTTCTAATGGAACAATCAGTGGCCATATCGTTGGAAGTGCTACTAGTTGGGGTAATGGAAGATGCTCATTCCTGGATTCCTTTTTTCTTGCTATTTGAAGAAGTAAGTAAAGAAAAAATGAACCTAGGGAAAAATGTGACTAAGGAAGTGGATGGAACATGACGCTTGAAATAAGCAATATAAAGAAAAAGTTTGATAGTACTTATGCTGTTAATGATATCTCTCTTACAGTTGGAAAGGGAGAGATGTTTGGAATGCTTGGCGCAAATGGGGCTGGAAAAACAACCACCTTTCGAATGATCCTCGGACTCCTTGACCCTACGGAAGGAGACGTGACCTGGGATGGAAAACGAATAACCTACAAAAGAACACATTTAGTTGGGTACTTGCCGGAGGAACGTGGTCTCTTCCCAAAACTGACAGTAAAAGAACAATTGTTATATTTAATGAGCTTAAAAGGGATGAAAAAGAAAGAAATCATAAAAGAACTGCGTCTTTGGCTTGAGCGTTTTCAAGTTTTAGATTATGAAAATAAAAAAATAGAAGAAATTGTCTAAAGGCAACCAACAGAAAATACAGTTCATATCTGCCGTGTTACATAAGCCAGAATTGCTTATTTTGGATGAACCATTTAGTGGACTTGACCCTGTTAATTCGGAGATGCTGAAAGAAGCGGTACTCGACCTTCACCGTGAGGGCACGACAATAGTTTTTTCTAGTCATCAAATGAGCAATGTAGAAGAACTGTGCGAAGATCTTATTATGCTAAAAAGAGGGAAGCCTGTTTTACAAGGAAGATTAAAAGATATAAAACGCTCCTTTGGTTTGAAAAGTATTAGTATTCATGCTGACTATGACTTAAGTTTTTTGAAGCACTGCCAGGAATCTTATCGGTAAATAAAACAACAGACGGGGCTATAGTAAAAGTAGTAAACGAGGAAGTTGAGAAAGATGTGTTTCGTGTGATATTTGAGAAGGGGTTTGTACGGAAGTTTGAAATAGAAGAACCATCTTTGCATGACATTTTCATCTCTAAAGTAGGAGGTGAGGAAGATGAATAACTTTTGGATCACAATTAAACATACGGCAAGAAATAGGCTTACATCAAAAGCTTTTGTTTGGTCGACAATCCTCATTTCACTGATTGTAATAGGTTTAATGAATGTTGAAAACCTTATCACTGCCTTTGGTGGTGATGAGGAAACAGATACCTCTACTGTGGCAGTGATAAGCGAAACCGAGAACGAAGAGGTAGCTGAATTGCTCACGTCTTTAGATAGTGGAGACTTAACTTATTTGAATTATGCGGACGAAGACACAGATTCGGCCATACAGGCGGCAGAAAATGATGAGATTGATTATGTCTTAGAATTATCAGGGGCCATTCAACAGCTAGAAGCAGAGTTTTTTAGAACTGGATCTGATTTTATGTTAGGTCAACAGGTTCAAATGGATGTTCAACGAGTAAAAGAAACGGTGGTAACAAATGAATTAGGGTTAGATGAAGAAGAACTTTCCATGATTTACAATCCCATTTCTTTTCAAGAATCCTCGTTAGGTGAAAATGATGCGGTACAAACAGAGGAAACCCATATGCAATCGTATTGGATGGTTTATGGCCTTGTTTTTGTCATTTATATGATTATCATCTTATTTGGTTCAATTATTGCTACAGAGGTAGCCACCGAGAAGTCTTCGAGGGTGATGGAACTCATTGTATCTAGTGTGAACCCAATTACACAAATGTTTGGCAAAATAATCGGGATCGGAATCGCAGGATTTGTTAATATCCTGACTATAGTTGTGGCTGCATTTATTGGGTATCTCATTAGTGGGGCAACGTTTTTGGAAATGCTTGGAGGAGAAGAGATTCAATTATCCTTAGTAGGATTTGCCGTTATACTTATCGTTTTAGGATATTTATTATACGGGGGCATTGCTGCGATGCTTGGTGCGTTAGTCAGTCGGGCTGAAGAGGTGAACCAGGCTTTACAACCGTTAATCTATTTGGCCATGATCTCACTTTTCCTTGCTATATTTGGCCTGAACGTTCCGGATGCCCCTTTTGTAACAATCTTATCCTATATTCCTTTTTTTACCCCACAATTATTATTTCTGAGAATGGGAATGACAACTATCCTATATGGGAAATTATTCTTATTTTCATGATATTAATTATCAGTGTCATTTTAGTCAACCTGCTAGCTGCGAGAATTTATAAGGGGGGAGTACTGATGTACGGGAAATTCTCCTTTAAAGGAGGCATGAAGCAAGCTCTCCGCTTAGGGAGAAAAGAAAGATAATGAATTTAGAGGTTTTCTTTATGAAAGTATAATGATGGATTAGATTACCCTGGTCTAATCGAAACTTATTTGTTATGGAACAATTTTCATCCTCGTCTGATAAATACTTCCATTTTATTAAAGGGACAAATAAAGTGGTTTTTCCCACTACATTAAATAATTTTGGTAGGAATATGTATTCGCTTGTTTTTTTTATTTCATATGGAATTGGGTATTGATTATAAGAGTGTCAACAGACCAGATCTATGTATTTCACAGGGGGGTTATATCCCCCCATAATTATAACTGTTAAAATAAGAAATCAGAGGATATTCATAAACATGTGTTTTAGTTTTTTTATGTGTTTTTTTTGCCTTATTCTAATATTCTCAATAAATTTATCTCCTTATAGTCCTTTCTGTATTGCCTGTTTTTAAAAAACCTTCGATAATATTGTTCTTCTAATTATAGTGTGTAAACCCTTCCTTCTTCATCCCAATGGCACAAGAAGCGGTAACTCTTTTTATCTTTTTAAGATCCAATATTAAATTGGTAGTTGGAAACAAGGGTCCGAAAGAAATAGTACGTGCTGTACTTGTGAAGTGCTGAATTGTAAATTTCCGTTATGGTCCTTACCAATACACTTCTTATCCAAAGAATGCTCGGTTATGTTTTCTTTGATTAATAACCTATTACTCCAGTGTAGAAAGCTATAAAACCTAAGCTTCACCAAGCTCCCATCTTTCAAACATTACATTTGTAACTACTCATTATAATCGCCTTTCTTTAAGATAAAAATATTAAACATATACTATCTGGGAGGGTAAGTTGATGGGAATCGTCAATATGGAAAATATAGTGAAGCGGTATGGTTCACATTTAGCGTTGGATTATGTGGACCTTAAAATTACTGAAGGTGAGATTTTAGGGTTGTTGGGTCCTAATGGAGCGGGAAAAACCACGTTGATACATGCACTGGCTGGAACTATAAAGATAGATTCTGGTGACATTCGCGTGTTCAACAAGGAACAGAAGGCTAATTTACTCGATATCAAGCGTGAAATTGGACTGGTAACACAGGAGATATCCGTATTTACCGATTTAACAGCACAGGAAAACCTGGAATTTTTCGGTGGAATTTACGGTTTGAAAGGAAAGGAATTAAAAAAACGTGTGGAAGAAACGCTTGAATTTGTTGGGCTTATAGACCATGCCAGTAAGCTTCCGGATAAATTTTCCGGCGGTATGAAGCGAAGGCTCAACATTGCCTGTGCTCTTGTTCACGAGCCGAAATTTCTGATTATGGATGAACCGACTGTAGGGATAGATCCACAATCACGAAACCATATCCTCGACGCTATCCGTGAATTGAACCGTCGGGGGACAACCATCCTTTATACTACCCATTATATGGAGGAAATTCAGAATCTTGCCTCACGGGTCGTGATCATGGACCAGGGTCATATTATTACCCAGGGTACAATCCAAGAGCTGGTTGAAAAAATTCATCATGAAGAAAAAATCAAGCTCCAGGTAGCAGAGCCAGATGATGAGCTTTTAGAAAAGCTGCGAAAACTCGATGGGGTGAAACAAGTATCGAAAACAGGGAAGGAAATTCAGATCATTTCCCAGGCAGGGGCCGGGACCCTCGACAGGGCGCTTACTGTTGCAAAAGAGTTTGGCGGCATCCATTCTGTAACAGCGGATAAGCCTACACTCGAAGATGTATTTTTAACTTTAACAGGAAAGCAGCTCCGGGACGGAGGGAATGAAAAGTGATTATCTTAAGATCCAGCTATTTTATGTTCCGCAGGATGTTAAGGAACTATGTTGGTTTTGCTATTTTACTATTAATTCCTATCTCGCTAATAACATTGCTCGGCTTTTTAGCTGACGATGCGGTGAATGAGCAGCTTGGAATATTAGTAAAGGCCGAAGTTGCCTTTACGATTATATTTGCCTTCCAGCTATTTGGCGGTTTTTATACGATGGAATATATAAAAGAGGATCTCCTGTCCTCGTCAAGATGGAGAATGTATGCTTTGCCAATTGAAATACAGTGGCATGCGGTATCCATCTTGTTGACGAGTACAATTTTTAATATCCTTCAAGGTTACGTCATTATTTTGTATACCCAGTTTATGTACAGTATTGATTGGGGCAATCATTTCTTTATCTTATTAACATTGACAGCTGTTGCACTATTCTCCCAACTTGTCTTTTTGAACCTTGTATTAGGCATTAAGAAATACAAAACGGCGGATAGATTAGGGACAACATACGGTATTGCTGTTTTGGTGGTGGCAGGGGTATGGTTCCCATTGCCAGATAACCTAATATTTAACTTTCTGTCTACCTATGGCAACCCCCTTTCCCTTGGAGAAAACATGGCGTACGCCAGCATGGCAGGGGAAAACCTGGAAATAGGAATCATTAGCATTGGAATCTTGCTTTTTTCTTCTGTCATTCTCCTAATTACATCTTCTTATCTAGGAAAACGGAGGCTTTTATGACTATCTTTACCTTTGTTTTTAAACGTTTTTTCCGCCAAAGATCAAATTTGCTTTTTCTGCTTATTCTGCCGGTAGGAGTGATGTTTCTTCCTGAGGGGGAATGGCCTCCGATTCCACTTGGCTTTCAATACTATGGCATTTTGCTTATGTTTATTGCTGCTAAACTTGCTGGTATCATCATGCAAGACCGTTACGACAAAGCATTGCTTCGCCTAAGTATTGCACCGGTTACTCATTTTCAATACTTGCTGCAAAACCTGTTAGCTTATTTTCTCATTCTGACCTTGGTGAACATTGCTGCTGTTTTAACAGGTGTGATTGTGCATGGGAATAATACTCCATCACCAGTCCTTCTGTTTATAATCTACTCATTTTTTACACTGACAGCTTTAGGGTTTGCTTTAGCATGGATTTCTCTTTTCCATAACAAGGAAACTGCATTTGCTGTGGTTAGTGGTGTGATTGTCCTTATGGCCATGACTGGGGGAGTCATGTGGCCGGTGGAACTAATGCCTGAAGTTCTCCAGCGCGTGGTCATGGTGATTCCCACATACTGGTTAGCGGAAGCGATGCGGGTGGTTTCCTTTGATGTGCCAGTGGAAGAACTGGCTGTGCCTTTAGTCATGATGCTGTTGTTCAGTGCAGCATTTTTGCTTTTAGGAAGCAGAAGAAGGATTTCCTGAGACATTTGGTATAATAGATGGCAGAAACTAGAGGAAAGTGTGTGCGAGAATGATGGATCTTAAGGAGAAATGGACTTCAGGAGCAGTTGTGCTTATTTGCCGAAGCCTGGGGTTACTACTGCTTTTCCTGCTGTGGCTCAGAAGTGATGGCAGTGAAGCTGGTATAATCCTTCTAGTTTTTCTTGCAGTCATGTCCATAGCCCGCTGGAGGTTCAATGTGCCGGAATCGGCGGTCCTCGTTGACCAGGTAGCCTGCTTCGTTGCATTTATCTTTTGGCCTCCGGCTGTTTTCTTACTGGCTCTGCCGCTGTTCGAAGCTTTTTTAGCCAGATGTTTATGGTGTAGTATTCCCGTAATTATATTCGTCTTTGTTTTTCCAGAAGCAGTGACTTTATCATTGATTACTGTATTCATTCAAGCAGGGGTGACTGGGGCTATTATCGGCGGCTGGAGGGAAGAGACAAAGAAATACCAGCGGGAAGCAGACCGGCAGCGAAAGGATCGGTACGAACTGGAGAACTTAAAAGAAGAGCTTCTTGCAGCGAATGTACAAGGAGTGCGGATGGCAGAGCTTAGTGAACGGAATCGAATTGCCCAGCAGCTTCACGATGAGGTTGGTCATGAACTCACCGCATCAGTTTTGGCTTTGCAGGCTTTTGAACAGCTCTGGAAAGAAGGGGACCCCGCGTCAGAGGAAATGTTCGCCCAGGCGCAGCAACGAATCAATAACAGTGCCTTCCATCTGAGGGAAACAGTACATAACATGAAGCCTGTCAAAGAACTAGGTATAGATGGGTTGGAGGAGATCTGCCGCCGGTTTGAGTTATGTGCTGTCCGTTTGCACGTTTATGGGGATACTTCCACTGTGCCTTCACATTTATGGACTGTTCTTTACCCGTGCTTAAAGGAGGGGCTGACCAATATTTTCCGCCATGCGGTTAACCCAACGAAGGTCGAGGTGACGTTGGACATCAGCCATACATCGTGAGGATGTCCGTCTATAATGATGGGGTGGTAGATGGAAAGGGGAAAAGGTTTGACGGAGTCGGCCTGAGAAACCTCCGCCAAAGAGCAAAAGCTGTTGGCGGCAGTATCACTACAGATGCCGGCGATGGATTCCGGTTGATATGTGTACTTCCTTTAGATAGAAAATAGACGGAGGAGGACCAGGACTTGAAAATAATAATTGCAGATGACGATCCGCTTGTGTGCAAGAGCTTGAAGGTGCTTCTTTCTCGCGAAAAAGATATGGTGGTTCATGGTACTGCAGGCAACGGTGCTGAAGCGATCAGCTTATGCCGTGAGGACCTGCCCGATATTGTGCTGATGGATATCCAGATGCCAGTTATGGACGGCATTCAAGCCACCCGGCAGATAAAGGAAAATTGGCCGCAAGTTCGTGTCATGATGCTGACAACCTTTAAAGATGAAAAAAATATCAGGCTCGCCATTTCTGCAGGAGCAGAGGGGTATGTGATCAAATCAACCTCTGTATCAAGCATGGCACAGCAGCTTCGCGCCCTAATGTCCGGTTCCACAATTTTAGGTGCGGATGTGCTGAAACAGCTCATCCAACCGGCAGAAAGAGAAGGGTTGGAGCTGTTGACTTCACGTGAAAAGGACATTGTTGTACTGGTTGCCCAGGGCCTAGCCAACAAGGAAATAGCGGAACAGCTGTTTATTGGGGAAGGGACAGTCAGAAACACCTTGTCGATAATATTGGAAAAATTAGAGCTTCGCGACCGGACCCAGCTGGCGATTTACTACTGGAAAAAGACTTGAGGTGGGAAGGGAGCAAAGGAGAAAGCACAAATCAGATACTGGAGATTGCCCATGGGGTTCCTCAGGTGAGAGCTGATAATACACGTATGAAGATGGTAATAATAAGCTGCTACACCGGATGTGTTAATTTAAAAGAGCTAGAATTAAGAAAGACAGAATACCTGTTTTGAAAAGGAAACATTGTATTAAGTGGAATATCGTTTAATTATGGGGGACAAATGAAAAAAATAATAAAAATCAGCATCTTTATCATCATATTATCGATTGCTGTCAGTTATTTAATAAATGAATTATCTCAATCAAGATCGTTCCAATTCTTTGGTGGTTTAGTTACTAGTGTAGAAACAGACGAGAAAGTCGTAGCCTTAACTTTCGATGATGGGCCTGGGGTAAATACTCATGAAATTTTAGATATACTAGGAAAACATAATGTCAAAGGTACTTTCTACTTAACAGGTTATGAAATTGAAAAAAATTTTGAAGATGCGAGTAAAATCGTGCAAGAAGGACACGAAATTGGAAATCACTCTTATTCCCATCAAAGAATGGTTTTTAAATCTCCATCTTTTATTAAAGCTGAAATAGATAAAACGGATGAGCTAATACGACAAATCGGTTATGGGGGAGAAATCACTTTCCGTCCACCTTTTGGGAGAAGGTTAGTTTTGTTACCGTATTATCTATCCAAGCAAGATAGAAATACGATTTATATGAATATCGAGCCTGATTCTTATCCCGAAATTGCTGATGATGAAAAAAAATTGTAAACCATGTTGAAGAGAATATAGAACCTGGCTCAATCATTCTATTGCATGTCATGTATGAAAGTAGAAGAGAATCTCTCAATTCAGTAGAAGGTATTATTACTTCGTTAAAAGAGGAAGGGTATAAATTTGTAACAATCTCGGAACTGTTAAAATATGAAGTGCAAGAATGATATTGTAAAAATCCTCAATGGATGCGTTTCTGTCATGAGCAGGAACGTTTTTCTTTTTCTAAATGAAAAAAGAGGAAAGCACTAGCTCTCCTCTCTCTTTTGTCTATTTAAGAAACAGAAAATCCTTTCTGCTCTTTCACTCCGTCTTTCTCTTTATTAAATTCATCAAGTATGGCCCGCACTTCATCAGTGGAGTTCGTCTCCATCAATCGATTTCTCAACTCGCTCGCACCTCTGAAACCACGAACATAAATCTTGAAGAAGCGGCGGAGAGGTTTGAAAATCCGTGGTTCGAGTTCTTCGGAATATTTATCATGAAGATCGAGCTGCAGCCTCAAGAGATCGAGTAGCTCTTCACTGGTATGCTCTCTTTTCTCTGTTTCAAAGGCAAATGGGTTGTGGAAGATACCCCGTCCGATCATAACACCATCCACGCCGTATTTTTCAACGAGTTCTAATCCCTTTTGTCGGTCAGGAATATCTCCGTTGATCGTTAGTAACGTATCCGGAGCTACTTTATCACGGAGCTGCTTGATCTCGGGAATCAACTCCCAATGGGCATCAACATTACTCATTTCCTTTTTCGTGCGGAGGTGGATGGACAGATTGGTAATGTCCTGCTCCAAGATATGCTTCAGCCAGTCGTGCCATTCATCAACTTCCGTATACCCAAGACGGGTCTTTACACTGACGGGGAGTCCGCCTGCTTTTGCAGCTTGGATAATTTCTGCTGCCAGCTCTGGGCGCCGGATCAGTCCACAACCTTTCCCTTTCGTCGCAACATTTTGCGCCGGGCACCCCATATTGATATCTACGCCACGAAAGTTCATTTCAGCCATTCTGATACTCATTTCTCGGAACTTTTCAGGCTTGTCTCCCCAAATGTGAGCAACAATTGGCTGTTCGTCTTCTGTGAACGTCAGACGCCCTCGCACACTGTCAATCCCATCCGGGTGGCAGAAGCTTTCTGTGTTTGTAAACTCTGTAAAAAACACGTCAGGCCTAGCGGCTTCACTGACAACATGACGGAACACGACGTCCGTCACCGCTTCCATTGGTGCCAATACAAAAAATGGACGAGGCAACTCATGCCAAAAATTTTCTTTCATCATCTATCCGAACCCTTTCTCAAAGGAAACTGTGTTCCTGAAAATAAAAGTTGAAAATATTGAGCTTATTCATTACTAATGACAGTCCTTCACTGTATATATACTTTAATAGCATCAATCAAAAAGTTCAAGTGTATAACTCATCCATAACTTTATTAAAGCTACCCCTCTAAGATCACTGCACAGTACAACGATATTGGCAATTTCAATCATTAAGAGACAGTTATGCTTAGAGTAATCGTCATTCTTCTTTTCCACATTATAAAACGCTAGCAAGATGCGTAACGAAAACCCACCAATAAAGCAACGAAGTGCAATAAAGTTGTGTTGATTATGATTAGAACAAAGCTTCCCGTTACATGCCAAACTAATAAATATTCAAAAGAACGAAAAAGATGATAGTAAAGCCTTGATGGCCAAAGAGAGAAAATCCCATAGAGGATTATCTAAACGGGGAAGTCTAAGAGAAATCGGGAAGAGCTAAAAGGACAGCTTTGGAAGATACAATAAATCCATATTTTTTTAAGACATGCTTTTGTAATATTATCATTAAATAATGGAGCAAAACTCCTAGCTATTCAAAAATTATTAGGTCACAGATCACCTGATCCAGCTCTAAGGTACGCCAAAATTTCTCATGAACGAAACGTGAATAGTATAAAAGATATCTAATTCAAAAAGAGTGGTTGTCATTAGACAGATACTGGGCAACGAACAAATAAAATTTTCTATTTTGTGAAATATTGTACTTAAGGTAATGGATTTTAGTCGACGTTTAATAACCCTCAAGTTGACTTCCTTTATGTCAAGTGATAAACTCAACCTCATTATAGATATTAAGAGTCTTTAATATCCTTTAAGTGTAAGGAGGTTATGTATGAGGTATTCAAACGCTACAAACTACGCTCTGCATACGATGGTCCATTTAATGCTGCAGCCTGGGGGGAGCTCAGTGGGAGTGCAGGAATTAGCCGAAATGCAGCACCTTTCTCCGACGTATCTTTCCAAGGTTTTAACCAAACTTACGAAAGCGGGTTTGATTGAATCGACTCCTGGCGCGAAGGGAGGTTATAAAATCTCCAAAACAAAACATGAAATATCCTTTTTGGATGTTATTCATGCGATTGAAGGAGAGACTAGCTTATTCGATTGCTCCATTCATCATCAAGGCTGCTTGATTGAGAACGTCATGAGACAGGCAGAGGAAAATATGAAAACTGAACTGGCATCAAAGCTTCTGATCGATATTGCTAAAGAGGCAGAATCAAAACAGAAATAAGAAAAATATACATTTATTGAGGGAGGGAACAAGATGATATTAGACTGCGCTGTGATTGGCGGAGGACCGGCTGGGTTAAATGCTGCTTTAGTACTTGGAAGATCAAGACGTAAAATGGTCCTGTTTGATGACAACAAACCGAGAAATGCGGTGACTTCTGAGTCCCACGGGTTTATCACAAGGGATGGTATACATCCCCAGGAATTCAAAAGGATTGCCCAAGAAGAATTAAGTAGGTACCCGGACGTGAGGTTGGAACGGCAACGGGTGTATCGTATAAATAAAGAAAACAACTTGTTTCAAGTAGAAACAGAAAACGGGGAAGTATCAGTGCTCCGTGAAGGAGGGTTTATCACTGCGGAGTGGAAACAAACAGGCTGCTTCTTTTGATTCACTCGATTATACGTTAAATGAGCAGGGAGGGATTACAACTGACAGCTGGCAACGCACGAACATAGAAGGACTGTATGCCTGCGGTGATACGCGAATTGCCGGTCCTTCCCAGTTAATTAATGCGGCAGGGGAAGGTAGTATGGCTGCCATTGCTGTGAATGCAGCACTTATTGAAGAAAAATTTAGCCAGGAGAAATAGAAAATAGGAGGATTTATTTGATGCATCACTCACATGGTAAACACAGTAAAGGAAAAGTATCGTACTTGGAAAGTCCCGAAAGGAGAAAGGAATTCTCTCCAGAGCAACTGCTGAACATGATTCCTTTAAAAGAAACGGATAGCATGTTGGATTTTGGCGCTGGAACCGGTTATTTTTCCATCCCTGCGGCGAAAAGGATTAAGGGCAACGTATACGCACTTGATATCGACGCTGCTATGCTGGAAATAATAAATGAGAAAGCTGCGGAGGAACAGGTGACAAATATTGTCCCAGTGCAGGGGAGTATGGAGGCACTTCCTTTAGCAGATGGTTCTATCGATATCATTATTGCTTCTCTGGTCCTGCATGAAATTCAGCCCCTCTCAGCGCTATTACAGCAAATGAAAAATGTACTGAAAAATGAAGGCTATCTAATCTGTCTAGAACTTGAACCAAAGATAAGTTCCGGGAAAGTGCCGAGAATTACCTTGGAAGGAATGGAGCGTGAAATGAACGAAGCAGGATTCAAAGTAATGGGGAAATTCTTTCCGGCAGAATCTCTATACATGCTAGTTGCGCAGAAGACGGAGTAAGCAATTATTTTTTCCTCTAATTAAGGATATTAAGTGTCTCTAAAGTATGTAATTGATTCTTCATATAATACACAAATGATTTTTTACTGAACAGTACAACAATACTGGTAAGATAAAAAATCTTAGAGATGATCACTTTTATGGGTGGTCGTCTTTTGTATTTGACGGATACTGTGCAACAATAAAGGAAATATAAAAAGAACGTATTGTAGACATGAAACCAAATGGTTTAATTTAATTTATGTTAAATGGGGTAATAAAAATGGAAACACTACAAGATATTAAGCAAACAGTAGTATTTGAAGCGCCTATACAAAAAGTTTGGGATATGGTATCAACTTCCGAAGGGATTGAATCATGGTTTATGCCAAATGATTTTGAACCTAAAGTTGGACATGAGTTCCATGTACAATCCCCTTTTGGTCCATCTCCATGTATAGTTTTAGAAGTGGATGAACCGAACAAAATTTCGTTTTCATGGGACACAGATGGTTGGGTCGTTTCTTTTCTACTTAAAGACTTGGGTGAAAAAACGGAATTTACACTTATACATGCTGGTTGGAAAACTCCAGATACTGTCCTTCCAAAAGCAAACGAGAAAAGTTCTGTTATTCGTGAAAGAATGGATAATGGTTGGGATGGGATTGTTAATGAAGGACTTCGAAAGGTTGTTGAAGGATAAGTGACAGCAGTAAAGCATGATGTCTTTCAAGCTATTGCTGATCCAACTAGAAGAGAGGTTCTCCGCTTGCTTGCCAAGAAGGAATTAGCAATCTCGGAAATAACTTCATATTTGGAATAATAAGATGTCAATCCTTAAACATGTAGTTGAAAATGATAATGAAAATTGTTTTAAAGATACAGAAGCGGACCGTGAATAATGGTAGTTACAATGGCAAGTGGTGTCTCAAATTCGATTTTTACTTTTTAGACATCACTCTGGATTGGAGCTTAGCAGCTGCCCCGCTTTTAGGCGATGACATAAGTGGATTTTTAAAACATAGGCGATCGGAGAGCGAAGCAGTTGCGTATCTCTCTAGGACTTTTTAAGCCCCTAGTGTTATGATTATTAAATTTTATATAGTTTACCATTGACACACGTGGAATATTAACATTAGAAAAAAGGAGGTAACACACATGAGTAACTATGGCAGTCTCCATGAAAAAGAAGGAAGACCCGTTTTGGTTTTTGAACGCAAATATCCAGTTAGTCCTGAAAAAGTATTTCGTTTTATAACGAATCCAGAATACTTCACACAGTGGTATCCATTTGCAACTGGAGATATGGATCTTAGGGTTGGTGGAAAGATAAAGTTCGATGACGGTGAAGGTTCAATTTATGAGGCGGTTATTACCGAACTAAATCCTCCATATTCTTTTTGTTTTCGGGAAGTTGATGATTTGTTAGAGATAAGCCTACATGAAGATGATCAAGGGTGCGCCTTGACGTTTAGACATACGTTTGATGATCGAACGATGGCGTTATATATAGCTGCAGGATGGCATAGGTGCTTGGATGTCCTTGGTCAATTAATTCACGGTCGTACAATAGTATGGGAAAATAATGCACTTGAATTACGTGAATACTACAAAAAAAGTTTGTAAAAAAAGGTTACTTAGTTATCTTACATATATGTTAGTCGAATGCACAATAAGATTGACGATCAACAATGTTGGTCGTTTATTTCTGTTGAATTCACGTATGAGCTTATTTGTTGCAGACACAAATATCCTGGTAATGATTAAAAAGGCGATCACTTTTTTGGGTGGTCGTCTTTCGTATTTGACAGACACTGTGCAGCAAGGTTGACCAATATTACTTATATGAAAGACCAGCAATAAATGGATGAAGGATGTGTCTTGAGAAAGAAACTAGTTATAAAAGCAGATAGGATGCTCATTTTCCTAAAGCGTTTTTCCAACAGAGACTATTGCACATTGTTAATTAGTTTATAAAATGATTTGAATGATAACTTCTTTAGTTTATTATGCAACCTTTTAGTTGCTTATGATTGACACGCAACCTCATGGTTGCTTATACTCGATATATGAACTGGGACAAAGACGCTATATTCAAAGCACTTAGTGACTCCACTCGGCGGCTTATATTAGACGAGCTATCTGAACGCAATGAATTAACGTTGTATGAACTTACAACACGTCTCATTATGAAGCACGACCTTTCCATCTCACGACAAGCGATAGCAAAACATCTTACTGCATTGGAAGATGCTGAGCTCGTAAAATCAAAAAGAAAGGGGAAATATCGAGTACTTATATTTAACAATGAGCCACTTAAAAATTTGCTGAAAGGCTGGATTGAGTAACTTTTCTAAAAACATTTAACGGTTTTTAGGGTTTATGCTCCAAGCTCGATCAATAGTAGAGCATCAATTAAATATTAAGGGAGGAAAAACATTTGAAGATTATTGTTACCAGTATATTCGTAGAAGACCAAGACAAGGCATTAGAATTTTATTCAGAAACGTTGGGATTTGTAAAAAAGCATGACGTTCCTACAGGAGAACATAGATGGCTTACGGTGGTTTCACGAGATGAACAAGACGGAACTGAGCTTATACTCGAACCGAATGAACACCCAGCAGCAAAAGAGTATCAACAGAAATTATTTGACGATGGAATTCCAGTAACAATGTTTGGTGTTTCGGATATTCACAAGGAGTATAAACGATTAGTGGGAAAAGGAGTGCAGTTTACTATGGGTCCAACAGAAATGGGACAAATTACAATAGCTGTCTTCGATGATACTTGCGGCAACCTTATTCAGATAATACAGCAGTAAATTCATTTGGGAAGGAACAAATACCAAACAAAGTTTTTTGCTGCATAGTACAACCATATTAGCTATACAACAACAATCTTGAGACGATTACGCCAAAAGTAATTGTCTTTTTTTATTCAAAAGATGACTTATCATATTTAGTTTTATCAAATAAATCATTGCCACAATCATTAATTAAGAAACACAAAAGTAAAAAAAATAAAGCTCTCATAATTTTTGCTTGTCCAATATGTAAATCGTTTATGAAGGTTATTGATTTTAAAAGTTTAAACTGCTCAACTTACCATACGTTTGATTTGCCAAGCAAGGATATATGAACTTGACAACTCACACAGTAAACACCAAGTACAGCAAAGGTAGCACAAAGGAAACTTATTACCGAAGGTGGATTTTATAAACCATTAAGCCATGAAATTGCCAAAAATTATAAATGAACACCTTTTCATTCCTTATGACAAAAAAATAATCTCTATACTTGATACAGGGTGTGGCGAGGGCTCTCATCTTTCTAGTATTTGCGATATTGTTAGGACAGACTTTTTGAAAAGTGTAGTAGGATTCGGAATAGATATTCCTAAAATAGTACAAAAAAGTAGCGAACTCCTGGTTTTAAAAGGGAGCGGTTCACACATATTTCTGAAAAAAATATAAAAATAAGATGCATTTCATGAGCTTTTAAAAACAAATTTACTACATAGTAAATAAGGAAATGAAATATCTTCTCTTGTCCCTGAATACCTTTAAAGGAATTCATGTACAATGAGGTGATTTGATGAATTCCTTTCCTGTTCCTCCTATAGTGGTCACCGTATCCTGGAAGTTTCCCTTGTCTGTGGTTTATTTTCCTCAATTGTTTGGCGTGCCTTCATTCATTACCCAACAAACAATAAACCGAAAGATTACGAGCAAAGTAACAGAGCTTCTTCAAAGCTTCGCTAAACTAGGTTACCTTCATTGGGGAAAAACGTCGGTAAATGGCTGCTTTGAAATAAAAAACCTGCAGAGAAATGTTTTGAGTCTTACTCTTGGTAGTGAAGCCAAGATGCCTGGTATGGCACATCCTGCAAGTGCATTTTCTTCTCTCAGTTTTGATTTACAGACGGGAGAAGAATACGAACTGAAGGATTTGTTTATACCAGGGAGTCCGTACACTGAACGGCTATCCTTGTTAGTTAATGAGCAGATAGAAGAGCTTCAAATACCGGTCTTTGAAACTCCTGTAACAGTGAGTGAAAACCAGGACTTTTATATCGCTGATAAATCTCTTGTCATCTTTTTTCAGAGGTATTCGATCAGTCCTGGCTATGCAGGTTATCCAATGTTTCCCATTCCTATTTATAAGCTTGACGATATCATAAATGAAGAAGGTCCTTTAGCAAGGATGAGAGGATAGAAGCAAAAATATTGATACGAAAGTTTCTGGAAATAAAACATTAGTAATACTAGATAATAGTAATAAGTGATGGCTGCTTCCTTTCGCGGGAAGCAGCTATTTACGTTTAGTATGCACGAAGTGACGCTCTTATGCCTGGGTGGAAAAGCGTAAGTAAACACCTCATATGAATCGTGAGTGATGTAAAAGTTGTTAGTCATGTTATTGCTCTTTTACTTTTTATATAAAAGTGTAAAATGTTATTTGACATGGTTCTGCAAATTTTTTTCGTTGAAAGAATTATTTTAAAGACAAATCCTATCCCATGTACACCCTATTGGTTTTCGTTCTTCACAGTTTTTTCATACTTTTTATTTAGTGTTAGGATGAGAAGGTTTTGTTTTATTGAGCGGTATAATAAATACTCCCGCCTGTAAAACAATTATCTGTATAGTTTCCATGATATTTACTTTTATCACAAAATTAATAAAAGGGAGAAATCATACGCATGTTAGCAAGAATTCTAGTAGTCATTTTCTCAATAATCACACTATCAACTTCTTTATCAATCCAATCCTTCGCACAGGAAGAGATTACTCTTCACAGTGAAGCTGCTCTTTTAATGGATGGTAAAACAGGCCAGGTATTATACGAAGAGCAAGGACATAAACAAATGTATCCTGCTTCTATTACAAAAATAGTTACGGGAATCATGGCTCTGGAAATGGCAGACCCTGAAGAAAGGGTTACCATTAGTAAGAAATCTACTGAGGTGGAAGGAACAAGTGTTTATCTTCTAGAAGACGAGGAAGTTTCCTTGCAGCGATTGGTTCAAGGGTTAATGATTAATTCAGGCAACGACGCGGGTCACGCAATTGCAGAACATATTGCAGACAGTGAAGAAGAATTTTCAGAGAAAATGAATGAGTTTGTAAGGAAAAAGACAAATGTTGAAAACACTAACTTTACAAATCCCCACGGGCTTTTTAATGAAAACCATTATACGACAGCCTATGATATGGCTGAAATCACAAGGTATGCTTTACGAAATGATGACTTTCGAAATATAGTTTCCACGAAAGAAATGGAATGGAACGGTGAAGGATGGGAAACAGACATTTACAACCACAACCGCATGCTTTGGCGTTACGAGGGAGCGTTTGGCGTGAAGAATGGTTTTGTCCAAATGTCAGGGTTTACACTCGTAACAGCTGCCGAAAGAGACGGACATGAACTGATTGCTGTAGTGTTAAAGAGTGGAACGGCTGAGCAAAGTTATCAGGACACAGAAAAGTTATTAGATTATGGGTATAAGGCATACGATCAAGAAACACTTCCTGAAGGTAAAGAGTTTTCTTCAGAAGAAGGGACTCTCTTTTATGCACCTCATGAAATAAAATTTTCCTTAAAAAAAGGAGCAGAACCAGGTTTCAATGTAGAGGATGAAGAGAAGGGGCTCCTGAAAATAAAAGATGGTAACGATGAGATTTATGAAGTGTATTTGCCAAAGAGGAATAAAGAGTCTCTAAAAAAAGAAAAAGAGGGACTGGAAACTGAATCGGCTGAGAGAGAACTAAAATACAGTGACTGGACAAAGTGGCCCAGTTCCAGCAAAGCAGGGTAGGCTTAATGAGACCATAAGGACCTGATAAAAATTAAACCAACTATAGAAACACCTCCTCATAAAAAAATTGAGGAGGTGTTTTTACTACTGTACTTGACTAAAAGGAAAGAAGGTGAGAACAAGTGTTGACAGAAACAGTCACCCTATGAAAGAAGCCTAGAGAAAAAGGGATCAAACTCTGTTAAAAATTAGATCCAATTGATGCTAATGGCCAATTTTATTCTTATCTTTATACACACGGAAATGCACTGAATACACACCTTCTTCATCTTCTACTTTGTTAATATTTAACATTGTCACTCTATCTGTGTTTTCGCTTCTTTTCGTTTCTTCGATAAACTGGTCTATTGCTTTGCCATAATCTTCGTCATTCACTTTGATTACGTTTGTTTGATCTTGAAAACTCATAAACCTCATTTTTCTACCTCCTTTTTGGGAAGCTGTATTTGCATAAGTGACCTTTTTCATATTTTATAATAGATTGGCAGAAAAATACATATTAAGCGCTTACATTGTTTTAAAAAGAACTTTTTTCCTACATTATTTGTGAAGAACTAGAATATTGTTACCATTAGGTCATGACCTAAGAAGATATTCATTGGTTCGTTTTAGCTTTTCCAGGACTAACAACGTTGCGTACTTCCAGTTCGCCCATGTCTGCCCTTTTGCTAATGTACTATGATACATGATAAAATTAATATATAATAACTGATATATATTGGTTGATATTTATAGTATGTAAATAGGAGAGATGTACTTCCATGCCGCCTAAGACGAAATTTACGAAGGAACAAATTATTAATGCAGCATTTGAAATCGCAAAAAGCGAAGGAATTGACAGTATCACCATACGGAAAGTAGCGGATCGTTTAGGGAGTTCAATTGCACCAATTTATGTAAATTTTAATGATGTTGATGAACTTAAACAGGCCGTAGCAAATAAAGTCGTTCAACTAAGCCAACACATGATATATGAAGAAATTCCGGGAACACCTTTCGAGATATTGGGGTTGCCAGTCTTCGTTTTGCTCAGGAATATCCAGTTCTGATCAGGGATTTTGTGATGAAACCAAACGATTACTTTCAGAATCATGAGAAAGAAATGGGTAGTGACCTTGTAGAACATATGAAAAAGGATGCAACGCTTGAAGGTTTTACAGATGACGAACTGATGATGATTTTATTTAAGATGAGAGCCTTTCAAATGGGACTTACGATCATGGTTGCCAACGGGCTGCTCCCGAAGGAATTTGATTTGGACAAAATGATTGCGATCTCAGACGATGTTGCTGAAGATGTGATGATTGCTACTCGAGTGCGAAAAGAAAAAGAATAATTGGAATTGCTTACCCGAACCAAGCTTGAATATCAAGTTTTCTTGGTTCGTTTTTTTACAGTAAAGGTAATGTTATTACACGTATCAAACATTTGAGATGAAGAGGGTGCCCAAAATTTATACACTTTTGGGTGCCCTCTTTTTTCAATGTTAATATTCAGTGATTTACGTTATGCAATTTTACGTCTAACTTCCAGTTTTCCCTTCGCCCATAACCCAATTAAATGAAAATGAAAATAAAAAAGGAAAAAATTTCAATGAAAATGTATTTACAAAAACATGATTCGGCATATAAAATAATACATGATATATAACATATGTTATTTTAAATGAAATGTAAGAAGCGGGAAAGAGGGGACCAACAAAGCTATAGATGTAAAGAAAGGAAGAGGAGAGTAGACAATTGGAAATGATCCAAAGGTTGAAAAAGTCGCCTGTTACTTTGTTATTTTTTACGTTATCGTCGATGATCTTCCTTGTTGCCCGTTTAAGTGACCCAGAACATATACGGTTTCTAGCATTAAATAATGATGAGCTACCAGAAAGATGGTACACAATCCTTACCCATGGTCTTGTACATGTAGAACCTTATCATTTTTTATTAAATATGGCAGTGTTGCTGTTAGTAGGCCCGTGGGTGGAACAATTACTAGGGAAAACAGGTATTTTTCATTGATTGTTTTATGTATTTTGGCAGGCGGGTTATCCATTGTGTTATGGAGAGAAGCTGGTATTGGATTTAGTGGGGCAGGATTTGGACTACTATTCTATTATTATTTGGCATTCCCGAGGGATAAAGAGTTGATTTTTCAACTGCCGAATGTTGTATTGCCTATTATTTTATTTGGAGTTTCTATTATAGCTATTGTCTTTGGTTTGTTTGGTTCTGTTGGTCATATCCTCATTTAGCAGGTGGAATTGCAGGGACAATATGCTTGTTCTTATTTAGGAGGAAACATGGCGCTTTGCCTGCATAAGGAAGAAAACAAGGAAAGGTATATTCGAGGAGGAATATAAAAATGAAAAACAAGACGGTGATCATTACCGGGGCAAATTCGGGAATTGGGAAGGAAGCTGCGTTACGATTTGCTAAAGAGGGTTACAAGGTTATTATGGGCTGTCGCAACTTGGATATTAGTAGAAAAGTGCAAAAAGAAATCATAGAAGCCACTACCAATAATCAAGTCGAGCTGATGGAACTCGATACATCCTCCTTCGAATCGATTCGTAAGTTTTGCTCAGCCTTTCAAAGTTCCTATGAACAGCTGGACATTCTTATTCATAACGCTGCTTATTTTAACCACGGAGAACCATACCGAGAGAGTGCTGATGGTTTTGAACTCACATTTGCCACCAATGTTTTTGGTCCGTTTCTTATGACACACTTATTATTGGATCAATTGAGAAAGTCTGAAGATCCGAGAATCCTTCATGCAGGAAGCAATATCATTAAGCATTTCTTTGACACAAAACGAAAGATAGATTATTTGGATGGTAAGCACGAAGAAATCATTAAGTCATTCAGTGTGTATAAAATGTATGCCGAATCGAAAATGGCACTCACTTTATTAACGTTTAAGATGGCTGAGAAGTTTGAACAAGACGGGATCAAAGTCAATGCCTTACAAATCAATGGCGCAAAAATGTCTAAGGAAACGATTCAAAAATTCAAACCAAAGTACAAAATGATCGCCTGGGTACAAAATTTATTCATTCCACCGGCTTCCTATATGGCTGATAAGTATTTCAAGATTTGTACAGAGGAAGACTTTAAACGTACAACCGGGAAACTATTCAACGATAAACTGGAAATCATGCAACCGTCACCAAAAGAATTTCCGGGTTTCATCAAGCAAATGAAACAAATTACTGGTACCAGTGTTTATCCTGCTTATGAAGAGAACACAAATGTTAGCGATAAACTATGGGCACTATGTAAAGACAGCAGCCGCTCAAAAATTGGTTAATACTAGACTCAAGGTGATGGGTGTTGCACTTAAGTATTGATATGAAAGAACACAATCTTCACCTGAGGCAATTCCCAATCCGGAAGTAGTATAAAAGTACTATTAATAGGCAATCCCTACACGTGATTTTATATAATCGCTTGTTTGAAGCAGGCTGAATGTAAATTCCGCGGTATCCGGTACGGATATTTTAACTCCATCTTCCGGCAAAAAATTTCGCTCTATACGATATTTGCCTATTTTTTCGCCATCTGGCAAGTAGGTAGGGCAGACAATCGTCCATTCAAGGCTGATTGTTTGAGCATATCGTAAACTTTATGATGTTCTTTCGCTGCACGGGTTAACTTACGCTTTGATTCATTTGATTGATAGCGCAGGGAAGTTGGCGTGGTTCTACTTTGCAGGATACCTGCAGTTCCTATAGTTATTATACGTTTTGTACCTTCATGTTCCATTGCTTCGATAATAAGTGGCATACTTTCTGATAGAGTGGTTGTGCCATCAGTGTTTAATGCGCTTACAACCACATCACTTTCATGCATAGCCTGTGCGATATCTTCTTTATTTAAAACATTCCCTTGAATAACGTTTAAATTTTCATTATTTATTTGAATTTTTTCTGGAGTACGGACTAATACAGTAACATGATGTCTGGCGTCCAGGGCGTGAGTAACTAAATGACTTCCCACTCGTCCAGTTGCCCCTAAAAGTAAAATATTCATAAGAATGAGCCTCCTTTTGCAAATACTAATAGTTTACTATAAAATCTATACAATTGTCTTATTCAACGCTGTGTATGTTTAATAAGAAAGGTGAAAACAACAGAGTCATTACTGTACAGTAGATTGATGCTGTTGATAAATTCGCTATACTAAACCAATCTTTAAAGAAAATAGCAAATCGCGTATACATTAATTACCTTTTTTTATTGGTATTTATTCTCTAATGAAACTTAATAAATTGTTAAAATAGTTATATGGTATATTCAGAAAGGTTTATTTTATGAAGGAAATTGGTTTCAGTTAACATTCTATATGTCATACCTTTTTATATCTCACGATCTTCAAGTGGTTAGATATATTGCAGATTCTGTCGCCGTAACGGATAACGGTAGAATTATGGAAAATATCGATAATATTAATAACCTTTATCAGCTTGAGCACCCAGCTTCTCTTCGGCTCATGGATGCTGTACACGAGATACCCGAAGGAACAGAGAAGGCTGCGATACGATAGCAAAGGTTTGCCCTTACTTCGTATTCGCCTTAGTGACAGGGGGAATTCGCTACAGCAAAGGGCTGTCCCATAAGCCCATAAAATAAACTCTTCATTGTTGTCACCTTTTGTGATGCCAAAATTACGTCTAAAAAAATGAGAAGAGACATATGAAAACTCACTGTGACCGTTTGGTTGTTACTCATAAAAGTCGTCTCTTTCTAGATTCTCGTCAACACTTCGGAAATTTTGTACACTAAATAAAATTCAACCTAAAATTTCGATTCCTTAACGTTAGAGGAATCGAATTTTTGGGTTTCATTGTTCAAAGGCTCTCGCTTGTTAAATCATATTAGTATTGTTGTAGGTCATTTGTAAATTGCATTTGTGAATTTAAAATCAAGATTGGGTAATGAATTTTCATGTACAAATTTTCCTCACTATACAAGAATATTCGCTCTTATGTATATATTCCATATTTTGTTATTATAAAGTACGTACAGACAGCAGCCGCTTAAAAATTGGTTAATAACTAGACTCAAGGTGATGGATGTTGCACGTAAGTATTAATATATCTTTTACAAAAGCATTTTGAAAAACTTATGGTATCAATGCATCGGCCGTTTAGAAAAACATTCCATTGTTTAAGACTAATGCGAATCTCTTACATTCAGGAAAAGGGTGATGTCCAAATGGACTACAAGGGTGTAGAAAAGGAATACTTTATTGACGCAGGGAAATGTATCCGTCCATTTGGGCTTCTTCAACAGAAGCCCTGGTAACTTTATAAGCCCGAGCAAGGTACTGTTCAGATGACCGTTATCTAAGGTATGGAATTCCACTAAAGGTGAACCGCAATAACAATTTGTCAGTTAGTTTTAATTCCGTTGATAACAGTGTCTATGGCCTTTTTATAAAGAAGCTCTTTAGATTCTTGAGTATTGAACGCTAATAATGCTGTATCGTATAATCCGGAAATGAGGCTAATAGAATGACACTTATCTCTTCAACATTTAAGTCCTTATTGAACTCTTTTTTACGAATACCCTCTTTAATTATCTCCGAAACGACCTCAAATTCAGGCTTGAACAGTTCTACGACAAAAGATTTTTCTTTCTTTGTTGATATCATATACTCCGATAATGTTGTGATTAAAGGATTGTGAATCTCTAAACTGCATAAACGCGCCCACAAGTATAATTTATCAGTAGCCCACTCTTCTTTTACCATCAGTATTTCCCACTCGTTAATAAATTTGTTTAATGCTTGTTCTATACAGAATAAATAAAGCTCTTCCTTATTTTTAAAGTGGTAATAAATAGTTCCTTTGCTTAATTGTGTTTCAGTTTTTATATCTGACATAGATGTCGCTGCGAAGCCTTTTAATTCAAACAATTTAGTTGCTTTATCCTCAATTAACTTTTTGGTATCTTCACTATTAATTCCAGATGGCCTACTCATAAATCCTCCCACTTACTTAGTAAATTTATTATAAAAAATGTAGCTGTAAATAACATATA
>NZ_BAXQ01000027.1:0-49921 GCF_001310615.1 Thalassobacillus sp. C254 | reverse complement strand
AGGGTGAAACTTTGTCGAAAACATATTGTATATGGGGTAATTACAATACTTATATCATATTTATTCTTTTTGACTAGATCAGAGTGGGATCCAATGCACGCTTGGAATAGGGCTTTTGCTAATGTTTCTCTCTTGTATCTTTTTATTATTATGTTTCTTGGGCCTTTCTCTAAGATTAAAAAGGGGTTGGGAAGTGGCTGCCTGCGAGAAGGGAACTTGGGATTTGGGGAGGAATTGCTGCACTCATTCATATTTTTATTATTTTTGGTGGTTGGATTGAGTGGGAGTTCTCACGCTTGTTTGTCGTATTTAGTCCTGTTGAGGGAAGCTTCTTTCTTCATCCTGGATTTGCCATAGGAAACATTATAGGAATAGTTGCTACGATCTATTTAATCTTTCTCTTGCTGACCTCAAATAATAAAAGTATGCGTTTCTTGGGTCAAAAAACATGGAAGCACGTACAACAAAAGCAGGCATATATTATATGTTGGTTGTGTTACATACTACATACTTCATTTTTTTACACATGCCTCAAAATCCTAATTGGATCCAAGGGCCGTTTTTGATTTCTATTTTGGTTATTATTTTAGTACAGGGTCTGGCTTTTTGTAAGGAAAGCAAGAAGTCACGTTCCAAGATGAATACAAAATAAAAGGTAAACAATGTTGGAGAACGTGTCTTTACGAGTGATCCCTTTAACCTCCAAGAAGGGAACATGCAAAGAAAATAAACAAAGGTATTTGGTTACAGAGAATTTCAGACAGGAGAGTCTCCATTCATTTCTGTAATTAAGGATATTGTTTTTTCACATTCCTAAAGATTACACTGTAGCTTTTGTCAATAGAATACTGGCTTTTCATGAAACGTATTGGAACTATATACACTAATTGTTAATGTATTTTAAGGATATGTGGTGGAAGTGAAATCTTTTATTGGAGCTTGATAGGTGTTGGAAGAATTGGTTCCAGTAACTCCTCTTATCCAGGGAAACGGTGATACTCTTTTTTCTTTGAATAAGGGAAAAGGAGTTAATTACATTCTATATCTTCTCTTATTACTTGGTATCCTATCTCATCGACTTTTTTAATGACGTTTGTTTCGAAGCCACTATCCTTTAGTTTTGTTCGGATGTTTCTTATATAAGAATCTATATTTATACTCTCACTTTCACCAGACAACTCAAGTTGAGCAAGCAGTTCTTTCGTATATACTTGCCCTGGGTATTGAGACATTCTCTTAAAAACAACAAACTCTTTATTCGTTAGAGGAATTTGTTTGTTTTGATAGGTCACGTGCTGTTTTTCTATGCTTATTTTTAATCCATCGGGGAATAGGATGACATCCTCCCTGACAGAAGTCCTTCTGCGGAGTACAGACAGAATGCATTTTTGTAAATCTTTCGGGTCAAAAGGTTTCACTACGTAATCGTCTGCTCCAAGGTTGATGCCTTCTACAATCCTTTCTTTGTCTCCTAGCGCAGAAATCAGGATCACGGGTACTTGATTCTTTTCCTTTTTCCTTAATTGATGAAGGATCTCTAATCCACTCATACCTGGCATCATGATATCTAGTAGAATTAAGTCGTGCTTTGTTTCTGTTACCATTTTCATAGCTTTTTCACCTGAAGAAGCGGTATCTATAGTAAATTTGCTTGTAGGTTTAATACAAATACGTAAGAGTTTTCTCATTTCACTTTCGTCATCAATAATTAAAACTTTTTTCTTTGTCATATAATCACCTCGTGACTGCTTTCCTTGTAAAATACAAATTGAAGTACTGGTATTGCCTTTACTGTGCTCTTTCCCTTAAGCCTTACAGAAGGTACATTTATTTACATTATAAAAAGCTTTTATGGAGAAATTATGTATTCACTGATTCATTAGTTCTTTTTATTCTAGAAAAGAACCTGGGCACTATAAATGTAAAAGAAATTGGATAGAATGATTACGGCCACTATATTATTCAATGATATGCTAATATTTAGTATGGCTAACGTTTAGTGAAGATACGAAACTGTAAACCTATAGTCGTAGATGAATCCTACAAAGGAGTAGATGAAAACAGTAAAATATTTCAAAAGAAGGTAACAGCAAAAGAGATTCCTGATCAGCTCAGGGATCTCTTTTGCTGTTACCTAGGTGTTACATAGTAATAAGTACCTTATTTCAGGGGCCTTTTATAATAGGAGGCCTTTTATAATAGGATTCTATAATAAATTTAGTAAGTTTTATATCAATCTTCTACAATTAATACTTTTGTTTACCAAGATGTTACTTCTTGTTACAAGTATTACTCTTTGTTTACAAATTGCAATTAGTGATTGTCGTCATAAAAGATTATGTATAAGCTTTTAGCAGCAAACTACAATCTAGAATTAAGACTCATAGAGTAACCAACAACTAACTTAAAATCAAAATGGAGGTGTATTCCTGACTTATAACACCCACCTGTGAAATACATAAATGGTTTACAAGGTTATAAAGCAGGAAAATAATTTTATGAAAAAGTTTATGATCTCAACAGTAATTGTAGGAGCTTTATTATTAACTCCAACCATCACCGAGGCAGCCTTAGGTGACCAAACATTACGCCAGGGGATGAATAATAATGATGTCCAAGAGCTACAACAAGCATTGAAAGAAGAAGGCCACTTTAATTTCCACACAACTACTAACTACTTCGGTCCTATTACACGTCAAGCAGTCATCGATTTTCAACGTGCAAATGGGTTATTAGTAGATGGAATTGCAGGTCCTCAAACATTTGGAGCTCTAGATGTAAATAGCAGCTCTTCTTCCACCTCAAATTCATCGTCTAACAGTGTTTCAGTTTCTTCTAGTGACAGGGTGGAAACCATACAAAGCAACGGAACTTTAAGAAGAGGTCAAGTAAATAACTCTGTAGCTGCTCTGCAAATAGAGCTGAAAGAACAGGGACACTTCTCAGGATCTACTGGTTCTACTTTTGGTCCTCGAACGGAAAGAGCAGTAAGAAGCTTTCAGCGTTCAGCAGGAATTACAGTAGATGGAATTGCAGGTCCTCAAACATTTGCCGCCTTGGGTGGAAGTTCATCTACCTCAAATAATTCAAGTTCTAATACTAGCACTGCTAATAGTTCTTCTAATAGCACCAGCAGCTCCTCTTTATCAAGTAATCAAAGAGTAGCAGGGGTAACAGTAACTAATGCTGACAGTTTGATTAATACCGCAAAAAGTTTTGAGGGAGTTCCTTATGTGTGGGGAGGTACTTCACCGAGTGGGTTTGATTGTAGTGGGTTCTTACAATATGTCCATCGTCAACATGGCATTTCCCTCCCTAGAACAGTCGCTCAAATGTGGAATGCAACAACCCGTGTGTCTAATCCGCAACGTGGGGATCTTGTATTCTTTGAAACCTATAAACCAGGTCCATCACATGCAGGAATTTACTTAGGAAATGGAAAGTTCATTCAAGCAGGTTCTTCTACCGGTGTAACAGTTTCGGATATGAATAGTTCCTATTGGGGACCCCGCTATCTAGGAGCTGGACGAGTCAATCAATAAGGCAGTAAAAACCATTCTGTTTATAAGCAGAGTGGTTTTTTATGTTTGCCCTCTGTTTAAATTATTTAACTACATAATCTTTTCACATTTCCATGTCACAATCACTCATGGAGGAGGGTAAATATGAAAAATAACAAAAAGCATATTCTTTTTTTCTCTACTGTTTTATTAGTAACAGCTTGTTCAAACGAGAGTGTAGATGAAGAAATAAACGAGACTGGCGATGTCACTGGAGAGGCGATAGCAATTGAGAATTCAGATAGTGATACTTCGACTAGTGAAAACGAGGAGGGAAAAACCACCGTTCATTTAATAGCGTCTGAGGAAGAGTGGTCTCTAAATGAAGACCTTTCTTTTGACGCCTGGGTTTATAACAACACTTTGCCTGGCGAAGAAATAAGAGTCCAAGAAGGGGAAGAGGTAGAAATAAAACTGACAAATGATTTACCTGTTCCTACTGCACTCCATCTGCACGGCATTCCGTTGGATCATGAGATGGATGGGGTTCCAGGGATTACTCAAAATGTTGTGATGCCCGGCGATTCCTTTACCTACGAATTTACCGCGGATGCTCCTGGAACGTATTGGTACCATTCTCATCAAGACGGAGCCACCCAAGTAGAAAAAGGGTTATATGGTCCCCTTGTTATTGAAACAGAGAACGATCAAAAGTATGACATCGACGAGGTATTAGTCTTAGATGATTACTCTTCTATGATGGAAGACATGGAGGATCATGGCAATATGGAAGATCGTGGCAATATGGAAGGCGTGGAAGATCATGGCAATATGGAAGGTATGATGGATCATGAGTCGCACGGCGCGGTAGAAGAGATGACGCATGATGAAATGATGGCACACATGTACGATACCATGCTCATTAATGGTAAAGCTTCTCCTGAAATTGAAAGAGTAGAAGTGCAAGAAGGAGATGCAGTGAAGCTGCGTTTTGTAAATGCAGGTTTGTTTACACAAGTTATTCAAATCCCTGACCATAATTTTAAAGTGACTCATTATGATGGACAAAAAGTCAATGAACCTGAGACTCTTTCTAATACCTCTGTAACTTTAGGCGCTGCTGAACGAGTAGATATTGAAATAGAAGCTAACAACCCGGGAGCTTACGGAGTCGAAATATTTGCTGATACAAATAAAGATAACTTACACACAGTTCTACCATTTGTATATGAGGAGTATACAGAGGAAGAGCTTGCTACAAAAGAGGCTGAAGCTGAATTTGATACTTTATCCTACGGAAAACCTGCTGAATCTCTCAACCTAGAAGAAGTAACCAAAGAATTCGATATGGTCCTAGACTCGGAAGATGGTGGGGAAACTTTTACCATCAATAATAAAAAAATGGATACGGAAACAGCTGAAGGGCATGAAGTGTATGAAGTTGAAGAAGGCGATGTGGTAAAAATGACCATTGCAAACGAAACAGAAGTGGATCATCCGATGCACTTGCACGGTCATTTCTTCCAAGTTATTTCTAGAAATGGTGAAGAGGTTTCCGGTTCTCCTATCATAATGGAAACGTTAAACGTTCGAGAAGGGGAAGAGTATGAAATCATCTTTGAGGCTGATAATCCAGGAAATTGGCTGTTCCATTGCCATGAGTTCCATCATGCAAGTAATGGAATGGTTAGTGAAATTAAGTACGAAGGGTTTGAACCCTCCTTTACTCCAGACCCTAATGCTCCAAATAAACCGGAATAAAAGACGTCTTAAATAACCTTCCACTATGTGCACAGGCAGGTTGATCCTATTGCAGCCTGCCTTTCCTAAAATATCTGTAGGTTCATTTTAACCTTCTGAGATTTTCTAACCTTTATAATACTAATTAAACTTTATTTAGATATTCATCTATATAATTAATGTTCTTCTCTTTACAAATCAGTTTACTTATTTCACGAAATAATAAATTATGCAATATATAATTTTATTTAGGGAATTTTTAACTATTAAAAGGATAATATTGTATTGGCAGCTGTTTATTAGTTTAAAAGGGAGGCGAGCAGAAGCATGTATCAAGATGTACATGGTCTCATTGTTCATTTACCTAGTTGGGAAGAGGGGAATTATGGGTATACGTTTGTTGCTATGACAGTCTTTTACTTTATAGCATGGATTACTCTTGTTTTATTAAGGAGGGCTCACAAAGAACAACTTAAAAAAGAGGCTAAATTACAAAACAATAATTAACTGGAAAGTATTGCGTGCACATGATAGGAGCCGGCATCTCATTTGCTTCAAGATCAAAAATAGGAGGGGAGGACAATTAAGAAAATATACATGATTATCTTGTCTGTAGGGGTAACCGTTATACTTTTTCAATTCATTAATTCGTTTGCTTCAGACTTCAATTGAAATCTCTAAAGGGTGGCAGGAAATCGACCAAGACACTGTGTTAGCTAACATGGACAAAGATGTTGTAGAACTCGTTGATATGCGAGAAAAAGAACTATATTCTGAAGGTCATATATCTGGTGCTATTAATATTCCCTACGATGAATTTAAGCAAAGAACGACTGAACTTAACAGCAATCAAAGTATAATTTTAATTTGTCATACAGGACGGATGGGTATAGAAAGTGTCGATTATCTTGTCGAACAAGGTTTTCAAGATGTATTTAATTTTGGTGGAGGCATGGAAGAGTGGAATGGTCCCCTTAACTAAAGATAAGTGGTAAGGATAAAGGAACTGTTGTGTATTCTTCTCAACAGTTTTTTAGTTAAACACTTTGAATGAAGAACGTTTTCTGACAAAGACCAAAGAATTTTTACAAGATAACTAATAAATCATCAATCTTCATCATATCTTCATATTTTATAGGTAAAGTAACATCGTGCTTTCTCTGAACCTAAATGATGTTGTATTTCTTACCTACCAAATAAAAGGGAGAGAAGTTATGTTTTTACTACCTAAAATCTTAGTTACAGCAATCATTGTTTATTTGTTTATTTTACCATTCACCGCTTTCTTCCTCTGCCCAAGAGCGCCTGGACCTTTATAGTGAATCTGTTCTTTTAATGGATGGAAAAACTGGGGAAATAATATATGAAAAACAAGGCGAAAAACAGATGTACCCGGCATCCATCACAAAGATTGTGACTGGCATTCTTGCATTAGAAATGGGAAAGCCAGAAGAACAAGTAATAATTAGTGAAGAAACGACAACAATAGAAGGCACAAGGGTATATCTTCTAGAGGATGAAGTCGTCTCATTAGAACGATTAGTCCAAGGACTCATGATTAGTTCCGGGAACGACGCGGGTCATGCGATTGCTGAGCACCTGGCTGTAAGTGAAGAAGACTTTTCTGAGAAAATGAATGAATTTATAAGAAAACGTTTAGATCTACAGAACACCAATTTCACGAACCCTCACGGACTATTTAATGAAAATCATTACACTACAGCCTATGACATGGCTGAGATTACGAGGTATGCTTTATCTAATGAGGATTTCCGGGAAATTGTAGCAACAAAAGAAATGGAATGGAATGGCAAGGGCTGGGAAACAACCATTTTTAATCACAATCGGATGCTTTGGAACTATGATGGTGCATTTGGGGTTAAAAATGGTTTTGTCCAAAGGTCTGGGTTTACCTTAGTAACCGCAGCCGAAAGAAATAACCGTGAACTTATTGTTGTTGTGTTAAATGCCGGAACTGCCGATCAGAGTTATCAGGACACCACAAGGTTATTAGACTATGGGTTTGAAAATTATGCCCAAGAAGAAATGAAGGAAAAAGAGTCTTTCTTAAACACAAACCCATCCCCTTATTACCCAAATGAATTAATAGAACCTTTGGAAAAATTCAGGATCTTGAAACTGGAAGTTATAGAAACCAGAGAAGAAAGAATGGAATAAAAGTCCAAATTATTCTTCTGGACTTTTATTTATTCTTGAGATACATAACTGGGGTATAGTAAGATCTATATAGTGGTATGTTATTCGGTCATATAACGGATCACATATTGTATAACTAGTTTTGAAAGAATGTTTATCAAGAAGGGCGTGAAATAGATGGAAGACCTCTCTAACCCATCTCCTAAAAGGGTAGTCCAGCCAAATAAACAACAATTATTGAATCGACTGAAACGAATTGAGGGTCAAGTTCGTGGAGTTCATAAGATGGTTGAAGAAGATCGTTACTGTGTTGATATATTAAACCAAATTGCAGCTATAAATTCTGCTGTAAATAAAGTATCACTAGCTCTTTTAGAAGACCATACTACCCATTGTGTCTCTAAAGCGGTAAAAGAAAATAGCGGTGATGAGGTAATAAGCGAGTTAATGGATGTTTTTCAACGATTTGTTAAGTAGTGAATACGACTGGAAAAGGAGGTGGATGTAATGCTAACGGAAACGTTTCATGTTAAAGGAATGACTTGCGGTCATTGTGTCTCCTCTGTGGAAAACAGCGTTGGAGATCTAGATGGTGTGGAAGAAGTGAAAGTTGAACTCGAGAAAGGTGTAGTGGAAGTTTCTTTTGATGCTACCCAACTAAAACGGAAACAAATTAAAGAAATGATTGAGGATCTAGGTTACAGTGTAGATTCTTAAATCCCACCTCTGTGGCCTTCTCTTTACTAAAGAGAAGGTTTTTTACTTCTATAATACCAGCGCAAATGTAATATTAATGTGCCCTTTACATACCATACAAGGGTATTGTATTATTAAAATAATTACGATTGCCTTCTTTATTTTTCTTCCTTTAGTGAGAATAATCACTAGGGTTCTTTAACTTTTTAGATAAAATGAAAAAAAGCTAAAGGACGTGGATGCAAATGATGAATGGACTTGGTTGGAACATAATGGGTTGGGGAATGATATTATTCGTTTTCGTTTGTTTCCTTCTCATTGGGATTGTTATTTATTTTGCCGTGAAGTTAGCGACAAAAAAACGCTAAAAGTATCTCAATAAATTGAATTTCCTTAATACGTAGAAAAGGAGAGGAAGATATGACTGTCAGGACGTTTTCAATTCAGGGAATGAGTTGTGCTTCTTGTGTGAACCGAATAGAAAAAGAAATATCCAAACTCAAAGGAGTACATTCAGTAAGTGTGAACCTGGCGTTAAACCAAGCTCAAGTGAAAGGGGACAAAAAGGAAGTATCCACCCTCAAATCGTGGAAGCCATTGATAAAGCCGGGTATAGTGCAAGACAAATAGAAGAAGAGCCAACTCGCCGTAAACTTACCTTTTCAATCGAGGGGATGAGTTGTGCTTCTTGTGTTAACAGAATCGAAAAAGCTGTTTCAAAAGTGGAAGGTATACACGAAGTGAATGTAAACTTAGCTTCAAATCAAGCTCAAGTTACCGGAGAAAAAGGAGTGATTTCTGGTGAAAGTGTCATAGAGGCAATTAAAAAGACAGGATATAAAGCTACTTTAATTGAAGAAAAAACAAATAGAGAGTTTAGAGATGAAAATGAAGAAGAAACAAAGAAATTGTTTAAAGACTTTACAATTGCAGCTATCCTTACCTCAATTGTTTTAATCGGAAGCATTCCACATATGATGCACGAATGGGGTAATTGGGTACCTGCTGCTATTGCAAGTCCGTTTTTTTTATTGTTATTAACCACCTATATCCAGCTAGTACCCGGGTGGAGATTCTATAAGAACAGTTATAAAGTGCTGAAAAATAAATCAGCTGACATGAATGTACTTGTGGCTATGGGAACAACGGCCGCTTGGTTTTATAGCGGGGCGATGACTTTGTTTCCAAGTCAGCTGACGGAAATGGGGTTTCCTTACCAACTCTACTATGATGTAACGACTGTTATTACTACACTTATTCTGTTAGGTCGTTACTTTGAAGCAAAAGCAAAAGGGCAAACATCTACAGCGATAAAAAAATTAATGAGTTTGCAAGCAAAGACAGCAAGAATAGTTCGAGACGGGGAAGAACTTGAGCTGCCAGTAGAAGAGGTTCAAATTAATGATCATGTTCTTGTACGACCGGGTGAGCGTATTCCAGTAGATGGAACGATACTTCAAGGAAGGTCTGCAGTGGATGAGTCGATGTTAACCGGTGAATCACTGCCAATAGAGAAAACTGAGGGAGATAAAGTGATTGGGGCTACTATTAACAAATCCGGAAGCTTTACCTTCCGTGCAACAAAAGTGGGGCAAGAAACTGCCTTAGCCCAAATTGTGAGAATGGTCAGTGAGGCCCAAGGGTCCAAAGCACCTATCCAACGGGTAGTGGATGTCATTTCAGCTTATTTTGTTCCAGCGGTTGTCATTTTTGCTGTTCTTTCATTTATTACTTGGTATTTTATCGGTCCAGAACCATCCCTTATTTTCGCCCTGACAACATTTATTGCGATACTCATTATTGCATGCCCTTGTGCTCTTGGTTTGGCTACACCCACAGCGATTATGGTGGGTACGGAAAAAGGTGCAGAAAATGGAATATTAATTAAAGATGCCACTAGCCTGGAACGTGCTCATAAAGTAGAAACTGTGATCTTAGATAAAACAGGTACCATTACAGAAGGTAAGCCTAAACTAACTGATGTGCTTCCTACTCCTAACGGTTTTTCTGAAAATGAATTATTGCAAATCGCTGCTTCTGTGGAGACTAGTTCCGAACATCCATTAGGGGAGGCAATCGTTGAAGGAGCGAAGACAAGGGGTATAGAGATTCAAAAACCTGAATCCTTTGAAGCCATTGTAGGCCAAGGTTTAAGAGCAGAGGTGGAAGGAAAAGACGTATTGATTGGCAACGTAAAATTAATGAGGCAGTATAACATTGAGTTAAAGGCATTTGAGGAAAAAGCCACACAGTTGGCTGACAAAGGGAAAACCCCTATGTATGTGTCAGTGAACGGAGAGTTTGCAGGGGTGATTGCTGTTGCAGATACCCTGAAGAAAGATACTATCCTGGGATAAAACGACTTAAGTCCATGGGAATTGATGTGATTATGTTAACAGGAGATCATGAGCGTACGGCAAAAGCCATCGCCAAGGAAGCTGGAATTGATCACTTTATTGCTGAAGTATTGCCAGAGCACAAAGCAGAGGAAGTTAAAAAGTTGCAAGACCAAGGAAAGTTGGTTGCTATGGTTGGTGATGGGATTAATGATGCCCCAGCTTTAGCACAAGCGGATGTTGGTATTGCTATCGGTACTGGTACAGACGTGGCTATGGAAACCGCCAATATCACACTGATGCGTGGAGATATAACAAGTATCGCAACGGCTTTGCGTTTATCCAAGTCAACAATGAAAATGATTTGGCAAAACCTTACCTGGGCGTTTGGCTATAACGTGGTGTTAATTCCAGTAGCGGCAGGTCTTTTATATCCCTTCTTTGGAATTTTGTTAAACCCAATGCTGGCAGGAGCGGCTATGGCATTTAGTTCAGTGTCAGTGGTTCTAAATACTTTACGGTTAAGAAAGTTCAAAACAGCTGTGTAAAAACAGGTTTCTCCTTAAAGCTTTTTTCCTCGAACAAAATATGAGTGTAGTGGGAGCACCATAAGAAGACGATAATGAAATCTCTTCTCTTGTCCTTTGTAGGTTCAACCATTTTATTACTCATTTATTTTTTAAATTTAGAAAGCGTATATCCCCTTATCTATCTTATATTGATTTGCTTTTTACTACATTTAGCCAAGACCATAAACATTAAAGTGCCTGCAAGATAAGCTGTCCTTAGTTATAAATCAATCAATTTGAAGATCTCCAAGGTAAACGACAGGACTGTTCCTGTCGTTTCTTGTTGTGTGCAAACATGCATACATCTATATAATTCAGTATTTGCTTAACGTGGCCATGTGAACGTAGATAGTATACTAAAATATAAATAAGAAACTCTTTTTGATATATTATCTAGAATTAGCACAGGAAGGAGAAAGTTTTATGATAAAAAAGGCCGCAATAGTGATAGCTACGGTAGCAGTTGGAGTATCTTTTGCAAGCAGTGCAAGTGCTCATCAACATTATATTGAAACTCCTAACGGTAAACAAGTACTTATCCGGGAAGAGCCACCTCATGTTCATGAGAATCACCATCATATTCATGAGAGGTTACATACCGGGCCTGCAGAAGAGCATAGAGCTATTTCTGTAAATGTAGTAAATCCGGACGGGGAAGGCGGTTATGTCGATAGGAAAACTGGAGAATCAGTCAATCCGAAAAACAAGAAGTAACCTATTTAAAGGAACTCGAGAAAATAGTTCAATCTTAAGACCAAATCAGCAGGATTTGGTCTATTCTTTCTCCAACCAATGTTTGCTCCTAAATAAATCATGTATTTCGCCTTTTAATTGCCCTTTTTGTTTAAGGGTTTCTTTTATCTGTTGTATCGCAGATGCCATGGTGTATTGAATATTAATAGGGGTCGAAGAAACACTCACAATTGAAAAAGAAACATGGGTTCCGGTTCAGGGGACGAATAAAGGAAACTCTAATGGGTTTGTGAGACCATCGATTAAACCAACAGATATAATGAAAGTAAGTGAACCAAAGACGCCCTATGTCTTCCCATTATTAATCTGTACTACTCACTGTAATGGTTGTTACCATGCCAGCTTCTGTATGATTAGGAAGCGAACATATAGCTTGATAAATTCCAGGCTCCGAAAAAATAACCGACTGGCTATTAGTGGTCCCGGGAAATGTATGAATATGAACCCCTGCCTCTTTAATTACAAAGTCATGCTCCTGAGAACCCAAGTTCATTAACGTAAAAGTAATCTCTTCGTTTGGTTGTATAGGAATATTCTTGGGATGGAAACTATATTCCGTGGCATGAAGCATGATGTTGTTGTTTGAAGCATGAGAATGAGAAGAGTCATCTATAATACTGTTGGGAGTCTGAAAAGAATAAGTATGAAAACTGATAATGAAAAGGCAAACAACAAAAAAATAAGCAACTGGTGGAAACAAAACCTTTTTTTCCGCTTTTACTTTATTTATCTCAGAAATTTGTAACAGGTACACGAGAAAGAAAACAGCTGCAGTTAAAAGACTCATTATCAGTAGCAACTGAATATATGTTTCAGGAGCACTCATAACACCGAGCATCGTACCCATCATTCCACCCATTATTCCAGCCATAACACCTTCTAAAGAGGCTGCCAGAGAGAAGGGGTAGCCTGATATAACCCCAATGACTAAACCCATAAGCATACTGATAACTGTCATTTCAAAAAAGGCAGTGGGATATAAAATAGATGTTACTGTCCCTGTGCTTAAACCAACGATCATTCCTAATGTCATAGCAATTACCATGCCTGCCATATTGCTTATCATGCTTTTAAATAAATAGGAAAAGATTATTAACCAACTTAACAAGGAAATGATAATAATTACAAGGGCGATAAGTTGTAGCACAATATCTTCTCCTCTCCATCCTTAACTCATTTTCATTTTATTAAGAAAGAAATATTAATATGTACAAGGTAGAAGGGTTTCCTTTGGATTATATGGAAGATGGTTTACTATTTAGGGTAGTTTGTAGCTAAAACACTTCTGAGAATATGTAGAAGTTTCTCAAACGAAATTATAAATAATTACACGTTATCACTAATTCAATACTTTCAAACAAATAAAGACGGATCGATTAAAGTTTATTAACTCTGCACTAAAGGGTTAACTCAGTAATTTATACCCTATTAATAAATGATAAACTTAAAATAGAAAAACATTTAGAAAGGAGGAGGAAGATGACTAAAAAACCAAAAGTTTTTATTGGATCAGCACGTGAATCAATAAGTTACGTAGATGCTATTCATCAATCTTTAAGTTATATTGCCGAAGTTACACCGTGGCATACAGCTTTTACACAACCAAACACATACAATATGGAGCATTTAGAAAGAGAACTTAATCAAGCAGATTTTGCTGTCTTTGTCTTCTCACCTGATGATATTGTGAAAATTCGTGATGAAGTACTTTTTATTTCACGTGATAACACACTGTTTGAAATGGGATTATTTTGGGGAAAGCTAAGGAGAAATCGAGTATTTTTCTTAATGCCAGAGCAATTACCAGACCATTCAGACTATAATCAAGTCACCGGAATAAGGATACCGACCGATTTATCTGCCTGGCGCCCCTCCATTATGAAGTGCGTCGCGATAATAACCTTTTAGCTGCGGTAAGCAGTTCATGTGCGATTATAAAAAAGAAATTGAGTATTTGGGAAATTTCCCAACCTAGAAGAAATTGTCGGTCAACTTCAAAGAAAAGAATCTAACAATGCCATAGTCACTAAATTTCTTTTTCACTTCACAAAATATGTTTTACATAATCCTTCAGACAAATTTAATGCTCTATATGAAAATTTGCGGACTGCATATTCAACTCCTGAAGGTTTCACTGTTAGCGGGGGGGCCATTTGGGTAGCGGGAGAAGAAGAATTAACTCAAGTTGCTGGAAATGAGGGAAAAGGGAAATCATTCCCTTTTAATGTTAACAATAAGGTGGATCAGAATGATAAAAAAATAAAAGTGGTTGAAAGTTACCTTAATAGTGAAGACCTCGTTGTTTTGAAAGATGATTACATTGTAAAAACTTATTTGCTGTGCTATCCTATAGGCAATCAGTTAGTTGCAACGATTCATATGAGCGGTGCAAGGGAATTAAGTACAGAGGAACTGGATTTGTTATTCGTAAATAACCATGAATTGTTAAGGGTAGCTAACTACCTTTTTAGAGGTGATGTGTAATGAAAAAATACACCCTGTCATCAGACAAGCAAATTCCTAAAAGCTCTTATAGAATCGGAAAATCCGTCAAGGAAGTTAGACCACATGTAGTTTCTAATCGGAGAAAAGGTTCCGAAGTTGTGGTTTACAAAAGAAAAGCTAAATACACTGAACCTGACTACGCTCGATCAGAATAAAAGGTAAAGGACCGAAGATTTCGGTCCTTTTTTGTTCTTTAGAATTTGCATTGTTTAACCCGCATTTATTCTCGTGTACTAAAAGAAGTTTTGCAAGCAGCATATTTTAGCTAAATATACCCGCTTGTGGCCTATCTTATCGTTTTTCCTTGCACGAAGGTATTCAATTCTCGGGGTATTTCCCTCAACTTGTCTCTATAAAAAGGGAATAGCATTGGTATAGTAAAATCCCAAAAGGAGGAGTGTGCGCTAAAAAATGTTTATTAAAGTGTTTTATTTGTAGAAATCCTAGTAAGCTTTGTAAAAGCCAAGCTCCTCCTATGAGAATAATAATGTAAAGTTTATTATTTTCAACTTCTCCCCCACTAGTGATCACTTTGTAATTTGCTACCGCATCCTGAATGCTAGCAACCGTCAGTGGATCATAGTAAAAATAAAAATGGAGGTATCCCCCATTTTTAATGCATTACTTGACCGCCTGTTACATTTATTGATTGTCCAGTCATATAGGTTGCTATAACTAAGGATTTTATGCTTTGTTGGAAGAGCCAAACTCGCGCATGTAAAAAGTTAAGAAAGCTTATAAAAGCACAAGTATAATTTGCTGACATTGTCCTAATCAATAAAATAGATCAGATAAGTGAGTCAGCATTAGATACTATAAAAGAAGATGTTCAGAAGATCAATCCAAGGGGACTAGTTAAGCCGGTAACGTTTGCGAACGTTGACCCTACTTTATTATTTTGTTCAACTTCTCTCCACTCGAGTCGATCTACACAAAATGTTCAGGTTTCTTCTCACGTTCATAATCATTTACATCTAAGAACGATCACCGCTCCCATGAAAGGTCCAATAGATCGAGTTCAACTGGTGGAAACTCTACGAGAATGGAACAACACCTTTACCGAGTGAAAGGATTTGTTCAATTAAAAGAGTCCCCAGGATCATTTTTGTTTAATTATTCGTATGGGGAACCTTTGTTTGAACGGTGGGAAAAACCTATGGACCTTTCTTGGTCTTCATAGGTGAAAGTCTAAACCAAAGTGAGATAGAAAAACATTTAGGTGAATGGCAAGTAAGTAGAAATTAGGAAGAGATTATAGAAAAGGAATTAAAATGTTTACTTGGTAGCCAGTATCATGAAAAAATGAATATTTTATAGTGTTAAAATAAACCAATTTACGATTAAGTGGTGTTAAGTGACACATCAACTTGTAAAAAGAGTAAAGGAGGGGTAAAGGGTGCTAGATCAATTATACCGACAGTTAGTCATAGAGCATTCTAGGAATAGGCGAAACCATAGAAAACTAGAAGGCGAACAAGTCTTGCAGCAACATTATAAAAACCCTACCTGTGGGGACGTCATGACATTGTTTTTAAAGTTGTCGGACGAACGTTATATTGAGGATATCTCTTTTATTGGGGAAGGATGTAGCATTAGCATGGCTTCTGCATCATGATGACAGAGCAATTAAAAGGAAGGAGCCTAAAAGAAGCGACGCAACTCCGTCATGCCATGGAACAAATGATTCGAAAAGGTAAAATAGCTGAAGAAGTCGATTTAGGAGACGCTCTATCCTTAGAAGGGGTTCATAAGCTAAGAGCACGTCATAATTGTGCATTGATGACGTGGCAAGCGCTAGATCGTGTTCTTGAGAATCATGTAGAGTATGGACCAAAATAACTTTCCTTAACTAGAAATTGTGCACTTACTACTGAAGAGATTGACCACTTGTTTCCTCTTCTTGGTAGAGGATTATTCGTCGTGCCGTGTGTAAAAGATTAGTATTAACTTTTGAGGTTTTACTGACTATTGGAGAATGGTGGACGTTGGTATATCTTCTTCTTTACTCAGCCATCAAGAATATCAAAACATATTTTGGCCTAACGAAAAAGTAAATCTGCATTTGACCTAGGACGTAATACCCTTTACAATCTTGTAATAATTCCTATTTACTCTTATCTACATTATAAAAGTAGCCATATTAGACGGAGAAAGGCAATATAGAAAAGGCAAGTATAGTGAGTATACATACGTTTTCTTATACTTTTGAGAACCTATTAATAGGAAAAATTTGAACAGTTTCTAACTACTTTAGACAATAAGGTTCTTAGGGCCAAGGAACTTATTCCTTTTGAAGATAATACATATATTTTTCAATATACACCAACCAACTATACCTTGGACCCTCTTGATTGGTCAGTTTCTATTGAAAAAATGGTATTTATAGGCACGGGAATGGATAAAAAATCTATTTATGAGGATATTAAAAGTTGTGAAATTTCTAAGGTGAAAGGTGGCTACAGAATACTTCAAAGGAGGATGTTTTTCTCTTAGGAGCATTCCATTTACTAAGGTGAACAGTCGTGGTGAAAAAATTATCCATAACAGCTGAATCTTCAAACGTAATCGTTTGACCTTCCTCTTCATTAGTTTGTTGTTCCTGCAAGCAGTCAAGAGAACAATAAACACTAACGCTAAAGGCAATTTATACATATGTACACACTCCTCTTTTTTAAATCGTAATGATTACTATTATTAATTATAGTATAATCTCATTAACTTATCAAAGTATTCTCAAAATAAAAAGCACCTCTATCGACAAAAAAGAATAGAGAGTTGAGCTTACAGCCAGATGTGTGTTTACATATACAAACCGACCAGATTCTAGCCTTGAAGATAGCTTAGAGCCTGCAGGGATTCAAGTTATACGCATGAACAAGCCCTTGTGTTAAAAATCATCTACTATTCAAAAAATTGCAAATTTTATGTTGACAAAAGCTATATTAAGCTTTATTCTATGTGAAGCGTTTACAAATATGTGCAAACGTTTGCACATATTGTGAAATTACTTATGCAAGTGTGTTTATAAATCACTAAGGAGGTGATTCTACTTGCTCTAACAATGCTCCATTGAGCTTAGGAAACCCGATAAAAAGGAGAAAATCAGTGTACTTACTTAAAATTCATTCTACATTTTATTTAAAAAGGAGTTGGTTGCGTTGAGTATGCACCGGAAAAAGCTCGTTGTATTTCTAACGGTATTTACAATACTATTTTCTTTAGTGAACTTTTCACTAGTTGATTCTCTCACGACAGATCAAGTAGCAGGGCAAGAAAATGACTGGAGAACGATTGATGAATTGTATGCATATGACGGTGACCTAGGGATTGATCTTCATGAGGACGGAACTGCGACATTAAAGTTCTGGTCCCCAGGTGCAGACAATGTGGCCGTGCGGTTATATGATAAAGATGATCAAGATGAAGTCGTTACTGATGACATCGACATGAATCTAGGGGATCGTGGCGTATGGCAAGTTGATTTAAATGAAGGAAATACAGGTGTAGCTGATTTAACAGGTTACTATTATCATCTTGTCATTGAAAGAGATGGAGACAAAAAGCTTGGGCTTGATCCTTATGCTAAATCAATGGCTACTTGGGATAGCGATGGTGATGTACCGATTGGAAAAGCAGCCATTGTCGATCCATCATCTATCGGTCCGGACCTCGAATTTGCGGAAATTGATGGTTTTGAAAAGCGAGAAGATGCGATTATTTATGAAGCCCACGTAAGAGATTTCACCTCTGATCCAAGTATTGATGAGAAATTAGAAAGTCAATTTGGGACGTTTGCAGCGTTTGCTGAGAGGCTTGATTACATTGAAGATTTAGGTGTAACCCATATTGAGTTGCTTCCTATCATGAGTTATCTTCATGTAAATGAATATGATTCTGAGAGATTGTTAGATTATTCCTCAACCGGGAACAATTATAACTGGGGTTATGATCCACACAGTTATTTCTCTCCAACGGGAATGTATTCAGAAGATCCCGATGATGCGGAATTAAGAATTGAAGAACTGAAAAATCTTATCGATGAGATTCACTCGCGTGATATGGGTGTCATTTTAGATGTCGTGTATAACCATACGGCAAAAGTAGAAATATTTGAGGATCTAGTTCCGAACTACTACCATTTTATGTATGCCGACGGCACACCTAAAATCAGTTACGGCGGTGGTCGTTTAGGTACAACCCATGCAATGAGCCGAAAAATTCTTGTTGATTCGATTAAGTATTGGACAGAAGAATTTAAGGTAGATGGTTTTCGTTTTGATCTGATGGGTGATCATGATGCAGAAAGTATCCAAATCGCTTATGACGAAGCAAAAGAAATCAACCCGAATGTAGTCATGATTGGTGAAGGTTGGAGAACATATGAAGGTGATGATGGTGATGAAGATGTTATGCCAGCTGATCAAGATTGGATGCAACATACAGAGAGCGTTGGCGTTTTCTCTGATGATTTTAGAAACGAATTAAAATCTGGTTTTGGACATGAAGGGGAGCCAAGATTTATTACAGGTGGCGCAAGAGATATTCAACAAATTTTTGATAATGTAAGAGCGCAACCTCACAACTTTAAAGCGACACATCCAGGTGATGTGGTTCCTTATATTGAAAAGCATGATAACTTAACCCTTCATGATGTCATCGCTGTTGCCATTCAGAAAGATCCTGATTACCATCAAGAGGAAATTCATCAACGTATTCGTCTAGGAAATACGATGTTGTTAACTTCTCAAGGAACGGCATTTATTCATGCCGGGCAGGAATTTGGTCGTACAAAACAGTTTCGAGCAGAGACAGATGAAGCGCCATATAAATCACATTATGGAGTTGATGAAGATGGGAATCCATTTGAATATCCATATTTCATTAATGACTCATATGATTCTAGTGACGCTATAAATATGATCGACTGGGAAAAAGCGACCAATGAGGAAGAATATCCAATCAATAATCTGACGAGAGAGTTCACAAAAGGGCTTATTGAATTAAGAAGGTCAACGGATGCGTTTAGATTAGGAACGATGGATGAAGTGGAGTCTAATGTATCATTCATTGATGCACCAGAAATCGAAGAAACGGATCTAATGATTGGATATAAAGCTGAATCAACAGATGGAACGGGAACGTATTATGTATTTATCAATGCAGACGATCAAGAAAGAGCACTCACTTTACCACCTCGCGCAAGTAGGGATTTAATGAGGGGTACAGTTTTAGTAGATAGTGATGAAGCTGGCATAGAGGAAGTATCTGAACCGTCGGGTTTTAAACGGACAGGGCGCACTATAACAATTGAGCCTTTGACATCAGTAGTAATAAAGGTGGATTAGTGAGAAAGGGGAAGGTCATAAAGGAAGCAGAATATAAAAAGTAACAGGAATCAATAAAGAGTTTAGCTAAGCATAAAAAATGAAATGTGTATGTCACCGCTCGAGTTCATAAACGATAAAAGGCTTGAAACGGGCGGTGTATTTCTTCCGAAGGGGAGGCCATATAAGATAGAGTCAAAAGTAAAACACTCGGCGAAAAGCGGAGTTTTTATAATCTCAAGAGAGTAAACGTTTACTCTAGAAAGGATGTAGAAATGGAAACAAAAAAATGGTGGAAAGAAAGTGTTGTTTATCAAATTTATCCCAGAAGTTTCAAGGATAGTAATAATGATGGTATCGGAGATATTAAGGGTATTACTCAAAAGCTCGATTATTTAAAAAGGCTGGGCATAGATGTAATCTGGCTTTCTCCTGTGTATGACTCTCCTAATGACGACAATGGGTATGACATTCGTGATTATCAAAAGATTTTAGAAGAATTCGGTACGATGAAGGATTTTGAGGAGCTGCTAGATGAAATCCATAAGCGAGACTTAAAGCTTGTCATGGATCTTGTGGTGAATCACACTTCTGATGAACATCATTGGTTTGTTGAATCACGTTCTTCCAAGGAAAGCACCAAAAGAGATTACTATATATGGAAAGAAGGAAAAAACGGTTCTGAACCAAATAACTGGGAGTCTAACTTTAGCGGATCTGCTTGGGAATATGATGAAGAGACAGGGGAATATTTTTTACATTTATTCAGTAAAAAGCAGCCCGATTTAAATTGGGAAAATGAAAACCTACGAAACGATATTTATAATATGATGAGATGGTGGCTTGATAAGGGAATTGATGGGTTTCGTATGGATGTTATTAATTTTATATCCAAAAACCAAAACTTTCCTGATGGCGATCGGGAGCCGGGTTATCCGTTTGCATCAGGTGCAAAGCATTTTATGAATGGTCCACGAATTCATCAGTTTTTACAAGAAATGAATCAGAAGGTTCTTTCAAATTATGACATCATGACAGTGGGTGAAATGCCAGGTATAAATATAGATGAGGCAAAACAATATACAGGCGAAAAACGAAAATGAATTAAACATGGTTTTTCATTTTGAACACATGGACCTGGGAAATGGACCTTCTGGTAAATGGGAGGACCAACCTTGGAAATTAACCGATCTAAAGAAAATATTGACAAAATGGCAAAAAGGCCTAGAAAATGAGGGGTGGAATAGCCTTTATTGGAATAATCATGATCAACCCAGGGTAGTATCACGGTTTGGAGATGACGGGGAGTATAGGGAAAAGTCTGCAAAAATGCTTGCTGTATGTCTTCACATGATGAAAGGTACTCCCTATATCTACCAAGGTGAAGAAATTGGTATGACGAATGTTGCTTTTTCGTCCATCGAAGATTACAAAGACATAGAAACAGTAAATTGGTATAACGAACAGATCACTTTAAAGAATAGTGATCCTGCTAAACTTTTACAATCGATCCATGCTCGAGGACGGGATAATGCCAGGACACCGATGCAGTGGAATTCCGACGAACATGCTGGATTTACAAAAGGAACACCTTGGTTAAAAGTTAATCCAAATTATAAGGAGATAAATGTACAGAGCGCTTTACAAGATCGTAATTCAATTTTTTATTTTTATCAAAAATTGATTCAGTTGAGAAAACGTGAAGACGTAGTGGTATATGGTAGGTATGATCCTTTGTTAGAAGAAGATGAAAATATATTTGCGTACACCAGAACACTCCGTAGCGAAATGCTTTTAGTCGTTTGTAATTTCTCAAACAAGGTGATTAAACGTAACTTAGGAGCAAGGTATAACAAAAAGAACAAAGAATTGTTGATTACAAATGACAAAACACGTGAGGAATCAGATGATCAGGAGGTTATGGTCATACAACCCTATGAGGCATTTGTGTATAAATTGACGTAAACACACATTGAAGAGAAGCTTATGATTACGAGGTGAACAACAGACCATGTTGGATAAACGTTCTGGAAGATTAATGGTTCAAGTAGACTTCTAATAAGAGAGGTTTGTAATAAGTGGAATGGCGGTAAAGTAGAGAGAGTATTAGCAACCTTAACGAACAACTGCACAAGGCAACCCTTTCTTTACAGAGACACCAGGAAGAAGTAGATAAAACAAATGGCGTTTGAATTATATGTTGCCCCGCTTGCTTTTTGGATGAATGATCCAAATGGGTTATTTATTAAAAGGGAGAATATCATCTTTTCTATCAGCACGATCCTTATTCACCAAAATGGCGATCCATACATTGGGTCGGTCCATCTAAAGATCATCTAAAGATCATCTAAAGATCATCTAAAGAGCAGGGGTCTTGTAAACTAGGAGCACCTTCCAGTGGCGTTAGCCCTAGGAAGCCTATGATTAAGATGGATGTGTTTCTGGAAGTGCAATCGAGAAGGATGGAAAATGTACACAGGAAACCAATGAACCGAAGATTAAACTTGTTAAAGCTTCGTATCTTTGTGAGACCATTCTTCTGTTGAGATCTTTATCAAAGAGGGAGAAAAAGTGATGACTGGGGGAATATATCCCCAACCGGGTGTAGAATCTATAGAGTTATGGAGTGACAAGAACGTTCAATGAGAATATGTGCAACCGTTTGCTCAAATTAAAGAAAGTAGGGTCCAGAAAGGTTCTCTTCCTTGTTTGAATATAAGAGATGAGCGTGTGGGAAAACGGAGGTGTCGCTCTGTTTTCTAGTGATCGAGAACCCTGCTATGCAAACTGTTGAGGAATTAGTATCCAGCGTAGGAGATAAAGTGAGGGACACCTTATAACTACAGGAGGCTCGTAGTTTTATGAGAGGTAGATTTTAAAGGTGATAACTACCATGAAACATTTCGAGGAGGGGGAGGAAAAGATGAGCAGGGCATACATACTGGGAATTGATGTAGGAGGTACCTCAATTAAAATGGCATTGTTTACAAGAAAGGGTGAAATGGTAAAAAAGTGGTCCATTCCTACAGATAACCAAGAGGAAGGAAATTACATTGTACCTCAGGTTAAACAGTCTGTTGTGATGAAACTAGAGGAAAAAGGGCTTTCTTTAGATAATCTTAGTGGAACGGGTATTGGTGTTCCAGGTTTTCTAGATAATGAAAATGAAAGGGTAGAATCTGCTGTAAACATTGGTTGGAGAGATTATCCACTCGTCTCCATTTTATCTCAAAGTTTAGGGACACCAGTCCTTATGGATAATGATGCTAACTTGGCTGCAGCAGGTGAGTTTTGGAAAGGAGCGGGGAAAGGCGCACAAGATGTAATGTGTTTTACGATAGGAACAGGTGTGGGAGGAGGAGTAATAATTGACGGGAAAATAGTCCATGGAGTAGGAGGGATGGCTGGAGAGGTAGGGCATATTACTGTAGACCCTTTCGGAGGAAAGAAGTGTAACTGTGGAAAAAAAGGCTGCCTTGAAACAATTTCCTCTGCAACCGGAATGGTAAATGAAGCACTAGAGGGATTAATGCAACGGAGCAACTCACTTCTTCACCAAAAGAAAGGAAACGAATTAATAGCAAAGGATATTTTTGAAGCAGCAGCTAAGGAGGACGAATTGGCAAAAGAAGTAATAGATCGTTCCATGTTTTATTTAGGACTAGTCATTGCCAATGCCTGTACTCTTTTAAATCCTAAAAAGATTGTGATTGGAGGAGGTGTTTCTTCAGCAGGGGATGCATTACTAGATCCTCTTCGTAGCCACTTTAGTCGATTTGCATTAAAAAAGGTAAAAGATGACACGGAGTTTGTGGTTGCAGAATTAGGGAATGATGCAGGGGTAACAGGAGCTGCCTGGTTGGCTTTACATTCTTGATTTTTCCACTCATTTTTCTCAAGAGAAGGTTATTCGTGCGAACCGTTTAGGGGAAATATTCCCAGTAATTGTATAATAATGCAAAGGAGTTGTCTCAAAAGGGTAAGTCGAAATTACCGAATCCTAAAAATAACCCCGTATCACCACTAAAGTGGTACGGGGTTATGCATTTACCCTTATATTTAATAAAAGGGGGTAAAAAATTTTAGTGAACTACTCACCACTTAACTAACGTTTGAAGTTGGAGCTTCTCAACTCCCCGACGAAAGCAATCATTCGTCTCCTAGCTTTGGGTAGTTCCTACCCTAGATATCCGATGTTTCGGAGTTCTTTTATTACCTTGGATATTTTCCGCAACAGAGGTGCTTGGTTTTCGCATCATTTTTCCTGTTGCACCTCCTATATCCAGTTATCAAAGAACACCATAGGTTTATTGGTACCAAAATGTCATAAAATAGAACAGGCAAAAGCTTGTCCTTGTCTGAAGCCGATTTATCTCCCCCTTATAGGTAAAGGTGTAAGGTTTTTAAGGGAGGAGACTTCTCGGCTGAATGTGTTTAAAATACCTCTAACAGGCGGGGGAGGGGGCACTACTCGTATCCTTGGGCTTCCTGTATGGTGTTTCTCTTTGTAAAAGCCATATTCCGCCATTTGCCTTGTTTCCATCTCCAGATCATACCTAATCCTCTAAACCATTCATCGCTGATCATAGCGACCCACACCCCGATTAATCCCCAGCCTACATTTACACCGAGGATATAGGCTAACGGAACAGAAATCCCCCACATGGATATGATGCCCAAAATAACTGGAAATTGTACATCCCCTGCGGCTCGGAGGGAATTGATAACAACTAGGTTTGCTGCTCGTCCTGGTTCCAATATCACTGTTAGAAGAATAAGTGTCGACCCTACCGAAATAATGGACTCATTAGCTGTGAAAATGGAAAAATATAGGAACTATTAAGGTATACCATGGCAGCCATGAGTGTAGAAATGATGACCGCAAGCTTCAGGCTTCTCATGCAGCGATAGTACGCTTTTTCTTTATCACCTGCACCAGTGTAGTGACCAACCAGTATTTGTGTACCTTGCCCAATTGCGACAGAAAACAGGAAAACGAACATTATGATATTAAGAGTGTAGACTCTCGTAGTTAGTGCCTCGGTTCCCATCTGAACAACAAAGTAAGTAATCATCATTTGGGAAGTACTATAGGCTAGATGTTCACCTGCTGAAGGTATACCTATTTTTAACAATTGTTTTAGTTCCCGTACTGGTTTTTTTAGAAGGTAAGAAAAGGGTAATTCACCTTTGACTCTCTTATAAACAATTACAAACAACACAATCATTGCTAGTAAACGACTCCCTGTGGTAGCAATCGCTACACCTGTGACACCAAGAACTGGAAAGCCAAAGGGACCAAAGATAAATAAATAATTTCCTATAATATTTAAAAGATTCATTCCCACTGTGACTTTCATAGAGTCTTTTGTGTAACCGTAACTTCTGAGAATCGCTCCTAACGTCATAATAATGGCTTGAATAAAGATGAATCCACCGACGATCATCACATAAACATTGGCGGTATCAAAAAGATCTTCTGGCAAGTTCATCATTTGCATAAGAATAGAGCTCGAACTAAATAAAACAATGCTAAGCACAAATCCGAAAAGTAGGTTAGCTCCTAGGGAGACGACAGCCACTTTTCCAGCAGATGACTCTTCCTTGGCCCCTACATGTTGGGCGATAAGAATAGCAGTACCTGTAGACACAAACCCAAACATGACTATAACCAAAGAGAGGATTTGATTAGAAACACCTACAGCGGCTACGGCTTCATCCGAATATTGACTTAACATTAGAGTATCAGCATTTCCCATCACCATATGGAGGAGAGTTTCGATAAAAATCGGCCACGTTAAAGCAAAAAGCGTTAGTTTTTTTTATTTGAGTTCGTTGCTTCTGACATCAAGTCACCTTCTTAGAGGAAGGTCTCTTTACTGAACTTCCCAGGAATCTCCAGAACACTTACGTCGAAAAGATTGCATAGCTAAAGGGTTGGAATATCACTGTTTCACCATCGAGAGATAATCCTTTTTGCATCAAAGATTTTTTTCTATTAAATTCATGTAAGTCAGCAGGAAGTGTAACGTGTTGCTCTGTTGGAGATAAACAAAGAGTAACGATAAGGTCCTGGTCTTCACCCTCACCCTGTATTCTGTAGATGAGTATTTTTTTATCATTATCTGCCAAATTAATTGAAAAAGATTTCCCATGAGTGAGAGCTGGATTTTCTGTTCGCAATTGAATCAATGACTGAATAAAAGTAAAAAGCTCTCTATCCTGCTCTTCTTCTTCCCAAACCATGCACTTTCGGCACCCAGGATCCTGGTCACCCGTTATGCCAATTTCGTCCCCGTAATAAATACACGGGGTTCCAGGAGCGGTAAAAAGCATGACATAAAGGATTTCAAGCAATTCTTTGTTTTCATGAACTTGTGTGAGTATTCTAGGGGTATCGTGACTGCCAAGCAAATTAAATAAAAGCTGATTGACACTTGTAGGGTAATGATTTTGTATGGCTACCAGCTTTTTAGCAAACTCGGTAGTAGTAAGAGTTCCATACGCTCCGTAATCAAGAACGGCTTGGGTAAAAGGATAATTCATAACGCTGTCAAACTGATCCCCAAGCAACCACGCATGGAATCATGCCACACTTCCCCAAGGATAAATAAGTCAGGCTTTTCCTTTTTAACTGTTTTTCTAAAATCACGCCAGAAATCATGATCCACCTCATTCGCGACATCCAGGCGCCAACCGTCTATATCAAATTCTCTTATCCAATACACAGCGGCATTTAACAAATATTCTTTTACGTGAGGATTCTCCGTATTAAGTTTTGGCATAGATGCCACATACCCAAAGGTGTCGTAATTTGGATAAGGTTCTGTGACAACGGGAAAGTCACTCACATGAAACCAGTCTTTATAATCGGAATCCTCCCCGTTTTCCAGTACATCCTGGAACGGGGGAAAGAAAAATCCACTGTGGTTAAATACTGCATCAAGCATGACTCGTATATTTCGTTGGTGACATTTTTTCACCAATATTTTTAGATCTTCTTTCGTACCAAATTGAGGGTCAAGATTCATGTAGTCAATGGTGTCGTATTTATGATTTGATTTTGCTTTAAATATAGGTGTCAAATAAATGCCTGTGATCCCCAATCTCTGCAAGTAATCCAGCTTCTCTGTGATTCCTTGAATGTCCCCCCAAAGAAATTAGAGGGGGATGGAGGAGTTTTCCCCCACGGCAGGGTGTTTTCAGGGTTTAATGAAGGATTTCCATTAGCAAACCTTTCGGGAAAAATTTGATACCAAACAGTGTCCCTTGCCCATTCTGGAGGAGTAAAGATATCTGCTTGGTTAAGAAACGGAAAGCAAAAGTATGAACCAACATCTTGAGGAGCTGTTTTAAAGATTCCTTTTTCGGTATAAAACAAAATGTCGGTCATGTTGGAAATCCGAAATCCGTAGCGCAATCGTTTGTGCAATGGACTAAGGAAAACCGACCAGTAATCAAAACGGTCGCAACTTCCCTTGTGTGTCATAGGCGTGGATTTTGAGAGCCACAAACCATTTTCTACGTTGTAAGGATCACCATAAATACATTCTACACTTATGGCATCATGTTTTTTTGTTCTTATTTTTACTTCCACAGTTCTTGGACCCACGGCAAATGCGTCTCTGTACTTCGGTTCATGGAATATAGATGCTTTTTCCACTCAGAATTCCCCCTTGGGTGTAAATGTTGGTCGTCCTTCCTTATCGTCAAAATATCTTTAAAATTTGCTTTTTACGCAATAGTACTACTTTTTAATTCTTTCTTCTGTTTGTGGATCAAAAAATGGGCTTTGTTCATATCAAAAGCAACTTCAAGTGTATCACCAGAGCGTACATCTGTTCTTGAATCGATTCTGGCGACGATATTTTGCTCCCCAATTGTGCTATAAAGGATCGATTCTGCACCGTTCATCTCCGCAACCTCAATGTCCAGCGTAACCTTTGAATCTTTCGAATATTCGATAAATACTGGTTCATCATGCATGTCCTCTGGTCTTAATCCAAGAATAATAGGACCTTCCATGGCTCTGTTTTCTTCCAGTACTTTCAGCTGTCCTTCTGGTATTTTTATAGAAATATCTCCCACCTTAAAATGTTCTTCTTCTACCCTACCCTTGATAAAGTTCATCGCTGGGGAACCTATAAAGCCACCAACAAATATATTACTCGGATTTTTATAGACTTCCTTTGGGGTACCGACTTGCTGGACAATGCCGTCTTTCATAATAACAATCCTTGTGGCCATCGTCATTGCTTCTGTTTGATCGTGAGTTACATAGATCGTAGTTGAGTCTAATCTTTTATGTAACTTAGTAATTTCTGCCCGCATTTGGACACGTAACTTAGCATCCAGATTCGAAAGTGGCTCATCCATTAAGAAGACTTGAGGATCTCTTACGATTGCCCTTCCCAAAGCTACACGCTGGCGCTGCCCCCCGGAGAGAGCTTTAGGTTTTCGATCAAGGTACTCCTCTAATCCTAGGATCTTTGCTGCATTGTCAACTCTTCTTCGAATTTCGTCTTTACTGAACTTACGAAGCTTTAGACCAAACGCCATATTGTCATAGACACTCATATGTGGATACAACGCATAGTTTTGAAATACCATGGCAATGTCTCGATCTTTCGGAGCTACCTCATTCATCCGTTCATTGTTAATTAGTAAGTCACCAGACGAAATCTCTTCTAATCCTGCGATCATGCGAAGCGTAGTTGATTTTCCACAACCGGAGGGCCCTACAAATACAATGAATTCCTTGTCCTCTATATCTAAGTTAAAATCCTTTACTGCAGTAACGTCTCCATCATAGGTTTTAAAAATTTGGTTTAATTTAATCTCAGCCATGTCAATCTCTCCTTTGTGTAATAATAATGCTAGAAAACATTCTAGGGTAAGGATGTCGTTTTTTCTGATTAAAATACAAACGACTCATGAGAAAAACTGTGGAAATTGTTTCTGAGTTCAAGAAGAAAGAAAATTAAGAAAATAACTTGTCAAAAACTTTAGTAAATTGTAAGATTGTACTCATAATAGAAACGCTTTCAAAGTTAGATATATTTTTTTCTTAACTAATGCAAGCGTTTGCGCAAATTATACTATAATCTTCGTTTTTAGAAAAGAGGGAAATTATAACATTGGAACAAGATTATGTATTTTGTGTCTTATCTTCACTTTTTATGCACGCGTTTGTACTACTAAATTAATGGGGGGATTTACAGTGAAGAAGCCATACGTATTAGCATCGCTAATGACAGTACCACTTGCCTTAACCATCGCAGGATGCGGGCCTGATCGGGAGGAAGAAGAGGTTAGTGTCGATATGGAAAATGGTGAAGAGCCAGCAAAACCAGAGTCTTTGACCATTTGGGCAAATGATGAGGAAGCAGGTCTAGAAGCCACCAGGGAAATACTAGAAAATTATGAGGAGAAAACCGGAATTGAGGTGACCATTCAAGCTGAGGCAATGTTGGAACAAACAGAACAAATATCACTTGATGGCCCTGGTGGTTCAGGACCTGATTTATTCTATCAGCCCATGACCGTATAGGAGATATTCATTTGCAAGGGTTAGCAGCACCACTAGAACTCTCCGAAGACAAGGTAAGCGAGTACCAAGAAGAGGCTATTCATGCAATGACATATGAAGAGACGTTATATGGAATTCCGGCTGTAACTGAAACGTATGCGATGTACTACAATACAGAAATCGTAGAAGAACCGCCAGAAACCTTGTCCGAGATCACTGCGTTGGCTGACGACCTAACAGACCGGGATAACAATGAATTTGGTTTTCTCATTGAAGCGGCAAATTTCTATTGGAGTTATCCTTTCTTCAGTGGACCGGGTGGATATGTCTTTGCACAAGATGAAGACGGAAACTATGACACATCTGATATTGGTTTGAATAACGAAGGGGCCGTAGAGGGAGCAGAGCAAATTCAAGAATGGTTTATGAATGGATGGATTCCAACAGGTTTGGATGATGACGTTTTAGATGGCCTTTTCACGGATGGTTCTGTGGGAGTAGTTGTGAGCGGACCGTGGTCACTCCCTGGATACCGGAATGCTTTAGGAGACAACTTAGCTGTGGCCTCCCTTCCGACGACCGATGAGGGAGAATCATTAAACTCCTTTGCCGGGGTCAAAGGATGGTTGGTTTCTAATTTCATCGAAAGCGACCGTCAGTACTGGGCCACAGACTTGGCTTTATATATGACAAGTCAAGAAAGTTCAGAAATTTACTTTGAAACAGCTGGAGAGCTTCCAGCAAGAGATGATGTAATTGAATCTGACTTGATACAAGAGGATGAGTTTTTTGCTGGGTTTGCCCAACAGGTTCAACATGCTGAAGCGATGCCTAATGTTCCTGAAATGTCCCAGGTATGGGATCCAATGAGTGATGCTCTTCAGTTCATTTCCCAAGGGGAAGACCCTAAAGAAGTTTTAGACGAAGCCGTTGAACAGATTGAAGCTGAAATTCAAATTCAAGGCCAATAAAGAATAGTCAGAAGTAAGGGAGAGGAATCCGTCCTTGCTTCTGACTCTATATCTTACAACATTACATTAGGAGGGAGCTCACATGGGGAAGAGATCTGGAAAGCAAATCGATCCAGAAAAGCATAGTGTTAAAACAGCTTTACTTTTAGGTCTTATTCCGGGGATAGGACAATTATATAATCGCCGTTACATAAAAGGGGTAATCATGCTGGGGCTGACACTGGCTTTTATTGTAACATTTTATGATTTTTTCAACATGGGCTATTGGGGGCTCTTTACCTAGGTACGCTTCCGGGAGTGGATGATTCTCGTACCCTTCTTGTGCAAGGGCTACTTTCTGTCATTTTAACGGTATTTGCCATTGGCTATTATATCGGATGTTTGATGGACGCTAGAAGGGATGCAAAAAAGATTCAACAGGGGTGGAGGATCCCTTCTGTAAGGGCAGGATTTAAAAACTGGTGGGAATCCAGTTTTCCATATCTTCTTATCGGTCCAGGATTTCTCTTGTTAGTTTTTGTAGTTATATTTCCATTATTATTTATGGTGTCGTTGGCGTTTACAGATTACGGACGTTACAACTCACCGCCGGGAAACCTACTAAGCTGGGTCGGATTTGAGAACTTTATTAACCTCTTCACCCTTCCTCTGTGGAGGGAGACGTTCCTGTCTGTTCTCTCATGGACACTGATCTGGACATTTGTTGCGACTACTCTTCAAATTGCTTTAGCTCTGTTTCTAGCTGTGATCATAAATGATCCAAGAGTGCGGTACAAAAAACTGATTCGTACAGTTTTTATTCTGCCTTGGGCCGTTCCATCGTTTGTAACTATTTTAATTTTCGCTGCTTTATTTAACGACAACTTCGGGGCAGTGAATAGGGATATCATAGTGCCTTTCCTGGGGAGTGGGATTCCTTGGATGTCCGACCTTTTGGGGGAAAATAGCTTTAATCATGATACAGGTGTGGCTTGGGTTCCCGTTTGTGTTTGCTTTGTTTACAGGGGTTCTTCAAAGCATCTCAAGTGATTGGTATGAAGCTGCAGATGTCGATGGGGGGACACGCTTACAAAAGTTTCGATTTATCACGTTGCCACATGTGCTATTTGCCACCGCTCCCTTACTAATCATGCAATATGCTGGTAACTTTAATAACTTTAATATCATTTACCTCTTTAACGGAGGGGGGCCTCCCGTTCGAAACCAGTATGCCGGGGGTACCGACATTTTAATCTCCTGGGTCTACGGGCTGACCTTTGAAAACAATATGTTTAACATGGCGGCTGCCGTTTCAATTCTGATGGGATTAATGGTCGTGATCTTTGCATTCTTCCAATTTAGAAAAACACGTTCGTTTAAAGAGGAGGGCAAAATTTAATGATAAAGCTAACGATGAAGACAAAATCTAGGATAGAAGTAGCTTGCATTTACATGGTTGTGGCTATCATGTTTGTTGTTATTGCCTATCCACTGTTATGGACGCTTGGGTTGTCCTTAAATGAAGGAAGAAGTTTGTATGCTTCATCCATTATCCCTGAAAGCTGGTCACTGGAACATTACCGCTGGCTCTTTTTTGACCCGAGCAGTATGTATGTAACGTGGTATAAAAATTCACTGATTGTGGCCATAACCACTTCTTTCTTTTCTACCTTTATTGTCGCGTTGGTTGCCTATGCTTTTTCCCGCTATCGCTTCAAAGGAAGAACCTACGGGTTGTATACCTTTCTGCTTTTGCAAATGTTCCCAGTCTTGATGGGAATGGTGGCCTTATACTTACTATTAAACCAAATTGGGCTTCTTGACTCACTGATAGGTTTGATTTTGATCTATGTCGGTGGAGCGATTCCGATGAACGCCTTCTTGGTAAAAGGGTACTTTGACACCATACCAAAAGAGCTTGATGAGTCGGCAAGAATGGATGGGGCCGGACATTTCAGAGTATTTTTTACCATCATGCTCCCGCTCGCCAAACCGATTTTAGCGGTTGTCGCTTTGTTTAACTTTATGGCGCCTTTTATGGATTTTTTGCTGGCTCGTATTGTGTTACGAAGTCCGGAAAATTACACCTTGGCAGTTGGATTGTTTACCTTTGTAAGTGACCAGTTTGCTAACAATTTTACTCGCTTTGCCGCGGGGGCTGTCTTAATCGCTATTCCGATTGCAACGGTCTTCTTATTGTTGCAGCGTTGGTTGGTTTCCGGTCTTGCTTCTGGGGCAACAAAAGGGTAAATATCTTCTATTTAATGTGTATATCTAAAAGTACGAAAAGGAGTGGAGTTGTCAATGAAAGATACAAGTTTTGCTATACATCCAGGTACCAAGAAGAAATTAGAAGGAACGGATTACCGTGATATTGGAAACTTAGTCTCTTATACTATTAAGGACAATGGTAGTTTGATAGGCTATTGTGAAAAAGGGTTTGTTCGTATTTTTTTCTACAAAGCCGACATTGTGCGTGTCATGATGGACCCTAAAAAAGAACCAGTAGTATCAAGCAGCCATGCATTGGTGGCCGAACCAACAACGGCAGACGTAGAGGTAAAAGAAAGAGATTCCTACATTCTAATGGAGACATCAAAGCTCACCGTGCATTTACAAAAAGTTCCGTTTAGAGTAAGAATAACTGATGGTGAAGGAAGGACTTGTTTCGGAAAACGAAAAAGGGATGGGGCACAGTGCTACCGGTGAAGTCATTTGCTACAAAGAGATGGATAAGGATGATCATTTCTATGGTTTCGGTGAGAAAACGAGTTTTCTGGATAAACGAGGGGAAAAAATGACCATGTGGAATTCTGATGTCTTTGCTCCTCATAACCCCGAAATCGATGCACTCTATGAGTCAATCCCATATTTCATGACTGTGAATAAAGGAAAGGCTCATGGGATTTTCTTTGATAACACCTTTAAGACAGTGTTTGATATGAAGAGTTCAGACGAGACGTATTCTTTTTCCGCAGAAGGAGGAGTTATAAACTACTATGTTCTGGCTGGTCCTTCTCCTAAAGATGTGATCAAGCAGTATTCTTATTTAACAGGACGGATGCCACTACCTCCAAAGTGGGCTATTGGATATCATCAGTCTAGGTATAGCTACGAAACAGAAGATGAAGTAAGAGAATTGGTCCAAACCTTTAAAGATAAACAGATTCCACTGGATGCAGTATACTTAGATATACATTACATGAACGGGTATAGAGTATTTACATTTGACGAGGAACGTTATCCAAACCCTGGGCAATTAATCGCAGATCTTAAAAATGAAGGGATTCATGTAGTTCCGATTGTTGATCCGGGGGTCAAAGTGGATCCAGAATATTCTACTTATCAGGAAGGGATCCAAGGAGATCATTTTTGTAAGTATATGGATGGGAAAATATATAATGGGGACGTATGGCCAGGGAATAGTGCGTTTCCAGATTTCACTAATGAAACAACCCGTAACTGGTGGGGAGAAAAACATGATTTTTATGTAGACAAAGGAGTTGAGGGAATCTGGAACGACATGAATGAACCAGCCGTCTTTAATGAAACAAAAACCATGGACTTAGCCGTTGTACACGGAAACGATGGGTATCCAAAAACCCACCGAGAATTGCATAATGTATATGGTCTGTTGATGGGTAAGGCCACATATGAAGGATTGCAAGAACGGCTAAACGGCAAGCGTCCTTTCCTGTTGACTCGTGCGGGGTATGCTGGTGTTCAACGTTATGCGGCAGTATGGACAGGGGACAACCGTAGCTTTTGGGAGCATTTACAAATGGCCATTCCGATGTGCATGAACCTAGGAATTTCAGGCGTTCCATTCTGTGGTCCGGATGTAGGGGGATTTGCTCATGACACAACAGGAGAACTGCTTGCCCGTTGGACACAGGTCGGAGCTTTCACTCCATTTTTTAGAAACCACTCCGCCTTAGACACCGTCCAGCAAGAACCATGGGAGTTTGGCGAGGACATTGAAGCGATCACAAAGAAATACATTAATCTTCGTTATATATGGATGCCTCATATATATTCATTATTTAAGGAAGCGAGTGATACGGGAGTACCTGTAATGAGGCCATTGCTCCTAGAGTATCCGGCAGACCCAGAAGTGTTTAATTTGTCAGATGAATTCATGATCGGTGACTCTGTGATTATTGCTCCAATCTTACACCCCGACAAAAATCACCGAGCCGTCTATTTACCAAAAGGCACTTGGATTAATTATTGGACAGGAGAAGAATACTCAGGGCAAGAATATCATCTAGTAAAAGCCAACCTTGATACTTTACCTATGTTTATTAAAAAGGGAGCCATCATTGCTCTTGGCCAAGAAAAACGATCAACGGAAGAAAAAGATAAGAGGGTTACCTTTCACGTGTATCCATCCATGGATGGAGGAGATTATTTTTTTATGAAGATGACGGGAGGACCTTTGATTACAAGGAAGGAAAGGCTTTTGAAAGCTATGTGCGTTATGAAGTAAAAGGGGATACAATTGATTTTACCTTTGATACTACTAATGATTCCTATAAGCCGGGATGGGAAAGCGAGATCGTGGTCCATGGTGTGGAAGATGGCATGGTTCTCAAGATAAATGGAGAAGAAAAGGGACGATCAGAAAGCAGATCAGGCACGATCAATGCACGTATGTAAGCAATTACAATAATGTTTGTATGGTACGGCAATTTCACTTACAATAAGAAAGAAGAAAGGATTGAGACAAGGAGGTGATGCATTTGGCGGTTACGATAAAAGATGTAGCTCGATTGGCAGATGTTTCTCCGTCAACTGTATCACGGGTCATAGCAAATAGTCCGAGGATAAGTCATCGTACAAAAGAAAAAGTGAAAGTTGCCATGGAGGAACTGGGCTATCACCCAAACTATAATGCTAGAAGTCTTGCGAATCATAACACCACGAATACTTTGGGTATTGTCATGCCGAATTCTGCAAAGAAAGCGTTTCAAAACCCATTCTTTCCGGAAGTTATCCGAGGAATTAGCAGCAAAGCTCGTAAAGAGGGGTATGGCCTTTACTTATCAACAGGTCAAACAGAAGAAGAACTTTTTGATGAAGTTACTCATATGGTGGAAGGGTCTCGCGTGGATGGGATTGCCCTACTTTATTCCAAGATCAATGACAAAATCTTGCATTATTTAGTAGAGAAAAATTTTCCGTGTGTGTTAATAGGAAGACCTTATGAGATTCCCGAGGAACAAGTCACGTTTATCAATAATGATAATATAAAAGCCGCTAAAATGGTGACAGATTATTTGCTGTTACTAGGGCATAAAGACATTGCGTTTGTGGGAGGAAACGAGGAATTTGTTGTCACGCTTGATCACTTGAACGGCTACGAACAGGCGTTGAAACAAGCTGGTCTACAACTAAAAGACCATTATAAGGTTTATCATGAAGAGTTAGAAGAGGGAGGCCAGGAAGCGATTATAGAACTGATGTCACTAAGCGAGCCGCCAACAGCTCTTGTAGTGTCAGATGATATTATGACCTTTGGGGTGCTTCGCATGCTGTCAGACATGGGTGTTAAGGTACCAGAAGAACTTTCAATTATTAGCTTTAACAATGTCATGATTTCAAAACTCTCTTCTCCTCCGATGACTACGGTTGACATTCATATTTATGACATAGGGCATAAAGCTTGTCACCATTTGATAGAGAAGTTGAAAGATCCATCCTTACCAAATAAAAAAGTTATTATTCCACACCGCCTGGTAAAGCGAGAATCATGCAAGAAACATAATGGAGCCTCTACTCGATTATAAGGGCACATGCGTTTCGAACTGTCCCCTGTTAAGCAGACAGAGGAAACAATAAAAACAACTCTAAGCGTCTTTAGCTCTATATTCATTAGCTAAGGCCGTTTAATAGTTTTGGATATTCCTTATGCTTATAAAAATTAACGTATTTATCCACGTCTCTAGAAGTTCCTCAAACCTGTTGTACTTATTTTAAATAATACTTTTCCATTTGAGTGTTCCCCAAAATGATTCCATTGGTTCGTTTTCTACGCATCTTCCTACGTTGATAATAAAGCCATCATACAGATTCAGTATGCACTAAAATAAGCTTTCTTAGAATTAACATAATTAAATTTAGTGTATTCATGGTTCAATACATTTTCTGTTACATGTTGTAGGAAAGAACGCTTTTATCACAGACTATATACCACCGATTTTTATTAGGCTGTGCATACGTTTATGATTAAAGCTCTGTCCTTCAGGTTTATATTTAACGTCATTCGGCGATAGCCATAGATGTCATACACTTTTTATTTTTAATCGAATGCATTTTATTACTTGAAGGTACAAAAACCCTTTTATTTAATTTTTACATAAAATACCTATCTCAATTAGAAATTTTTTGTATGATACGTTTGCGAAAAGAAGGATTATTAGGAGAAAATAAACAATGCATGGTAACGCCTCGCTTAATTGAGCTATCTTCGTTAATAAGATCTTCCAGCTTGTCATTATTTCTACGCACCCTCTTCTGCACATACGTGCAAATACAGATTTTTTGTGCGACGATTACTCGTATTATATTGATGTTCATACAAAATGTCAAACTTAAATAAAAAATGCAAAAAAACAAAACCTCTATATTGGGCGGCAACCAGAAGCAGATGGATTCTCCATTGCTGACTTAAAGTAAAGAACTAGGGTGGTAAATTCGTCTTCACTTTGACCAATCTCTATCCATGACATGTTATGTCCCATAGCTTTTTCAAATTTTAAGACAAAACCAACTTTGTTTAACCAGAAGTCTTTAGTATCCTGGTCTTGATCATTTTAATCATACCTACTTAAAGACTAGATGTTTAGTGTCCTCTTCCATTGGTTCGTTTTCTACGCATCTTCCTGCGTTGATAATAGAACTATCATACAGGTTCAGTATGGCACTAAATAAGCTTTCTTGGAATTACCATATTTAATTTTAGTGTATTCATGGTTTCAATACATTTTCTGTTACATGTTTTCGGAAAGAACGCTTTTTTAATCACAGAAGTGGGGAAGGAGATGATATTAATATCTTTGCGTGAAATAATAATTTTACGAAAATATATTAATATATGATATAGTAAAAAGAGTATCGCACGGATAATCATTGGCTCCACGCGATACTCTCTTACGTTGAATATAACGCGTACGTTAGTCTAAGGCGCAACGAGTTATAGTTATATTCTAATGATTGGTGATAGATTTTCAAGCTTTAGGTTTATCGCCGTGATTGGCTGCTTAACATGCCAATCATAAGTCGTAATGCGCATAGAAACACATCTCTCATTTGTGTAACTAACATGGTTGCTTCAAGGCTGATTCCATGGAGTAAGAATTGAATAGCAAATTAAGCTTACCTAGTATGTTTTAGGTGGGAAATTTTCAATTTTATTTCACACAGGAGATTATTTGGTATTAAGTGTAAATAACCGGTATAATAAAGGTAAAAAAATTGAGGTGGATCATGAGTATTGAAAAGCGATTTTTAAGTAAGTTCCAAAACCTCTCTTCAGACAGGCAACAAGAAGTCCTCGACTTTATAGAATTTTTACAGCAAAAAGAGAAAAAAAATGAGGAAAACCTATACTCTCTTATGGATGAAATTATAGAAGATAACCGAGAAGCTCTTGAGGAACTTTCCAAATAATGAAGATGATAAATACTGATCACGTTATCGTTTTTTACAAAAAGATCGTAGAGGAAACCGGTGGCTCTGTTGGAATCAAAGACCGTGCGCTTATTGAAAGTGCTTTGAATCGGGCATACGCTACGTTTGATGGGCAGGATCTATATCCTACTATAATAGATAAAATCTCTGCTATTACGTTTGGTATAATAAGTAATCATGCTTTTGTGGATGGTAATAAAAGGATTGGTGTTTCGGTCATGCTCCTACTTTTAAAAATAAATAACATTTCTATTCAGTATACCCAAGAAGAGCTTGTTCACCTTGGATTAGAGGTTGCCAGTGGAAAGTTAGAGATAGACAATATAAAAAAGTGGATTCTTACTCACCAGGTGAAATAAGTGGTGAGTTTTTATTTATCTCATTACCAAAGAAGAAAGTAGAAAACTTGGAGATGCCGAAAATACTTGTTACTCAAGTCTCCACTCAATACTCTATATAGTCACTGTGCAGAGAAGTTTATTTTTCAAGTGAATAGGAAACCGTGTTCACTTCTGAAAAATGCAAATAAGTAGGTGAAAAGGATCTGAGACTAAGAATCACAGAATTGAAAAAAGACTTAGACCGTCTAAAACCACTTCCCTCAGCGGCTGCTAAAAATCTTAAAGAGTACTATCGGGTGGAATGGACCTATCATTCTAATGCTTTAGAAGGAAACACGTTATCATTAATAGAGACAAAAATTGTATTTGAGGGTGGTTTAGCCATTGGTGGGAAACGATTAATTGAACATTTTGAAGTCATTAACCATTCTGAGGCTATTTGTTATATAGAACAACAGGTGCAAAATAAAGTAACTTTAAATGAGGGCACTGTGAAAATGATACACTACTTGATCCTGAAGAATATAAATGATGAAAATGCAGGAAGATATCGGTCAATAAATGTTAGAATTACCGGTATAGTAAGCACTACCCTCCCCACTTTCTCCAACTCAATAATGAAATGACAGACCTGTTAAAGTGGTATGATAAAGAAAGAAGCACCTTGCACCCGGTAGAGTTAGCTACGTTATTTCATTTTAAGTTTGTTTGTATGCATCCATTTTCAGACGGAAATGGTAGGACTGCCAGGTTATTAATGAACTTGATTCTAATGAAGGAGGGTTACCCTCCAGCTATAGTGCAAGCGGAAGAAAATCAGCGTGAAGAATATTACAATACCTTAGAAGAGGCAAGCGTTAATCATAACCTAAAACCTTTTAAAAAACTCATATCAACAAGTGTGGAAGAAAGTCTGAGGAACTATATAAGTACCGTCTCATAAGGTTCTTTTTTGCCTAAACAAAGATAAGGGTCGGTGTTCTTAGGATGCCATATTTTAAAGATTGAAAGTGAGATTATCATGAATAATATCATCGTCTTAAATAACATCAAAAAAATACAAAACTGTCTTTCACGTGTAGATGAGGAATATAACAACACATTTTCAAATTTAAAGAATCTTACAAAGCAGGATGCCGTTATCATTAATCTTCAAAGAGCTTGTGAGGCTTGTATTTCAATAGCCATGCACATTATAACAAAAGAGAAATTAGGTCTTCCAAAAACCAGAGTTGAAGCCTTTACTTTATTAGAGAATTCAGGTGTTCTCTCCTCTACCCTAGCTAGTAAAATGAGGGAACTAGTTGAATATTGTGATATGGTGAGCAAGGATGATAGAAACGTAGACCTCGACAAGTTAAAAGGTTTATTGGAAAAAGAATTACCCGAGTTTAAAAAATACATTAGAGTGATAATGAATTACTAAATTATTGTTTCCTCCCAATTATTTTAGTCACTATAATATAATTATGTTAATTAGAACATGTGTTCGTTAAAATTGAATTTCACGCAAATATCGACATTATTCGACAAAGGTGGTGAGCAGCATGGTTAGTCGTGAAACAACCGTTCATTTACGTAAACTGCAAGACTTAAAACAACATCTTCCCTGGTATGTTGTTGAGTATCTGGAAGTGAAACAACGAAAAAGGATGTCTCCCTCTACCCTATCCCAGTATGCCAGGGACTACATAAGTTTTTTTACATGGATCGTAAAGCAGGAAATCAGTCCAGAAAAGACTCCCTCCTCTGTTCCTGTAGAAGTGTTAGCGGACCTTAGAAAAACAGATGCGGAGGCTTATGTCGCTTCTCTTCAGGCTGATCGCGGCCTCTCTGATGATACTGTAAACAGAAACATCTCTTCGTTAAAGTCACTATTTAAGTACCTTACTACTCAGACGGAGGATGCCCAGGGAGAAAGTTATTTTTATCGGAATGTTTTTGCTAAGATTGAGCTAATTCGAAATACAGAGGATGATTCGCAAAAGGCAGCCCATGTTGCGAGTCAAATTTTTCAGGGAAATACTGATAAAGAATTTTTACAGTTCATGGTTGAGGAATATCCCACAACCTTGAGCTCTCGTGCGTTGGCTCACTACAAACGTAACATTACCAGAGATGTAGCCATCGTAAGTTTGTTCCTTGGTTCTGGAGTTCGGGTGTCTGAATTAGTGCAGCTTACCTTGGATGATATCAACTTTAAGCAACAGACCTTAACTGTGTTGCGAAAAGGTAACAAAAAGTCAGTGATCCTTGCCACAAAATCTTCTTTAGAAGACGTGAAGGAATACCTAAAGGTGCGTAAGGAGTTAAATATTCCCGACAGTCAAAAGCATGTATTTGTGTCTAAGTACGGGAAAACATGGTCTCCCCTCTCTGTCCGGTCCGTGCAGCATATTGTCGGCAAATACACCCAGCAGTTTGTGATGAAAATGTCTCCTCATAAGTTTCGGCATACCTTTGCTACGAAGCACTGGCTAGCAAATAAAGATCAAATTTCTTTAATGCGACAGCTGGGGCATAATTCGATTCAAACCACAACCATTTATACTAATATGGATATGAGAGATATGGAAAAACAGATGGAAGCCATGGATGAATACGAAGCATAGCAAGAGTTTTAAGCCAAGGACTTACGATGTCCTTGGCTAAAGATTTGTATATCTAACTTGGCAAAATACAGTAGATGATATCGGCTTTAAACAAACGTTTTCAGCGGTAACACCATGCTCTACTGCCATTATCACTATCATAGCTGGATCAATTTCAGGTTTTTAGCCGCCAGTGATCCCGGCTATTTTCATTGCCAGTTCTTCTCCCTACCTATACTTCCCGGTGGTTTTGTAAGCAAATTTAGCTTCCCAGTTTCCCAAAGACGTTGCAGCAGTTCTTCGACCACATTGGCGGGCTCGCGTTATTAAATGAGACCTATACTTACTTTCAAAGCGCCCTTTGTATTAAGAGAGTTTGTTTGCCGTCTTTTCAAGTAGAAACCTAAGTTCATGCTTGCGGGGTAAGGTTCCTCAGGAAATACTGGTTCTTACTAAGGTACATTAACGGACGTCCGTATTTTGCAGAGAATCTGAAATTACCTCGCCCTCGTTATAACTTTGATGGGATAAATAGAGTATGAGTAATAAACTCACTTTATAAATACATAGTTCATTTTTTTATTTCCTGATATTGTTCTACCTATGGAGATAAAGGGATTCCTTTGTATGGAAACCCAAACTATTTGCTTATTTTACTAAATGGATGTCATCTTCCCATCCATCTACCACGATGGTTTCCCCATGAATATAATTAGAAGCTCTCGCTTTAAGAAATACCACAGCACCTGTAATATCCTCTGGATTTTCCTATCTGCGGGTATCCTATTTAGAATTTCCTTGCTTCTTTGTTCATCTTCAATCAAAGCCTGGTTTATATCAGTCGCCATATAAACCAGGACGACAGCATTCACGTATACTCCTTCTTTTCGCCCATTCATTTGCCCGTAATTTTGTAAATTGTGCAACTGCTCCTTTACTCGCTGCGTAGGCTGGGACAGTAAAACCTACTTGAAAGGAAGGGACGCTAAATTAACAATCTTTCCTTCCTTTCTCTCAAGCATTTTATTTCAAATGCCTGGCAGAAAAAAACACGGCCTTCGCATTAATATGTTGCACAAAATCCTAGTCCTTCTCAGCAAATTGAATCAAAGGCGAACGGTGTTGATTGTCAGTAAGTACACCCAGCAGTTTTTGATAAAACTCAGACTGATTAATTATTAAAAGTTAAATGCCTTGGGGTATTGATGTATGAATAAGGGGAAAATAGGAAAACATAAAGAAAGTCACGTATTTTTGAATTACCCCCGGTGTATTATTGGCGTTCAAGAGGCACTCTAAAACTACTTAGGTTTTGGAATGCCTTTTGTATTGAGGTATTTTAGCACACTTGTAAATCAACCCCTTCTACAAAAAGTTTATTTAATGGAATTTGTACCTTTAATATGATTCTGCAGTGTGAACGAAAATACAAAAGCGGAATATGTATATCCTAAAATGGAAAAATAAATTTGACAAATTAAGACATGGAAGGATAAAAATGTTGAGGAAACAGACTAAAGCTGCGCGTGAAAAACAAAAAAATGAAGTCATGGACAAACTTTTCGAACGTCCTTTAATTCATCGAGAAATTCATGGGAATAAAGTGTTTGTCCCCTTAGACGTGAAGAGATTATGGAAGGGGTAAATACTATAGTCTCCTTATTTTGTATTAAAGATATAATTTAATAGGTAGGTGTCGTTCATCCTTCTAACGTGTTGTTAGAAGGATGTTTATTTAGTTGCCAAAAGTTTTTTATAATTTCCTCAACCTTGAATAAGTGCTTCATTTGACACAATAGCTTGTTTGCTCTTTCATGAGCATGGATTCCCATTTAATTATAGAATAAATTAGTTTACTTATAAATTATGCACTATGTAGAGGATGCTATCGGAAAGAAACTAAAAGTACAAAATACCTTTCCTCAGAGGTTGTAGGTTGAATGATATATCTTTCTCATTTTTCTAGACTATTTAAATGGTTGATGTATCCAAAGCAAATGGGATGGTCATCTATTTTTTGTAATATAGTCATACGATTCTCCCTCTCTAAGAGGCTTTGGAATGATCTAAGTGGTAAAAATATTCTTCCTTTAAACTCTCCCCTTTTCTTAAAATTTATTCAATAAGCGAAGAGTTTTAACCTTATAAAAAGTAGTAGTAAACTAAGGAGTAGAGAACGCTCAGCTGTTACCAGTGAAGCCATTTAATAAACAAACCTAAAGTCTGGCTTATAACCTGAGTTGGTCCATAATTTGTAAGATCCTTAATGAAGATAAGAAGTACCCCTACTGAAAAAGCGATTCCTACTAAGATTCCAAAGCTTATTTTTTCTTTTTTTTCATTCTCATCTATTTTTGGCCATTCATAAGCAATCATTAAAAAGACTACGAACCCTAACAACATGACTTTTCCGTATTCCATGGTAATTCACTCTTTTCCTTTAGTGGTGAGGTCTGGTAGATAAGCCAGGACGCTGAATGACAGAGTTAACGTTTATGTTCACTTGTACTTCCTTCATTTTTGAATTCCAATCATCTTGATATTGACTGGTCTCAGTAGGGTATTTTCGATAAAACGTGTCTCAGAATCCTAAAGCATCAATACCTATCTCTTCTTGTGCTTTATTTAGAGTCTGTTCAATCGCTTCTTTAATTTCTGTTTCTAATTGTACTTCTAACATGCTTATGACTTCTGGATCTTTTAGGTCAAGTGAACTGCCGTTTTGAATGATATCGTCCTCACTTTCTACGTCAATGGTTATGGCCCATTTCCCCCCCATCAATTGACGGCCTTAAACGAGTAAAAGAATGAATGACCTCCATGGACACGGTGCCGCCTTCTGTGGTTGGGGTGTTAATGATTGCAGTGTCTATATCCCTCTTATCCACATTAACCCTCTCGTCTCATACATCGTTAATTCACCTTTCCATTGGTCACCTTTAAAGACGGCACTGCCATCAATTGTTAACTCCGTTGGCCCGTTGGAGGCATTTGTAGGATTGGATGAAATGTCTATTAAAGGAATGACTACTTCTTGAAATGAATTTTCAAACGATTGTAAGATGTTATTCAGATAAATGACGGGTCCTATTTGATGGAGGGCTAACTCTTCAATAGTTTCTGCTGTGCTTTCTTCCAGATGACCTCTGACCCCTAAAATTTCCTTAGGATCTCGTCTAGTAGAAAATACTAAATTTCGTAAGCGGGCTTGTGGATGCTGAACAAAGTATTCCAGTGAATCCCCTATCCCTGTTTCGCTAGTTCCTCGCCAATCACAATGATATCACTTTGCCCCCAAAATAATTCCCGGGAAACTTTCTGTTGCATTTTGGAAACGGCATCAGCAACTGTCTCTCCTGTAGCGGACTCGATGTAAGTACCTATGCCTCCCCCTTGATCTCCACCCATCAGCTCAGTACTTCCTTGTGGGGAAGGTAAACTGATTTCAGCAGAAACCTCTACGTTGCCGTTTTCAACCACATTTATCCCAGTAGCTAAAATTAATGCCATGTCATTTACCTCTAAACGATCCCAACAACCGGTTTGTAAAAAGGCTAATAACAAGAGAAAAGTCATGACACTCTTTTGTTTCATTGGGTTGACCGCCTTTCTTTTTTTCGAAACAAAGCAATCAAGCAAAGAAAGCTGGGTAGGATGGTTTGAACCAATGTAAGATAGAGAGCCCCTTCTGACGCTAAAAAATCTTTTAACTCCATTAAATTACTCGCAGACCACATGGCAACATACACGAGCAAAAGGCCGAAAGGAAAAACGAGAGGCTTATAATTCGATAATCCCAGCCACTGAGCTGTCCCTACGGAGAGCACATAATAAAAGACTCCCACTTTTAAGAACGTACCAGCTACCCACACTACCATAACAAACGATTCAAGGTGTTCAAAGAATTCTCCAATTTCTATGTACCGCCCAGCACTCATCACCGGGTAAAGCAGGGTTTCTGTTAACTCTCCAAAGACTAACAGTGCTAAAAGGTTGACGAGTGTCATGGTGATCATCACAGATAAAACCGTCAACAGCCCATATTTTAAGCTTTTGTTACGCTCCTTTTTATTAATCAGAGGGAATAGAAAAGCCATGAGAAAAAATTCACTAAACCAGGCTTGAGGAGCAATAGCTCCCTCAATACTGGGACGAAGGCCATGTTCAAAGGTAGGAAGAAGGTTTTCAACCTGATATTCTCCCACGGGCAAAATAACAAGAAGCAAAATAAAGAGAACGAGTATAGGGACAAGAAAGTCAGCACATCTTCCTAATACTTCAATGCCCCTCTTATCTACGACTTCGTGCGGGGTGCGTAAGAAAAATGCCCCTATGATGAATTCCGCATACTCTCTTACAATGATGGCAGTAATATGCAAATAAAATAACAGAAAAAGAAGTCCAATCAGTTTTCCAAAAAATTTCCCGGTAATTTTTTCACTATACTGAATAAACGTATCTTCAGGATATCTTGTGTGTAGAAAATAGGCGATCAGCACAGTTATAACCCCAATGAGAGATCCCCAAAAAGGAGAAAGCCACATATCTCGACCTGCAGACTGGGCAGTGATTGCAGGTACCAGTAAAGTTGCGGTTGCAAGTATAGCAGGATACATTAAAAATGCCATTTGTAAGGCTGAAATTCTTCCTTTTTCCATTCCATCTTCCCCCTTAGTCTCCCCCTTTTTCTGGGCCTGGTTTCAGGTGCTTTGCGATCCTGTGATCATCATCTTCTCCAATCACATTGGGTCTGGTGCTCATGGCCCAACTGGGGGCTCGGTAAAAGACATCTTTTAATGAATTAAATTGAAAAGGTGCCCAAGGAGATAAGTACGGAACGCCAAACGAACGTAAGGTACACAAATGGACCAGAATAGCTAAAACACCAAGGATCACCCCTAATAACCCTAGTGCACCTGCTAGTAAAACCATGGGAAAACGAAGCATTCTGATCGGGAAGGCAAAGTTATACCTGGGTAAAGCAAACGAAGCGATGCCGGTGATCGCCACCACCATTACCATTGGAGAGGAAACGATCCCTGCTGACACAGCAGCTTCTCCTATGACAAGTGCTCCAACAATACTAACCGCAGCACCCACTTGTTTTGGGAGACGCAACCCCGCTTCTCTCAGTACTTCAAACATTATTTCCATGATAAATGCTTCAATAAGTGCAGGAAAAGGGATTAATACATATATTGACGGCAATAATAAAGCAATAACAAGAAAAAAATACCGTAGCCATCTTAGTAATGTACTTGCCATGAATCGTTGATAGTAATCCTCGGGAGATTGGAGCAATGAGTAAAAGGAAACAGGAGCAATGAGCGCAGAAGGAGAACCGTCTACCAATACGCAGACATGGCCTTCTAAAAGATAGGAAGCGACAACATCAGGACGTTCCGTATTTAAGATTTGTGGAAATGGCGAAAGGGGGTTATCCTCAATGAATTCTTCAATCATTCCGCTTTCTATTGTTCCATCAACGTCTATCCGTTGTAATCGGTTATTCATTTTTTATGATTGTTTTGTCGGCTATTCCTTCAGTATAGAGGAGGGCGACATCAGTGTGCGTGTATCGACCTAAGGATAAATACTGGATTTTACATTTTGGGCTTCTCATCCTCCTTCTAATGAGAGATACATTTACTCTAATTGCTTCCGTAAACCCTTCTCTTGGTCCTTTAATGACTTGCTCGGCTTCAGGTTCAGTAACAGACCTTTGTTCCCAATGGTCAATCCCTAGGGAAACAGCCGTCACAAAGCCGTGTATGAGGAGAACGGGTTGTCCGGCTGAAATAAATTTATTTACGCCTCTAGAGTGCTCACTTTGTTAATTTCCGAGATATTCAGAGATTCTTCTATAAAGGATTCTATGTCTTGTGTCATTGGTTCTTTTTTTGGCATAAGAGGTTGGAGCACATTTTCATTAATTTCATATACACTTGCTAATCCTTCAATGTAAATAACTAAAGCTTCGGTTTGCCCACCAATTGTAAAAGAACGAAAGATGACATCAGCACAGTTATTGTAAATCTTTTTTAATTTATATTTGTTTTCAGCAAGATTTCGGGAAAGGGAAGTTGTCTCAAGGTCTTCATTTAGGTCATGCACTCTATTTAGAAGGTGAATGTTCTTGTTTGTTGTAAACTTCCTGCTTTTTCCCCTCATTGACTTCCCCCCTTTTTTACGATTAGTTTGTTGGATCCCTTGTATATTATTCCTGCAACTTTTAAAAAAGGAAAAAAAGGATTAACAAAATGTTTGCAATCTTATACTAATCCATTGGCCATATTTTGAGGAAGGTAGATTTTACTTTATCCAGATATTGGTGAAGACTAGTGGAAGAAACTTCAAGGGGAATTCTTGCATATTGACTATGTAAGTAGTCAATCAGTAATAGATATACTTACCATACACAAGTAGAAAAAATGATGGGCTATTTACGCTTAAAGAATGGATTTTAATGAAAGTTCTGGTGTATTTTTGAGAAGAAGTCTATCGTAAAAATACAGTATAAAGCACGATCCCTCCGATAAGGACAAACCATATCAGTAATAGCCCCATAGCAACCTTTCGTAACTGCAATTCGACAACCTCCTTACGTAGCTACTCCCAAGTTAGCTTCTTCTTTTGTCTCTTATTCTAGGCTTTTTATCCTTTATATCCAGACTTTTTAAACAAAACAACAATAAATACCTACATATTTTTCGACTTTTTTTTCAGTATAATGAAATCATAATCAGAAAAAATAAATTTTTAGCGTTTATTGAAAATTATGATACATGTTCTATATATTGATAATGAAAGAACATTACATAGAGTAATGTTCTAAGAAGTATGTACAAATATACTTATGTAACGGTATCCGAGTTGGATGATGATAGGGCTAAAAAAGCTTGATTTATATTAAATAATAGGTATAGAGAGTTGAATTAGTATGTATAACAAGAGGTTGATTTTATTTAATAAGAGAGATCTGCAATATTATAAAAAGGAGTTTATTTCGAACCATATTACACTGAGCGAAAATGATAACCAAGTTGTCTTAGAAGAGAATAACGGAGCGATTATCATTTTAGCCTCCTATCATACTACCATTTATGTACGTTACTTAATAGATTTCCTTTAGAAGGTAAAACTCATATCAGTGTGGTTTTATCTACGTCAAACATAAATTGGATAAGAAATTTACTAAAGGAAAACATTAATCACATTTATAGTAACGAGTATTTAGCAAGCTCTTTTTACTCTTTGTATCATAGATCCGTCACCTTTCATGCCTATGTAGACCCATGTTTTCAAAATTACTTGCTCCAAATAATTAGAAAGCCGGAGAGTTTTCCCCTTGTCTCTGAAAAGCATGATGTACTAGATGACGACATTTATTTACTGAAAATTCAAGAAAAAGAACTAGGAAAAGTTCTTACTAATGCACAATCGATCATCTTTCGTGAATTATTAGAGGGAAAGTCTAACAAACAAATTGCTAATGATGTTTTTTTAGCTTTACCGACTGTAAACGCTCACGTTTCCCGTATTTTGAAAATTTTATCAGCTAGAAATAAATGTCACCTTTATAAAAGGGCATTAGAAAAGAGAATTATCGTTAAAACCCTAAAGTAACTAATTCCCTTCCAGTTAACAAAGGACTAAAATCCCTTTCTGTTTTAGTGATTTCACGCTCTGAATAGATTATATTTTTGAATTGCCCCTCAATGTTAGAGACATCTAACAATTGGAGGTTTTTTATTAAGAAAAGCTCAAAATAAAACTGCTTTCACATAGTATGGTCTAAACTTTGGAGGTTCAAAAAGAAGTAGATAAAAACATAGAAATATAAGAGACAAAGAAATCTCTTTATTACAATTTTGGTTTAACTGTAGTTCCTTTCTCCTTCCTCGCTTTCAATAACCATCTTTCCATGATGGTCTTCTATGGTCTTATAAGATACCATTCAACCTAACCCAGTTACTTTTTCTTAAAGAATAAAACGGTTCCCCAATATTTTATATTCTTTCAGGTTCACTTCCTACTCCTTGATCAATGATCTCAATCAGCTATTGAGATGCAACTCTTTGGTTTTAATCTCTAAAACGCCACCTGCTGTCATGGCTTCCATTGCATTGTTTATAATGTTGTAACTGCTAGACTAAGTTGAACAGTTACTGCTTGATTGATTTGAGCGCTTTCCCCTACTACATACCTCTAGTCTGTACAAAGAAAATGTGTGACTGGCGGAGGGGAATGAAGGTGGAGAAATCACCAAGCGTCTAGTACAGGTAGCAGAAAGCGGTTAGGCGGCAACCAGCTTCACTAAGTTAGATAGTAAAAAAAGGGCAGCCCATACATTGGTCTGCCCTTACAAAGTTATTTTTCAACATTGTTTGTAGTCTTGTAATCGTATTTTACTTTTTCAGCGTGGATCTCGTGAATTGTTGCTTGCTGTTTCTTATGTTTTCGGCTTTGGATCCTCCCCGTTATAGTTACAACATCTTTTACTAAGCTAATCTTTCTCCGTAACTGCGCCAGCCAATGATATTTAAGTAATCAATTTTGGCATGCCCTTCTTTACGGTATAACTCCTTTCAGAAGCAATAGTATAAGGAGTAACGGCAATACTGTCTTCTCCTACATAATGAAGTCCTGGATTGGATGTTTCGCTCCCTTGGCCCAAGAACCAAACAAATAGACACAAACGTCTTCCCTACTCATATGGTTCATCACAAGAGCCTTTACTTCTTCTAGGACTTCTTTTTGAAGAGTCGTCCACCTCATTAACGATCTTTTCTTTTCTCTTATTTATACAGATTACCATCTAACCGCATACAAAGCTTGCGAGTGATGAATCGAACTAGGGGAGCTTTCTGAAAATATTAACCAACAGATAAAGACTCATAAAACTGATCCTTTCCTATATGGTGAGTATTGCTATCCTGCATGACTTCTATCTTACAAACTACTTTTTATAAGGTGATTTTAAATAATTTTCAAATCTCCCACCCTCCTATTACAACACACTATCAGCACTGCCTAGGATGGACTTTGCTTATAAAAAAATATGTTTGTCATACTTTTCGTATGCAAGGTGAATATTCTTTGGCTGGATTTATGTTTATAAACTGCTACCAAGATTAGAGAACATTTACCCTTACCTAACCCACTTTTCAAAACCGGAGAAGAGGCTGGGACAAAACAGTCTCTGAAAAGAAATAAAAGGTGTCAGTTATCGATTTTA